>WRMS01000020.1 GCA_009777025.1 Clostridiales bacterium | reverse complement strand
CGCTCTGCTTTCTTTCCATTCTCCCAGAAGATGTACCGCCCTGCCGCGTATTCTCCAGGCGGAATGGGACAGGCAGCCTGCTACATTTCCCCAAAGACAGCTGGCATTCCTTTTTTCTGCCGCTCTCATCGCGGTGAGAATCAACTCGTCCTCTTCCGAGAGAAAAGCCAGAAACGCAAGATGCACCGCGCGGACGTCTGTCGTTTCCGCCAGGAGTTGCAGGACCTGGATTTTCAGCCCCGCCACACTTTTTTTATCAAACCAAAGATTCCAAAGCTCCTCGGCGCCATTCTCTCCAAAACTCAGCAGCACTTCTCCTGCTTTGATTGCACTTCTGTTTTGCTGAAGCATAATTTTAGACAAGGGTTCCAATATAATGATCGCCGGACACTGTTTCAATGCCTCGACAGCGGCAACCTGCAACACTTCTATGCCGGAGTCCAGTTGTTTGAGCAGAATGCTCACTGCCTGCAGACTGCCGATACCGCCAAGGAATCCCAATATCTCCATAGCCAGCGCTTCACCATCGCGCTGCCTCAGCTTTTCTTCCAGCCAGGCCTCCTGTTCAAAAAACAAGACTTCCGCCAGTCCCCGTATTTCCTGATCTGACAGTCGCAGGCGATGCGCCTTGATTCTCTGCCAGTTTGCTTCTATGTCCATTTTCCAGGTTTTCTCCTCCTTATTTCATCCAGGGAATCATGTAGGTTTGATAAATACCCGCCATCCAACCCAGCAGCTTGGAGTCCAGAAGGAGCGGTTGGAACCCGCTCAGGTTTCCCTCTGCCGCCGCCATGAGCACGATAGGGTAAACAAGCCCGCTTACAATGATCAACGCTACGACCACAAGGAAAGTCATTGTCGCCATACCCAGGAACCCGTCCAGTACGCCAACGACCGTCTTTCCCTCTCTTCCGAAAAAGACCAATCCCAAAAAGCCCTTGATCAAGATGGAAACAATCGTCCAAATGAGGATAAGCAGGAACGCCCACATCAGGCCTTTGGCAATTTCCCCGGAAAGGGTTTCCATCACGAATTCCGGAGAAGGCACAGTATGCATTGGCGTCCTATCTAGGCTGCGCTGCAGATATTCCGCCACTTCCCGCGGTAGAAACGCTACCAGGCTATCGCGAAACTCTTGCAGATTTCGCGCTGTTTCCGCCGCCATCCGAATCGTTTCTTCCAAAGGCGCAGGAAATCTGTTTCTAACCAATTCGCTTAGAAAGGATTCCGCGCCAAGCCTGACTTCCAGCCAAGCCTGCGCTATAGGCGTAAGAATCCAGGCTGTTACTAGTCCCAATATTTTACTAACAAACCCTTTGATTGCCCCAAACAAGCCTACCGAATAACCGATATACGCTACGATCGTGATCAGCAGTACAATGCATATGTCAACCCACGGCATCTTCCCGCTCCTTTCCCCGACGTTTTGTCTTATCCTTAATGATACTCACTGAAGTGGTCCGGATCGACTAATTCTCTATATTTATCGATAACCATCTGTATATCTTCCCAAACGACTGCTTTGAACCCCGGATTGCGCAACAATGCTGCCGGATGATAGGTCGCGATAACCTGTATGCCTTGCCAGTCCATCCATTTGCCCCGGCTGCTTCCAATTTTTGCTTTCGGATCGATCAAGCCTTGTATCGCTGTCGCCCCCAGCAAAAGAATAATTTTCGGCGCGATGATCTGTATTTGTTCCATCAAATAGGGTAAGCAAGCTTCTCTTTCCTCAGGCAGCGGATCCCGGTTTCCCGGCGGTCTGCACTTCACGATATTGGCGATATAGGTATTCGCCTTGCGGGAAAATCCGGCGGATTCAAGGATCCTATCCAGCAACCTTCCCGCTCTGCCAACAAAAGGCCTTCCCTGCAAGTCTTCGTCCTGCCCCGGTCCCTCACCGATGACCATGAGCCCTTTACCGGCTGCCCCTTCGCCGAAAACCGTCTGGATGCACTGCTGTCTCAGCGCGCAGCGATGGCATTGCTCCACTTCTTCTTTCAATTTGGCCAGTTGTTCTCGTTGCGCCATAAGCCGGAACCTTTCTTTGATCCGCTTTATCACAGACCAGGCATAGTTACCCGGAACCGAATATGAAAAAGACATCGGGATGGTTTCGCTTATCCCCATGTCTGTATGATCCTCCAGCTAACAGCAAACCCATCATTCAGCGATGTTCTCTTCCTCTTCTAAATGCAAAGTATTGATCGTCCGGCAACTGCCCATAAACTCGGCGCCCTCTTCCATAATCAGGTTTCCCATCGTCGCATTCCCTCTCAGCTTTGCTTTACTGCTGAGCTCAATTCTTGCCTTTGCTACGATATCTCCCTTGATAATCCCGCCGATATAGAAGTTGCGGGCTGAAAGATTTCCGACACATGAGCCGGTATCGCCGACATAGACATCCCCTTCCGTTATCACATCGCCAACATGTTTCCCATCGATTCGAATGCTGGACTCCAACTTAATATTGCCTTCGAAGTGGCAGTCTTCACTGATGATGGTTCCCACAGCATCCGTTTTGTCCTTTGCCATTATTTCTTTGCCCCCTCGGCAACTAAGACCTTCATTGGGTCGATAAACGAACCCCTATACTGTACGCCGAAATGGAGATGCGGTCCTGTAGTACGGCCTGTACTGCCACAAGCCGCTATGACTTCGCCGCGGGCAACCGCCTGGTTTTCTGTGACAAACAGCTCGGAACAGTGGGCATACTGGCTGACATAGCCGTATCCGTGATTGATCAAAACCATACTGCCCCAGCCGGATTTATAGCCGACAAAGGTGACGACGCCGTCGCCTGCAGCATATATTTTCGTCCCGCTCTTGTTCGCGATATCGATTCCCTGATGAAATTCCGTTCCGCGACCGAAGGGATTTCTCCTGTTGCCAAATGCTGAGACATAAATCCCGTCCATGGGCCAGAGGCTGGGAAGCGCCGATTCAAATGCCAGTTGTTTTTCGACGTCATCCTTCAGGAAAAGAAGCTCCATCGCCTGTTCGGTCATCACCAGATCCATATCCAGCAATTCTTGTTTTAAATCCTCCAGCGTATCCAGTTCTTCGTTCTCCGACCCGCCCTCGGATGTTTGCGCCGGCACACTCTCTCCTCTTGATACGGTATACCCTGCCACCATAGTCGATTCCCCGTCCGGAATCTCTTCCAGTCCGACCTTAGAACGAACTTCAGAATTTAAGGTCTCTATTTCTTCAATTTTATTTAACATATTCCCTGCGATTTGCTGCAGGTCCTTAATCATGACCTCCTGGTTTCTGGTTGTCGAGGTAAGCCCGTCGTTTACTTCCGATAAGGCAACCACAGTCGCTCTGCTATCCACATATTCTTGTACTACATAGTAAGAGACTGCTCCAAAAGAGATTAATGCAATACAGAAAATGGTGAAACAAAACTTAAAAAACCTGGCGGAAAGCTGAATTTCCTTTACCGGGCTGCTTGGGCCGCCCAGCATCACGAATGTAACTTTATCGTTTCGCCTGCTCCTCATTTTCGTCTTTGGAATTGCTCTGCCTATGTTTTTATCCAAAACATTTCCCCCTATTCGTAGAGCTGATGAACAGGAGTTTGTTTGACACAATCAAACTCCCGGCGTTTCTAAACTCAATATAATGCTTGTATGGCGCGGGTTCCGGCTTTTCTACTGATCCATGAGGCTTGCTTTTTTAGGGAATGTACATCCTTTTTGTTAACATTCTATTAACATTGTATCTGATATTTGTTGAAAAAGCAAGCATAATATCCCTGGATTCAAGCATTTACACTGTTTTAGAGGTATTGCTCTGGCATTTCATCTTAAAAGTAGCCCAAAGGCACGCCGATTGCCATAACAATAGCCACTACGACTATGATGATGATGATATGGGCAAAGACGCCGGCTTTTGCGAAATCTTTCATGGAGAAATACCTCTCCGGCCAGCAGACAAGCGGTACGGGATCAAAGGGCAGCAACCATCCGGCGGTGACGGTAAAGGCCATCGGAAGAAACAGCATCATGATCGGTATCCCGGTTTCCTGGGAAAAAGCCGCTAATGTCGGTACCAAAATGGAGACGCACGCCGGGTTAGAGGGAATCAGGACTTTGATCACTGTGCAGAAAACGGAAATCAGAAAAACCAGAAACAGCGGGCTTGCGTCGGTAAAGGAACCCAGAATCACGGTCGCCAGCCAACTGGAAGCGCCGGAAGTGAACATCGCGGCGCCCAACGCGCCGGAAGCGCCAATCATGATCACCAGCGTCCAATCGAGCTTGTCTTTGATATACTCGTAGGATAGTATTTCGATCCCGGGTAAGAAATATAAGGAAGCGAAAAATACGGTAGAAGTGGAAACCGGCACATTGTGCAAATAGGATTCGGTAAACCAGAAGATCATCATGATCGCTGTGATCACCATGAACTTAATTTCTTGGATAGAATATTTGCCCAGTTCTTCCAGTTCTTTTTTCGTTTCTTCCACGCCAACCAGTTCGTCAAACTCCGGGGGAAAAACCCTGATAATGAGCATCCAAAGAAGAGGAATCGAGATAATGACAATCGGCAATCCAAATATCGTCCATTCCGCAAAACTAAGGCTTTGCCCTGTGCTTTGCCGCAGCAGGTTCAAGCCCAGCACATTCAGAGAGGAACCGGCGGGCGTCGCGTTTCCGCCGGCCATAGCCGCCATAATTACGCCGATGATCGAGGCTTTGGCAAAGTTGCTTTTCCCTCTCTCGCAATTATTCTTCTTGCAAAGCGCCAGGACAATAAAGAAAAATGCCGCGCAGGCGGGCACATTGGAAATAATGGTCGATAGCAGCGCGGTGCCGCACATCATATATAAGATCAACAGCTTTGGTTTTCCCTTGGATAAAACGGACATTTTGAGTGCTAAGCGATTGTTTAGCCCGCAATTCTCCAAAGCATAGGCCAACAGAATAGAGGCAAACACAAAGAACACAGTCGGCGTCGCAAAGTCTTTTACCGCGCCCAATTCCGTATTCAAGTTCAGAAAAGAAATCAAAAAAATGAACAATACCGAGGAAATAAGTATGGGAATAAGCTCCATTACCCAGGTTATCACTACGCAGATCATCATAGCTATCGCTCTTTTTCCCTCTTCAGACAGTCCTTCAGGCGTTGGCAAAGCCATGACGATAAAGTAGATAGCAATAACAATAAAAACATAAAAGACCCGTAGCTTCTCTTTAACCATTCCCTATTCCCCTTTCCATCACGCTATATTTCTCATCTATCCTTTTCTTCCTAAGTTCCCCTTCCTCCCTTCTGTCCGTCGTTCTACAAACGATCGTATGAAAACGGGGCGTTTCATCACAAACAACAACATCTTACCACGCAGTTCCCCCATACAACAAGCCGGAACCTTTAAAATATTTGGCCGAGCGCCACAAACAGGCAAATGAGCAGGAGCGCCGGTAGCATATTGGCTGTCTTAAACTCTTTGAGATTCAACATATTCATTGCAATCGCCAAGATCAAGATCCCTCCGGTAGCCGTCATTTCTGTGATCATCGCTTCCGTCAGAAACTGTTCCGCCCAACGGGCGCTGAGTACGATCGCGCCCTGATATACGCCTGTTGTGACGGCGGAGCCCAGCACGCCTATCCCCATCGTAACCGTTAATATCGCGGCGAAAATGCCGTCCAATACAGCCTTTGTGATCAGAATGCCGTGTTCTCCCCTGAGACCACCGGCTATGCTGCCCAGAATACTCATTGGGCCGATGCAAAAGAGCAGCGTCGAATAAATGAACGCCTTGCTGAATCCGTCATTGCCCGCCGATAGCCTGTCTTCCACTCGCTTTCCAAAAGACTCCATCGCGCTATCGATGTGTAGACTTTCCCCGATCACACTTCCCAAAACCACGCTAAGCAGAATCAGGATAAACTCCTGTCCGCCCAAAGCCATTTGCAAACCCAATACGACTAAGCACAAGCCGCCTGCCTTAACGGCTGCATCCCGATAGCTTTCCTTGAGCTTTCCCCCCAGTACTCTGCCGGCAAGGCAGCCCAAGAGAATCGCCGCTACATTAATTATGTTGCCAAGCATACTGCCCGCCACCCTCCAACTCTTTGCGTTTGCACCCGGTCTCGGGTACAAAAAACGCTTGTCCACCTCAAGGCTAACGCCCCATGTCCATTTTCCACATCCGGCGCTGCGGAACTGTAAAAGGCGCCGGAACTGTGCGCTCCGGCGCCTCTATTTCATTTTAATGTAGGCTACCGCCCACAACCCAAGCGAAGCGGCATCCACTTGGAAGAATGCTTTGATGGGACGCTGTCCCATAGAACGAATCTTTGCTTAGATATTTTCGGCCATACTAAGCAATAGATGAGTCCATGCATGACTTAGTCGCTCTTGTATTGCTGCTTTAGAGCGGGTTAGTCAGGTGAACCCTATCGGCATTCGCGCACAGGTCGCTCATGCCTTCCGCTTCGCGGCGCTGCGATTTCGCAGCGTAAGCAACTGTGCTTCTCAGGCTTGTGATAACACCCGGTTTTCTGCCTTACTTAACCGATTCGGCTTTTTCCTGTTCGGGTATCGGCACATTATACTTGCTCCTGGCCACATACTTTGTGTGAAGCAAATGATGAGATTTTTCTCCAAGCGGCTTGCCCAGATATTTCTCATAGACTTCGGAAATTGCTGGATTTTCATGGGATTTTCGCAGCGTTTTGCCTCTGTCTTCCGCATAGATCGCCTTTACGCGTACAGCCTGATAGTCTTCCTCTAAAGCGATCCTGTCGGCGCTGGTTACCAAAGGCTGACCGCCGCCGCCTACACAACCGCCGGGGCAGGCCATAACTTCGATAAAGTGATACTGCTTCTTCCCTTCCTGCACGACCCGCATGAGTTTCGCTGCGTTGGCTAATCCATGGGCAACCGCTACGCGAACTTCTCCAAAGTTCGGCACATCCAGCGTCGCTTCTTTAACGCCCTCCAGCCCGCGCACCGGCGCCAGTTCAAGACTGGGAAGCGGCTGTCCCGAGATGACTTCATATACTGTACGGATCGCTGCCTCCATAACGCCGCCGGTAGCGCCGAAGATATCCGCGGCGCCTGTCCCGATTCCCATTGGCGCATCGGCTTTTTCATCCGGTAAATTCACGAAATCGATACCTGCCTGACGGATCATGGCGCCTAACTCTCTTGTGGTAAGGACGGCGTCCACATCAGGCGTTCCGGCTTGTTCCATCTCCGGACGCTGGCACTCAAATTTCTTTGCGGTACAAGGCATGACGGACACGCTATAGACAGATTTAGGATCGATTTTCTCCGTCTCGGGATAATAGGACTTCGCCAGCGCGCCGAACATCTGCTGAGGCGATTTCGCCGAAGACAGATTCTCCAGAAGATCCGGGAAGAAATGCTCGCAGAACTTAACCCAACCGGGGCTGCAGGACGTAATGACCGGCAGCTTCCCGCCTGTAGTCAAGCGTTCGATGACCTCGTGCCCTTCTTCAATGATCGTCAGGTCGGCTGTGAAGTTCGTGTCAAAGACTTTATCAAAGCCAAGGCGGCGCAGCGAAGCAACCATCCTTCCCGTCACAGGCGTTCCCATCGGCAAACCGAATTCCTCGCCTAAAGCAGCACGAACCGCAGGCGCGGTCTGCACAATGACGTGCTTATCGGGATCCGCAAGGGCTTCCCAAACCCGTTCTGTATGGTCTACTTCTTTGAGCGCGCCCACCGGACATACATTGATGCACTGGCCACAGTTGGTGCAATTCACTTCTCCAACGCCATGCTTGAACGGCGGTCCTACCGTTGTGTCAAAGCCCCGATTGATCAAACCGAGAACGCCGACTTGTTGGATTTGCGTACACACAGACACACAGCGCCGGCAAAGTATACACTTAGATGCGTCCCTTACGATCGAAGGGGAGGAAAGATCCACTTCATAGGTATTCTTTTCGCCAACGAAGGGGATATCTGTGATGCCCAGATCCTTGGCCAGGGTTTGCAGTTCACAGTTGGTGCTACGGCTGCAAGTAAGGCATTCTTGAGGATGGTTGGACAGCAGAAGTTCGACTACCTGCTTCCTGGCGGACAACACTTTGGCTGTACGGGTGTGCACTTTTAATCCCTCTGACACGGGATACACGCAAGATGCCTGAAGCCCTCTGGCTCTTTCGATCTCTACCAGGCAGACCCGGCATGCGCCGATCTGGTTAACGTCTTTCAGATAGCACAACGTCGGGATCTTTATTCCCGCCTTCCTGGCGGCTTTCAGGACGGTATAATCCGACGGGACTTTCACTTCCACGCCGTCGATATAGACCGTTACCATTTCCATAACATACACGCTCCTTTTCTCAGGTCTGGCCCTACTTTTTACTGATGGCGCTGAATTTGCAGGTATCCATGCAAGCGCCGCACTTGATGCACTTGGACTGGTCGATTGAATGCGGCTCTTTTATCACGCCGCTGATCGCTTCTACCGGGCAAGCTTTGGCGCACAGACCGCAGCCAATGCATTTCTCCGGATCGATCGTATAGGACAGCAATGACAGACATACGCCTGACGGACACCTTTTCTCCAGAATATGCGCCTCATATTCGTCGCGGAAATTCTTGATCGTACTGAGTACCGGATTCGGCGCTGTCTGCCCGAGGGCGCAGAGAGAAGAATCCCTGATTGTTTCCGCTAATGTCTCCAGATGATCCAGGTCCTCCATCGTACCATTCCCCGTAGTGATCTTGTCCAATATCTCCAGCATGCGTTTGGTTCCGATTCGGCAGGGCGGACATTTTCCGCAGGATTCCTCCTGAGTGAACTCCAGGAAAAAGCGCGCAATATCCACCATGCAGGTATCTTCATCCATGACGATCAATCCGCCGGATCCCATCATGGCGCCCGCCTGCGTCAGGCTTTCATAATCAATGGCAACGCCTAAATGCGCGGAGGTGAGGCAACCGCCGGAAGGACCGCCGATCTGCGCCGCTTTAAACTTCTTCCCTCCCTGGATTCCGCCGCCTACTTCATTGATGACCGTCTCCAGCGTCGTTCCCATAGGAACTTCGATTAAGCCGATATTGTTGATCTTCCCTGCCAAGGCAAAGACTTTCGTGCCTTTGCTCCTTTCCGTCCCCATCGCGGAAAACCAGTCGGCGCCCATGCGAATAATCTTGGGAATATTGGCCAGGGTCTCCACGTTGTTGATCACGGTCGGCTTCTCAAATAAACCGGATACAGCGGGAAAAGGCGGCCTGGGCCTGGGTTCTCCCCTGCGGCCTTCCGTCGACGCCAGTAACGCGGTTTCTTCGCCGCAGACAAAAGCGCCGGCGCCTAAGCGTAACTCAATATTGAATGAGAAGCTTGATCCGAAAATATTCTTGCCCAGCACCCCGAGTTCCTGCGCTTGCCGGATTGCCAAACGCAGCCTCTCGACCGCAATGGGGTATTCCGCCCTGATATAGATGAATCCTTGGGAAGCGCCGATCGCATAGCCGGCGATTGCCATAGCTTCCAAAACCCTGTGCGGGTCGCCTTCCAGAACGCTTCTGTCCATGAATGCGCCCGGATCGCCTTCGTCGGCGTTGCATACGACATATTTCTGATCCGCTACTTCGGGCGCCGCAAAGGCCCACTTCGTCCCGGTAGGAAAGCCCGCTCCCCCCCGGCCTCTCAATCCGGATTTGGTGATTTCTTCTATGACCGCGCCCGGGGTCATCTCGCTGACGCATTTAGCCAGAGCAAAGTAGCCGTCCTTTGCTATGTATTCTTCTATGCTCTCCGGATCGATCAATCCGCAGTTTTCCAAGGCTACCCTCTTTTGAGGTTTGAAAAACGCGATGTCTTCCATCTCCAGGACATGAGCACGATTAAAATCCATGTCTTTTTTCCTCCTAACCTTCGCAATCTATGCTTATTTCTTCAAATTAAGCAGCCACTCCTGTATCGGTTGGTTGTTTATGACATGACGGGAAATGATTTCTTTCGCATTCTCCGGCGTAACTTTAATATAGATGTAGGGTATTTCACCGGGGATCGTCAGCGTCAGCATCGGTTCGTTGATACACACGCCCGGGCAGCCGCTCTGCATAATATAGACCTTCTCCAGATTCTTGGTTTTGACTTCCTCGATAACGGCATTCAGCACGTCTGTGGAACCTGCCGCGGTTCCGCATGTTCCCATATGGACATTCACGGTCGGAATGCCATTCGCATTGCGACCGGCAACAAGTTCTTCTTTTTTTCTTTTAATTTCTCTTAGTTCTTCGATACTATTCATCACCATACCTCCCTCTTCGTATGCTTACTCAAATTGGTCGATGATTTTGCGTACATCCTCTGTCGAAAGGCGTCCAAACACCTTTCCGTTGACGTTTAGGACAGGGGCCAACCCGCAAGCGCCGAGACAACGGCAGGCCCTTAGCGTAAATTTCGCATCTTCTGTAGTGCCGCCGACTCTTACATCCAGCTGTTTTTCAAATTCTGCAAGTATGTCTCTTGCGCCTTTTACATAACACGCCGTCCCCATGCATACGTTGATAATGTATTTCCCGATGGGTTCTGTGGTAAATAGCGAATAAAAAGTAACCACTCCATAGATTGTACTGAGTGGTATGCCAATGGCCTCCGCCAAATAAGACTGTACATCCTCGGGCAAATAGCCCAATTCATGCTGGACCTGCTCAAGAATCTGAATGAGCATGGCTTCGTCGCGATTGTTCTGCTCAAGAATTTTGTCGATTAGCAAAAATCGTTCATCCTTAACCACAGAACCACAATTACAACTCATACCGTTTCCTCCTTCTTTGACTTTGTTGTTCGGCCGCGCTGCAATACATTGTCATGGCTAAACGCCGCCACGACAAGCTACATTACAAACCAAGTATTATTTTACTGGATATAGGGGATAAAAGCAAGACCGTTCCCCTTTCTCCGCTGTGAAAACACCATAAAAACATAAATAAACAGCGATTTTTCTATGGCTTCGGCGGCGTTAGCCTATTTGCCCGGCTACAAGTCAAGTTCGTGATCAGTTCAACTGCCGCTCTCCCGCAATCAGCTCCAGTATTCGTTCAATGTCATCTGTCGTATAGTAATCGATAATGATTTTGCCGCCCCTTTCATTTTGAATGATCTCCACCTTCGTATTCACCGCTTCCCGCAGAACGCGCTGGATCTCCATGAGCGCCGAAGACAAGGCTTTTCTTTGTCTCCGGACCCTGGTTGAGACAGAGGGCTCCTCTTCCTTCTCCTGCTGGGGAAGTTTCTCCGCTTCCAATTGCTGCCTTGTCCATTGCTCGGCGTCTCTAACCGAAGCCTCCTTCTCAATGAAGCGATTCGCAAGGAGAAGGGCATTCTCCTCATTTAACGCCAGCAGCGGTCGAAGGTGACCGGCAGTCAGCTTTCCCTCGACCAGATACCGGAGAATAGGATTCGGCAAATGCAGCAGGCGTATGGTATTGGCGATATAGGAGCGGCTTTTGGCGACTCTTTTTGCGATCTGCTCTTGCGTCAGTCCAAACTCCTCGGATAACCGTAGATAAGCGCGGGCTTCCTCGACAGGGTCAAGGTCTTGACGCTGAATGTTTTCAATCAGCGAAATTTCCATCATCTCGCTTTCCGTCATCTCCCTGATTAATGCCGGAATGCGATCCAAGCCCGCATCCTTTGCCGCCCGGAACCTGCGTTCCCCTGCTACAAGCTGATAGGTATCTCCCATGGAGCGAAGCAGTACCGGCTGAATCACACCATGTTCGCGGATGGATTCTGTCAGCTCCCGCAGTTTTTCCTGGTCAAACGTGCTTCGCGGTTGATAGGGATTCCCTCTGATCCTCTCCAGCAATACCTCCTGTTTGCCGGCTTCGGCAAAACGGCTATCCTCTATATCCAGCGAGTTGGGGATCAGCGCGCCCAAACCTTTGCCGAGTCCTCCGATTTTTTTCGTTTTAGCCACGATTGATTACCTCCAAAGCAACGAGCCGGTATTGTTCCGCCCCTTTCGAGCGAGGGTCGTATAGATGAATAGGCAGGCCATAGCTGGGCGCTTCGCTGAGCCTGACATTCCGGTATATCGCCTGCGTGAATACTTTTTCCTTAAAGAAAGCGCGAACCTCTTCCGCTACCTGCGTCGAAAGATTGGTTCTGGGATCCTGCATTGTCAGTAAGGTTCCAAATACACTTAGCTTATTATTTAAATATTTTTTGACCAACTCTATTGTATTCATCAATTGCCCTAAGCCTTCAAGCGCATAATACTCGCACTGTACTGGAATCAGTACGCCGTCTGCAGCCGATAGCGCATTGAGTGTCAACAAGCCTAAAGACGGGGGGCAGTCAATCAGTACATAATCAAATTGATCCTTCACTTTGTCTATTGCGTTTTTTAAGAGCTTTTCTCTGTTCACCAGGGGAACCAACTCCACTTCAGCGCCGGCAAGCTGAATCGTGGCAGGCAGTAAGGTTAAGCCCTCCACCGGCGTAGGTTGGTATAGCCTTTTGATCGGATAATCATTGATCAGCATATCATAGATACAGCGCATACCGGATTTCTTTTCCACGCCTAAACCACTGGTTGCGTTTCCCTGGGGGTCAATATCCGCCAGAAGCACCTTCTTTCCCACATCTGCCAGCGCCGCGGCAAGATTTACGGATGTAGTGGTTTTTGCTACGCCGCCCTTTTGGTTGGCGACAGCCAATACCTTTCCCATGTGATCCTCCGTGTTTCACGTGAAACAATTCTTTGTTTAAACTTTGGATATGGTGACGGTAATCTGAACCGCATCCTCTGTTTCGGCCTGGTCCATGACGACGTCGACCCCGGTATCGATGATGGTTGCCACAGCAGCTTTTATCGTGTTGACATATATTCGCATGTCCGAAAAGACTCTGTGAAAGGTCTGCTTCTTCGGCTCTGCCTGTGGTTCATCATTCTCCTCATGATTCTCTCCGGGTAATGCTGCTCGCCCTTCAAGATAGTCGTTAATCATGAGCTCCGTATCTTTGACATTGAGATCGTTTTCATAGACTTCCTTCAGTATGGCCAGTTGCTCATCCGGCGTTTTCAACTTAAGCAAGGCCCTGACATGCCGTTCGGTAATCAGTTCCACCATAATTTGCTCTTTGACTGCCGGATCGATTCTGAGTATGCGCAGTTTATTGGCGATGGTTGGCTGGCTCTTTCCGACTTTCTCTGCAATTTCTTCCTGGGTTATACGAAACTCTTCCATCAGCCGCCGATACCCTTCTGCTTCTTCGAAATAGCTCAAGTCTGCGCGCTGTAAGTTTTCGATTAGCGCGATTTCTGTCAATTCCTGATCTGTGTATTCGCGTACGATGGCCGGTACCGCTTTGTGTCCGGCCATTTTTGCCGCCCGCCAGCGTCTCTCTCCCGCAACAATCTCATACTTATCTCCGTCTTGCCGTACAACAATCGGCTGAATAATTCCTTTTTCCGCTATCGACCGGCTCAATTCTTCCATCTGCATCGCTTCAAAGTGTTTGCGGGGCTGGAAGGGATTCGGGTTAATCTGCTCCACATCGATAGGGATAATCTTATCCTGCTGTTCCTCTGATTTTCCTTTATTAAAGAAATTCGCCACCTGTCTCACTCCTTATCCTTCGGGAAGCTCGTTATCCCCGTTTTCTCATCCTTCCGGTCTTCTCATTTTATCGTAAAGCGTCAAAAGAATCTAGCTGTTTTATTTTGGTAGCGAATAAAGGCTTCCCCGAAAAGCAGCAAAACAGGACAGCGGTGCGTCCTGTTTTGCTATAGGTAGACTAGCCTGATGCTTTGTCTATATGCGTTATCGCAGCGATTCTTTTTTATCTAAAGCCCGGCCCGGAATTGCGAAAAACAAGCGTAAGCTCATGGTCGGTCAAGCGTCGCATATCGCTTGGCATTGCATTCTCCGGATGCGGGAAGGGGTACTGCATCTCATGAAACGCGTCGATGACGCTTATGCCGGAACCGTGCAGCTTGTCCGCGCGCAGGATACTGTAAACCAATCCCGCGGCATTCGCTTCCGGCGGGATGGGCCCGTTAAACCCGTATGTGCTGGAACGCGGCGGCTCGCCCAACTCCCTGCCGTCCGGTGAAACCGGTCTCCTGGACGGGCTAACGCGGCCAACCCCGGAGGGAATCATGCAAAATACGCCGACGCCTGTTTTTTCGTAAGGCCCAATCTCATTGGCAAGGGACATGGTAATCGACGTCCCCGCCGCTTTGCCCGCCGTATACATCGCGCCGCCAATCATCGGCGGAGAATAGTGGAACTGAGTTGGACTGTACACCACAACGCCATGCTTACGTTCCAGCATAGCCGGTACGAACGCTTGGATTGTCAGCATCGTTCCGCGCCCCGAGATGGCAAAGGACTGCTCCAGGTCGCTGACCGGCGAAGCGAGCACAGGCCCGTTCAAGGCCAGATTCATGGCGTTGTTGACCAAAATGTCCACTTTGCCAAAGGCTTCATTCGCGCGCTTCGCCAAATGCAGAACGTCTTCCTCAAGGGTCACATCACATTTGACAAACAAGGCTGTCCCCGGCCCATTTTCCGCATTGATCACGCGTTCGGCTTCTCTGCCCGCCTTCTCGTTCCTGCCAGAGACGACCACTTTGCCGCCTGCCCAGGCTATCGCGCGGACATAACCCAGGCCGACATTGCTTGTGCTGCCCGTAACAACGGCAACCTCTCCTTTCAGCGAATCCTTCTCTATGCATGTGTTCGCGAGGGTAAGGGGTTCAATGTCTAAAAAAGTATTCGTTATCTCTGTCATCGTACTCTCTCCTTTGCTAAAGTCGCGTGCGCCTTGCCAAAACACCGCAGCAGGAAGGCTTTAGCTCTTGCGCCTGTCATACTTGTCTCTATACATACTCTCATCCGCCTGCTTAACCAGCTCGCGTAAGTCGCTGCCCATCTCGTTGCGCAGTACGCCGCCAATCGCGACGCTCGGTGAACCGAAGTCCTTGTGATGGAAAGATTCGCACTGTGCTTTTATCGTTGTCATCACCGCTTCGATTTCTTCCTCATTGCTGTTTGGTAGCATCACGACAAACTCATCTCCGCCGATACGGAACACTCCGGCTCGATCCGGCGAGCAGGAAGAGATTATTCGTGCTACGATTTTGAGTAATTCATCGCCAAGAATATGTCCATAGGTATCATTGATGGACTTTAAGTGATTGATATCCGCTACGATAATGGCCAAAGGCAGCGTCGACGCAGTATCCCATTCGTTAAGCCGCAAAATATACGCGTTCCGGTTGGGTATCCCTGTCAGCGCGTCATAGAATGCCGAATTCTCCAGAGAGCGCATAAGTTCATAGATTTGTGTGATTTCCTGTATTTGGATAAAACTGCCCTGCACTACTTCATTTTCGGTAACTTCCTGGCGGGTTATTTGATAATGCCTTTCTTGCTCATCAATCTGAATCGTTAGCACATCCCGGTTATAATCCGACGCGCGTCCTTTTCCGGCTGCCATCCACGCGTCGAGAAAATCATCAAAGCGCGTCGATTTCCCCTCCAGCTTCAATTTTTTGATCAGTTCCTGCGCCTTGATATTACAGTCGATAATCGTTCTTCTGCTGTCCAGTACAAATAACATGCTGGTGAGGTTAAAGTAAATTCTCTCTCGCGATGTCATGATAATGCTGGCCATATTCGTTGAGAAAAGCGTGAAATAGGATAAATACAACATAATCACCGCTGCCACAAGAGTCGGCTCGATACTGGTGATCACGATTTTAAATGTAACCAACACATTGATCACGAAAACGGATACGACGCCGACCGTTATGATGACAAAGGGTTTTCTCAGTCGTTGTGGGATTTCCGAAAAGATATTTGTGATTCGATAGAAAGCCAAAACGAACAATACATAAGAATACGCTTCCTGAACATAAAACCATACCCCATAGTCCACAAGGATAACCCTTGTCGCCAGGTCGCCGCTGATTTGCATGTTGCTATTCAGCAAAGGATGATATACGCTTGTCATGCATAATACAGTGGTAATCAGAGGAAGGATCGAAAGGTTTCTGAAGGATATCTTGACGCTTCTCCCTGTCAGGGTTTCCACATGCAGATAAATAAAGACCGGCGCAAAAGCCATACCGATATATTTCAGCATGTAGAATATATAGGCTGTCTGCGGATCCGGTATAACAAACAGCAAAGCGTTGAAAAAAGACCACAAAAAAATCGCTGCACTCAGCAACTTGAAATAATAGAGAGTGGCCTCTCTTTTTCCGTATGATAAAAAAAGCATAATAGCGCATAATATGCATAAAACCATAGGAAATGAGAGATACGTCATCGATGCCTCCTGTTACGAAAACCCTCGTTCATGAATTCTCTTATTAATATATGGTTTACCATATCAATGCATCACACTTGTAGCCATTCAAGAATTTTTCTTGTTTTTTTAAAAATTTTTTCGCACAGATCCTGAATGTCCCTATGGCCCGTATCTACCCAAGCGGCTGCTTCGACGGCATGCCCGGTCTGCGCGGGTATTTCTTCGGCGTAGGCGCGGTTTTGCGATAAATCAGGATGCTACGCCGTCCCTGCTCTTCCGGTAGCAACGCCATGTGTATATCGCATAACGCGGCGCCCAATATCGTTGCCGCTTTTGCTCCGTTCTTCGCTTCCTGCGGCCCTTCCGGTCCTTTATACGCGACGAAATACCCGCCGGTCTTCAGCAAAGGCAAGCAGTATTCCAGCAGGACTGGCAATGTCGCCACCGCCCGGGAAAACACCCAGTCATAGCTTTCCCGATACCCCGGATCCTGCCCCGCGTCTTCTGCCCGGATGGGAAGCGCTCTGGTATGGGGAAGCGCGAGGGCTTCGATCAGCGCTTGCAGAAACAAGACCCGCTTTCCTGAAGCTTCCAGAAGGTCCAGCCGCATACGGGACTCTATCACGATCTGAAGCGGAATCCCGGGAAAACCGGCGCCGCTGCCCACGTCTGCCGCGCGTATAACAGGATCCTGTATCCTTTCCCGATATGCTTCATTAAAACAGGCCTGCCAGATTGGATACCGGCTGAGCAGTAAAGAATCGAGAAAATGCTTGATTTCTATTTCTTCCGGCCCCGTGATCGTGGTGAGGTTGAACCGCTTGTTCCAAGCAAGCAGCAATTCCCGATACTGTTCGAATGCGTTGATCTGGCGATGGGTTAACCCAAGTTCGGGAAGATAGCGAAAGCTCATGTTATCCTTCCTGCCCGTCTCTCGAGGGCGGGCTTGACCGCCGCCTTTGCTCCAGATAGAGCAGCAGCACCTGGATATCCGATGGCGAGACCCCGGGAATCCGGCTTGCCTGACCCAGCGAAGGCGGTCTGCGCTGTTCCAGCTTTTCCTTTGCTTCCGATGACAAGCCTTTGAGCGCGCCATACTCCGCATCCGCAGGCAGGATTTTTTCTTCCATCTGGCTAAATTGCCTGACTTGCGCTTCCTGTTTTTCAATGTAGCCCTGATAGCGGATTTGTATGCCGATTTGCTCCTCCACCTCCTCCGGATAAACCGGCATACCCGGTAGGACTTTGAGCTCCGCATAGGACATTTCCGGCCGCCGGAGCAAGTCCAGCAGCGTTATGCCGTGCTCTGGCATGGCGCTGTTTTTCGTGTGCATCAGCTTGATCAGCGCCGGATTTTTCGGTGAGATAACCGTTTCCTCCAACAGCCTTTTTCCTTCTTCGATCTGTTTCCTTTTCTCCTCGCAGGCCAGGTAGCGGCTTTCCTCGATCAAGCCGATTTCATATCCCAGCGCAGTCAGTCGCAAATCCGCGTTATCCTGTCTGAGCAGGAGTCTATACTCCGCCGCGGAAGTCAGCATCCTGTAGGGCTCGTCGACGCCTTTCATCACCAGGTCGTCAATCAGTACCCCGATATACGCTTCCGCACGGGTCAAGCAGAAAGGCGGTTTCCCCTGAAGCTTTCGCGCAGCGTTAATTCCCGCAATCAAGCCTTGTGCCGCCGCCTCCTCATAGCCGGAAGTCCCGTTAATCTGGCCGGCAAAAAACAGCCCTTCTTTGCCCTTACACTCCAGGCTGTGGGTCAGAATCCGGGAGTCTATGGCGTCGTACTCTATGGCATAGCCGGAGCGAAGGACTTCCGCGTTTTCCATCCCTGCGACGGTCTGTAAAAATCGCTCCTGTACCGCTTCCGGCAGCGCTGAGGAAAACCCTTGAAAATAGTACTCCTGTGAATCCAATCCTTCAGGCTCCACAAATAACTGATGCCGCTCTTTGTCGTGAAAGCGCACGACTTTATTCTCGATAGAAGGGCAGTACCGGGGCCCGTTTCCCTCCAATTCTCCTGTATAGAATAAGGACTGATTCAGGTTCTCCCGAATGATTTCGTGGGTTCGTGCATTGGAGTAGGTCAGATAGCACGGTATATCCTGCAGCTGGCGGCGGGTTCCCTCCGATTCGACAAAGGAAAAATGCGCCGGCTTCCCGTCTCCCGGCTGCAACGACATTTTGGAGAAGTCTATGCTTCTTTTATGGATACGCGGGGGTGTGCCGCTCTTAAAGCGCCGCAGCGAGAATCCGTGACGCTCCAGTGATTCGGAGAGCCCCCAGGCGGCGGTCTGCCCAACCGGCGCACCGGGCACGATCGATTTTCCCCGAATGATTTTGCTGTTCAGATAGGTTCCTGTACATAGAATCACGGTGCTGCCCCGATAGCGGACGCCCGTCTCCGTTTCCACGCCGTACAAGCGCCCCTGTTCGTCCAGAAGAAGCGCTGTGACCATGTTCTGCCGTACGAGCAAGCCCGGCTGTCTGTCCAATACCCGAGTCATACGGCGCTGATAGGCATAGCGATCCGATTGGACGCGCAGCGCATACACGGCGGGTCCTTTGCCGGTATTGAGCAGCTTGGCCTGCAGCGCCGTCGCGTCCGCGTTGACGCCCATTTCTCCGCCTAAGGCGTCTATTTCCCGGACGATGGTCCCCTTTGCCGGCCCGCCTATGGAGGGGTTACATGGCATGAGGGCGATTTGATCCCTGGAAATCGTCAGCAGCAAGGTCTGCAGTCCCAGTCTTGCCGCCGCTAAAGCAGCTTCGCATCCTGCATGACCGGCGCCGACAACGACACAGTCGTAGCGTTTATCCGCCTGTCGCGTATCGTTTGCCATTCGTTCACGTCTCTCATTTCCCTAAGCAAAACTTAGAAAATATTGTTTCCACCAGGGCTGTCTGCAGGGATTCTCCCGTCAGTTCCCCCAGGCAGGACCAAGCCTGCTTCAAATCGATGGCGACGACGTCCTCCGGGATCTCTTTCGTCAGCGCTTCCGCCGCTGCAGCCAAAGCCTGCCTCGCCCGCAATAGGGCGTCCCTTTGGCGACTGTTCAACAGGAACTCCTCCTTCGGCGCCCCGCTATACCGCTGGTCAATGAACAAACGGATACTGTCCGCCAGGCTCTCCAAGCTCTCCGGTTCCAGCGCGCAAAGGCTGCAGCAGGCCCATTCTTTAAAGGCATCCGGCAGCATACCGTACTCGTCTCGCCCCGCTTCCGGCGGCGCTAGATCCTGTTTGTTTAATACGATAATCGTTTTCTCCTTGTCCAATTCCGCCAGCAGCAGCGCATCCTCCTTTTGCATCCCTTCCGGCAAATCCACCACATATACGATGAGATCCGCCCGGGCCGCCATCTCCTTTGCTCTGTCCACCCCCGCCTGCTCCGCCTGGCTTCCCGTCTCACGGATGCCGGCTGTATCCGTCAGAATGACGGGGATTCCCTTGAGCAGTATCTGTTCTTCCAGTACATCTCTTGTCGTTCCGGGTTCTTCTGTAACGATCGCTCTGGGTTCCCGCAGTATGCCGTTCAGAAGACTGGACTTTCCCACATTCGGCCGTCCATAGAAGACGACGCGTATCCCTTCCCGGTATATCCTCCCCCTGTCGGAGGAGGCAATGAGTCCGGCGGCTTCGTCCAGCAATCGCAGGACGCTGTCCCTGCGCGTCGCCGCTCCCGCTGAACCGCTCCATTCTTCGTCAGGAAAATCAATTTCCACCTCAATTTCCGCCAATACCATCAGGATGCCCTCGCGCAGACGCTTGATCTCCCTGGACAGCCCTCCCGCCAGTTGCCCCGCAGCGATAAAGGCGGCTCTCGGGTTACTGGCTGACACCAGCTCCATCACGGCTTCCGCCTGGCTCAGATCCATCTTTCCATTTAAAAAAGCCCGTTGAGAAAACTCTCCGGGCTCAGCAGGCCGAATAAGCAGCCCCTGCAGCGAAGTTACTGCTTCCATGAGCCGGCGCATTACCACCATTCCGCCATGACATTGAAGCTCCGCTACATCCTCGCCAGTGAAGCTGTGCGGCGCTTTCATTTTCAGCAGCAGCGCCTGATCCAAAAAAGACCCCTCCAGGTATACGCCGCCAAACGTGAGACTATATCCGGATAAGGCTTCGGTCGCGCGGCCGCTTTTGCTGCGAAAAACCAAGGCGGCCGCGGCGAAAGCATGGGGCCCGGATAAACGCAGCGCGCCCATCGCGCCGGTTCCGGGCGCGGTAATCACAGCCGCTATGGTATCCTTTACGGGATCACTCGTCCTCGTCGGCTGCTCCCTCATCGCTATCATCCCGATACCAAGCAGAATTGTTCCTTCGAAAGCCGCGATCCTCGTCGCTGCGCGTATACCGGCCTCCGCCAGTATTGCGGCCTTCCCCCCCCACTGGATAGATTACAAGCCTGCGATACGGTTCTTCCCCCTCGCTTATGCTTTTTACATCGGGGTCTTTTTCCAGCGTGGTATGGATGACCCTTCTTTCCTGCGGATTCATCGGTTCCAATACTACGCGCCTGCCGCTTTTCTTCGCTTTCGAAGCCAGGCGAGTCGCCAGGCGTACAAGGGTTTCTTCCCTTCGTTTCCGGTATTCTTCCGCGTCTACGATAATCCTTTTCCTGGGGATATCCCTGTCTTTCCCAGCTACAATATTACACAAATATTGCAGCGCGTCCAGCGTCTCCCCCCGTCTGCCGATGATTGCGCCCATTCTGGGCCCGTTCAGCGTATAAAGAATTTTTTCTTCGTCTTCTTCTTTTCCAATGCTGGCTTCGATTCCCATCAACCCGGTTACGCCCGAAAGGAAGCGCATGTTACTATCCTTTGTACTCTGCCCGGTTTCCGGGCTGTCCTCGATGCTGTCAGTCCTTTCTATTTTTGCTTCGTCCAGGCTCTCTTCCTTTTTCCAAACCTTAACTTTAGCGTCCCTTGAACCGATGATCCCCCATAAGCCTTTTGACGGCTCGGTAAGAACCTCTATTTCCGCCTCTTCGCGACTGCACTGTAGTTCTTCCAAAGCCAAGCGGATAGCTTCTTCCATACTCTTTCCGGTTTTCTCTACTGTATAGGTCATGACAACCCTCCTCTATCTCGGCGCTACAACGCTGTATTGCTGAAAAAGAGCCGCAAACAAGTAGGCCTTCGTCCTACGGGACCCATTCCACTATCCGAAGTATCTTAGTACCTTACGGACTTGATGTGTCAATTTAAAACACGAATTTTTTGTCCGTAAGGGACTAACGCTGCGCAATCGCAGCGCCGCGAAGGCGTATTCCTTAAAGGCCGGCCGGCACATAAAGGTTCAGAATAAGAATACGGCGACAAGTTATCCTACGCGATTCTCAAGGAGGAATGGGAAGCGCGGAGCGAGGGATCGACAGCAGATTGAAGTCCTGAAAAAGGAAACCTATTGTGCGTGTACTTATGGACAGCGATAATCAAACTGTGTGGTCACTACATATTGTCTAAAAAGCTGTATTTTAAAAGAGGAGGCAAATTTTCAACTGGTAACGAATTGTTACCAGTTGAAATTGGCGGCGTATGAGGAGGTTCAATTCAACGAAGACCTCATTAATAAACTGGTGATTTCACTGCCGTATTGATTAGAATATATGTTATCTTATATCTTTACCGGATAATAAGCGAGAGATAAAAGAATTAATCTCGGTTTTCAGGTTCCGGTAGGCTCTTTTATCCGGCGTCGCGTTTGACAAGACGTCGTGATAGGTATGCAAGCGGCTCTCCACAAAGGAAGCAATCCATCCGCCTTTTTTGCACAGCTGTATATTGCAAATTCAGCGGTACCGCTAAACTCATAATCGTTGAAGACAATGCATATTTCTCGAACACCGTAGGGTCAGCCTCAAAGCGGAAGCGGTTGCTGTCTTGCGACAGTGTTCCCAGCACATTTCCATATAATTCAACGATGAGTTTGCTCACGCCTTAGGCACATCCTTTGTATCAAATTCTGCCAATAATGTGACTTCCGTTTTCTCAAGAATCAAGAACAATCTCTCCATCAGCAACCCGGGTTTTCCCTGCTCCATCTCCCATACCCACTTCTGACTAGTCCCGAGCAGCTTCGCAAGCTCTCTTTGGCTTATCCCCAGCTGCATACGGCTTTGCTGTAATACTTGTCCTAAAGCAAAAGCATCTTTAATTTTTGTTGTGATCTTCATTCTTCTCCCTCTGACTACGATAATGATATCAAAACGAATGACTACGTTATTGTAGTCATTATATATAACTTCGATAACGTAGTCAACTATACTTTGCAGAAACTAATTGCCTGATAGCATTACTAATTCCTCAAATCCGGCCATACTAAGCAGTTCAAATACCTCTCCTGTATACACATCCACACAATAGCGGGCGAATGTAAATACTATATCTGGATTATCATTATAATAGCACGCTATAGCATAGTAATACTTCTCGTTGAAAACACGAAAGCCAATTTCTGTAAAACCTATTTGTTGCTCAGTATTCTGTACGCCAATCTTCTCTGAGAGAATTTTAAGCGCCATATCGTATGTTATGGCAAAGTGATTGTCATAAATATCGATGTTATCTATTTCATATTCAGGTTTCATTGGCTCTTTGTTGTCTTGAGATCTCGTTTGATCCAGTGAGTAATCCGCTTTTGAGGATTCATATACATAGAAACCGGATGCGCCAGCGACAATAATTATTAACACAACATATGCAATTCTTTTCATCTTTATTCTCATACGCTATATGTTTCCTATTGAACGAATCTATACTTGAACACAGAGCCGGACAATACCTTGATCGCGGTCGAAGTTCCCCAACTTTACGAATTGACGGATTGCGCGCGTCACTTGCCGGACAAATAGACCCCGATTTCTTCGGTCGCAGCCGCCGACAAGCCTGCACGTCCCGCAAAGTCAGGCCACATAGCTATGGCGCGCTTTACTTCATTCCATGCTTTCCGGGCATAAGGGATGCCCTGCCTTTCGGCAAAACGCATAAACCCTCGATCATCCACGTCTCGAAACGCGCCGGATATACCCATGAGGTGTTCTCTCAGCCATATGCTCTGGGAATTATATGCAAAGGTAATATCAAAAGCGGGCGCCAGCCGCCAATGCCCCTGCTCATCCATGAGAAAAGCGAAGTTCTTGCTGTGGTCATCGCAATTCATGGCAAGGTAGTTGAACACCACCCTGCGAAACGCCTCTGTGAATGCCTCTTCCGGAAGCCCCAGGCGCCGAATGACTGCAAACAAAGAGTCGTAATGGTTCGTTCGGGTCAGGTTGTAGTCGATGTGGTCCATTGCGCATAGGCTTTGCATATGTATTTTTTCCGGCAAGCTTCCGGATATCGGCTCCGTACGGTCAAAACGTTTGGTCATAAAGTGGGCGCGCCCGTTTTCATGAAATAGTCGTGTTTCCGTCATCTCTATCCCTGCCGCCTTCGCCATGAGCGAATAGGCATATTCAATCTTACCGTATTCCTGTGAAGCGCCAAGGGTTGCATCGGCGCCGACGCCGTCAAATTTGAGCAGCCAAGACTCCATCCCTTTTTCCGGACGCTGGCCGGGGCGCATCGTACCTGACGCAGGATCGATATTGATGACAGCCTTTGCCCTAGCCCCACCTGCGCTGGTCCCAACCGAGAGCAGCTGACGTAACGCACGTTTTGCCTTGCTATCCGTATCGATGGATCCCATGACCGCATCCTTGGCGGAATGAACCAGTTGTGCAAAATCCAGTATATCGGGTTCCTTTCCGAGGGAGCGTGCGGGGCGGAACTCCAGTGCGCCCATCGCTCTGTCGCCTGTATATGCCAATCGGTCCAGCGCTGTTATGTCATCCTTGGTCACGCCTTTTTCCGCCAGCCTCGCATCAATCAAGGCATTCCCAAAACGGTCTGGGAGCGCATCGGCGATGGCTGCAGGCAGTCTATGCCATGTATTTTCCGCCAGTTGGTCAAACACAACAACACCGGCAGCCAGAGGCAGATGCAAGGGGCTGATAGAGTAGCCTACGCGAAGCCATGAGGGAGCATATTCGAACGCATAATACGGCCTATTGCGTGCATCCGGTGCAAGCGCGCCCACCGTTTTTCCAAACAGGCGGACTTCAATCGCTTCCACATGGGCAAATGCCATACTTGCTCAGCCCTCCTTCTTTTTGCGAGGAGCCCGCTTTGGCTCTGCAGCAAGCCGTCTCGCCTTTCTGAGTGCCTGCAGGGGGCTACTTACGGTGCTTTTCTCGATCCAATCCTGCAGAAAGACGGTTTCTCCCATCGCATTGAGCACTTTTAGCACGGTCTTGAGCGTAGAACCCCGCCCCAGCTCAAGCGCTCTGACAGATATGGGCGAGAGACTGGCACGGGCAGCCACGTCCTCCAGCGGGAGGCCCTTACGGATTCTCAAGCGGCGAATCGCCCCGCCAAGTGTTTTTTCGTCCAACTCCATGCCGCACACCACCTATCCATTTTATTATAAATAGATAAATAGTTATTGTCAACACATAGACATATATCTGTTATAATATGTTTTTCTTTATAACACATACATATATAACTGT
>WRMS01000019.1 GCA_009777025.1 Clostridiales bacterium | reverse complement strand
GCCGGGCAAATGTGCCCACCAGCCACCATAGTCGGCACTGAACTGTAACAAAATGAATATAAAATTGTTGAAAATGATTAAAAAATTCTAGCTTGTTCCCATGAATTGTTATATACTTAAAATAAGGAGAATTTCATACTTCCGGGAGGTACGGCATGAGTACAGAAAAGCCGCAAAACGACCTGCCGGTCTACTTGTTCCGTCAGGGGACAAACTATCAAGCGCATACGTTTTTTGGTTGTCATTTTGATCAATTGAGTGAATACGCCGTTTTTCGTATCTGGGCGCCATCTGCCCGGGCAGTCAGCGTTTTGGGTGACTGGAACGAATGGAAAGAAGACGCCAACCCCATGAGGCGCATTTCTGAAGACGGCGTGTGGGAAGCTGCCATAAATGGCGTTCAAGCGTGGCAGTGTTATAAATTCTCGATCTTGGAAGCGGATAATACAAGAAGACAGCAAGTTGATCCATTTGCATTTTACGCCGAAACCGAAGGGGAAATGGCGTCTATCGTTTATCATTTAGAAAACTATATATGGCAGGACAGCGCTTGGATGAGCCGGCGACGCCGCAGGGTTGCGCACGACAGGCCAATGAATGTGTATGAACTGCATATGGGTTCCTGGCGCAGGCATGCGGACGGGCGTATGCTGTCTTATATTGAGCTTGCCGACCGGCTTGTGCCTTATCTTGCGCAGATGGGCTATACCCATCTGGAGATGCTGACGGTTATGGAGCACCCTGCCGACAGATCCTGGAGCAACCGGATCAGCAGCTATTTCGCTGCTTCCTCACGTTACGGTACGCCCCATGAACTGATGACCCTCATCGACCGCTGCCATAGGGCGGGAATCGGCGTGATTCTGGACTGGACGCTCTCCCGCTACCATCAAGATGCGGAAGGATTGGAAGAATTTAACCTTTACCGAACGGAAAGTGACGGCGGCTACCATCTGCCGGCACAACAGGAATGGGGATCGCGGCGCTTCCACTTCGGCAGCACCGAACTGCATTCGTTTCTGATATCAAGCGCCAGGTTTTGGATTGAAACTTACCACGTGGACGGATTGCGGATTGATGCCTTGGAATCCATGATCCATACGGACGACAGCGGCGGCGACGAGGAGGATGGATGGACGCGGGAAGCGGGCGACAGTCGCACGAATGCCGAAGCAAGCGCCTTTTTTCAAAAACTGAATCGGGTTATTGCGGAAAGCTGTCCCGGCGTCGTCATGATTGCGGAGGGCGACGCTTCCCTGGCAATGGTGACCAGGCCGGTGCAGGAAAGCGGTTTGGGCTTTCATTACATGTGGAACAGGAACTGGAAGAACGATATACTGGATTATGTGAGCGTCGATCCGATCTACCGCAATATGATCCACGACAAGATTACGACTTCGATCAATTACTCTTTCGGCGAGCATTTTATCCTGCCCATATCCCATGAGGAAGCAACCCATGGCAAACGCTCCCTCCTGGACAAGATGCCGGGCGAGTATGAATGGAAATTTGCCGGTTTGCGGGCCTTTCTCGGCTTTATGACAGCCTGTCCCGGAAAGAAATTAAATTTTATGGGCTACGAGATCGGACAATTCTCGGAATGGGATCCCGCGACGCAGATAGAATGGTTCTTGTTGGAGTATCCGGCGCATAAGCAAATGCAGAACTATGTGCGGGCGCTTAACCGCTTCTATCGGGAAACGCCGGCTTTATGGGAAAACGACCATAGCTGGGACGGGTTCCGATGGATCAGCGCAGACGATAATACGCAAAATATTGTTATTTTTCAACGGATGGATCATCAGGGTAACGCGCTGACCGTGCTACAGAATTTTGCGCCTGTGACGCGGGAAGGGTATCGATTCGGCGTCCCCGAAGAGGGCGAGTATGAAGAAGTTTTCAACTCGGACCGTATAGAGTTCGGCGGTGGGGGACACGAAAACGGCGTACTGTTCACGGAGGAGGATCCTATGCACGGCTTCTCCTGCAGTTTGCGGGTTACGGCGCCGCCCCTGTCCACCATATTTATCCGAAGACTAACCCGCTCTAATCCCCCCGCCTTATAGGCGGCGGGATAAGAGCGACTAAGTCTCTGGATGGACTCGACTAAGATTCAGTGGCAGGGTCAGAACTCACTGAATCAAGGCTCGTTCTATCCATAGACGAAGCGGCCTGTAAGGGGATAAGCAGGGTTTCCTGTGTTGATAAAGGAGGAAAAGCCATGATAATGGCTGGGTATTATAAAGAATGTGTCGCCATGCTTCTAGCCGGCGGGAGCGGGTCCCGGCTTATGCCGCTGACAGAGCATATCGCCAAGCCGGCAATTTCTTTCGGCGGCAAATACCGGATTATTGACTTTACCTTGTCCAATTGCGTTCACTCAGGGATTGACACAGTGGGCGTGTTGACGCAATACATGCCCATGTATTTGCACGATTATATCGGCAAAGGACATCCATGGGATCTGGACTTGATGAACGGCGGCGTGTCCCTGCTCCCGCCCTATAGCAGCGGCGAGCGTTCCGACTGGTACAGCGGCACCGCGAACTCAGTGTATCAAAACCGCCATTTCATCGAAACGTATAAGCCGGTGTATGTGCTGGTTCTGGCCGGAGATCATGTGTATAAAATGGACTATAGCCTGATGCTGGACAGCCATAAGAAAAGAGGCGCCGACTGCAGCATTGCCGTGATCGACGTGCCAAAGAAAGACGCCAGCCGCTACGGGATCATCAATACAGACGCCAGGGACAAGATCGTTGAATTTGAGGAAAAACCGGCAAAACCGAAGAGCAGCCTTGCTTCCATGGGTATTTATATCTTCAACTGGGATTCGCTGAAGGAATACCTGGAATTGGACAATCGGGATGAACAATCGGACAAAGATTTCGGCAAAAACGTCTTGCCGGCCATGCTTGCCGCCGGACTAAAAATGTTCGCGTATCGGTTTAAAGGATACTGGAAGGACGTCGGAACGCACGAAAGCTTATGGGAAGCGAATATGGATATGCTTGTGGACTCCACACTGGGTATGCCGGATTGGCATGTCCTGTCGAGGAGCAGGAGCAGGCCGCCTCACCATATCGGGCAAACCGGGCGGGTGAAAAACAGCCTGTTGGCTTCGGATTGCCAGATTTCCGGCGTCGTGGAAAACTCGATTCTATCAAGGGGGGTTGTCGTCGAAGACGCCGCTACGGTGCGGAACTCCATCGTCATGTCCGACGCGGTGATCAAGCGTGGCGCTGTGGTGGAGTACGCGATACTCGACGAGCGGAGCGTAATAGAAGCAAAAGCCGTCGTCGGGCAGCAAAGAGAAAGCGGCGGCAAGATCACCGTTGTCGCGGGGTCCTGGACCTGATCGCAGAAATAGGGGCAGAGCCCCATATAACATTCGCCTTAGACTGCGCTGCTTTGGATAATGAGCGCAGTACAACTAAGCAGAGGAGTAAATAGTAATGAATGTCGGACTTTGTCTTTCGGATCTTCAGCCGCAAACCTTTGGCGACGGAAGCAATCACCGTACAGCCTCGGCTACGCATTTCGCCGGGCATTTCAGATTGATTGATTTCATGTTATCCAATATGGTGAACTCTGGCATATATACCGTAGCGATTGTGCTGGGCAGCCAGTACCAGACGCTACTTTCCCATATCGGCGCGGGGAGAGAATGGGATCTCAACCGGTCGGTGGGCGGTGTACAATACTTCCCGCAGTACCCGGGCGGGGATCGGCGCTTTAACGATGTGCGGGATGAACCCATTCAACGGGCGCTCCTGTATCTTGACGAAGTCAAGGCGGAAAATGTTCTGGTTGTCGACGGAAGCAGCGCGTATAATATCGATTTTCGTGAACCGCTGCTCCAGCATGTAGCGACCGGCGCGGATGTGACAGCCATTTATGTGAACAAGCCGGTTCTGGAAATCGACCGGGACTTTACCGCGTATTGCAAGATCGAGCGCAGCGGGCGGGTGAGTGAAATCCAATCCGACCCCCCGGCGGGAGAGCCGGTGAATCAGTGCATGGGGGCGTATATCGTGAAAAAGACCGTATTGATACGCCTGCTTTCCAGAGAAAGGTCTTGTGATATGACCAAATTCTCCTGTCAAGTTTTAGCCGGGACGTTGAAATCCCTCAAGGTCATCGGCTGGGAGTTTAGCGGCTACTTTGCGCGCATCTGTTCGCTCCCCACTTTTTTTCACTACAACATGGATATGCTCGACCCGCAGAATCGGGAGCCGCTGTTTGATTTCAACAGCCGTCGCATTCACACCAGGGTCCATGATTCGACGCCAACCAAATACGGGCAGGACGCGGACGTACAGAATTCCATTGTCGCCAACGGTTGCCTGATCGAGGGCAAAATCGAAAACTGCGTCGTCTTCCGTAATGTGAAAGTGCATGCGGGGGCAGTGGTACGAAACAGCGTTCTGCAAAGGGAAACGGTAATCGGCGCGAACGCCGAGCTCAACTGGATTGTAACGGATAAGCAGGTCATTGTATCGGAGAGCCGAACCTTGCTTGGGTATAAAACCCATCCGGTTTACATCGAAAGAGGGAAAATTGTTTGATCACGCACACCCTATAACATGGAGGTATAGCTTTATGAGCAGTGTAACAGAAGATAAAGCGGCTGATAGCAAAGCCGAAACAAAGCAAATGAAAAAGGAAACGAAAAAGGAAAAGGAAACGAAAAAGGATAAGGAAAAAGCGGCTGAAAAAAAAGCCGAAGGAAAGCAAAAGGAATCCAAAGCGGCGAAGGGCGCCGGGGCAGAAACAGCGGTAGCCTGCGCCGATATGGTGGAGAGCGCCCCAGCGAAGACAGCCAAACGCAGTCAAAAGAAAAAGGGTCAGCAAAAGATCCTGTTTGCGGTGTCGGAGGTGGCGCCTTTTGTATCCACAGGCGGTATGGGCCAGGTCGTCAGATCGTTGCCCACGACGCTGAAAGGCATCGCGAAAGACTTGGACATCCGCGTGATTGCGCCATACTATCAACAGGTGCGCCTACAGTTTGGCTCCTGTACAAATATGCGCTTTTTAGGGCATTTACAGGTGCCGCTCGCATGGCGGAGCATCTACTGCGGCGTATTTCAGGTGGAACGGGATGGTATTGTATATTACTTTCTGGACAATGAGGACTACTTCGATCGTGAAAACTGCTACGGGTATTTCGACGATGGCGAGCGTTTCGCGTTTTTCTCTAAAGCGATACTGACCGTACTTGACCTGATTGACTTCGTGCCGGATATTATTCACGCCCATGATTGGCAGACCGCCCTGGTGCCCATTTATCTGAAAACAGTTTTAGCCGCGCAATACCCCGGCATCCGCACAGTCTTTACCATCCACAATATCGAATATCAAGGACAGTATTCCCTGGATATCCTATGGGACGTGTTCGGCCTTCGATGGGAGGACTACGGCATTGTCGAATACAAAAGCTGCATCAACCTGGTTAAGGGCGCCATCGTTTGCTGCGACAGGCTCACCACCGTCAGCCCCTCTTATGCCGAGGAGATCAAAATAGACGGGGGCTATAATCTGGAGCCGATTCTGCAGATGAACGCGGGCAAACTCAGCGGCATTGTCAACGGGATCGATACCGACTTCTATAACCCGGAGACAGACCCTTCCCTGATACAGCGCTTTTCTATCGACGATTTGGAGGGTAAAGCGGAAAATAAACGGGAGTTGCAAATGCTGTTCGGTCTCCCGGTCGCGCCCCGTAAGCCGTTGTTTTGTATCGTGTCCCGGCTGGTAGCGCATAAGGGGATGGATCTGCTTATGACGATCATGGAAGAACTGCTCAGCGACGATATACAGTTTCTGCTCCTCGGTACTGGGGATTTGCATTATGAGCTCTTTTTCACAGAGATGGCGATTTGCCACCCTGAGAAAGTCGCCATCAATATAGCCTACAATCCGGCGATCGGAAACAAAATATACGCGGGCGCCGATATGATGCTGATGCCTTCCCGCAGCGAACCCTGCGGCCTCTCGCAGATGATCGCCTGCCGCTACGCTACCATACCCCTTGTCAGAGCGACCGGCGGATTAAAGGATACGATCAGGGATTGCCGGAGCGGTAAAGGGAACGGCTTCCTTTTCGAGGAATACGACGCAAGCGTATTCCTGCGTACCATACGGAACGCAATTCATATGTATACCTACTATGAGAATGATTGGCGCAACCTGATGCGCGAAGCGATGCGCAGCGATTTCCGTTGGGATTTGTCGGCGAAAGCCTATCTGGAGCTTTACGCGGGCTTGCGTCAGGAGGTGAGCGGTGTATCGGTTTGATGAAAGCGACCCGGCGAACAGGTCGCCTCAGGGCGCGCTGCCCCAGGGGCAGCCGCTGCGACTGACACTGTGTTATCGGCGCGGCTTCTGCAGGAAAGCGATCCTTATGTGGAAACCTGACGAAGGCGAAGCGCGGGAGCAGCCCATGACCTGGAAGGAAACGATAGGCGGAGACGATGTTTTTTCCGCGCAGCTTTTGACGCCCTCTACGGGACTCTATTGGTATTGGTTCCGGATTGAAACGGCGGAAGGCACGTTTGTGGTGGATAACGAGGGACCGCGGGACGAGTCCTTGATGCCCTATCAGTTGACCGTATATGATGCGGCGCTTAAGACGCCGGATTGGGTCAAAGGCGGCGTCATGTACCATATCTTTGTGGATCGCTTTGCCCGGGGCGGCGCGCAGGCGCGGCCCATGCTGCCCGGGACAGTATTGCGCAGCGATTGGGGCGCCACGCCCACCTTCTTGCCGGATGAAAAAGGAATCGTGCATAATAATGACTTTTTTGGCGGAAATCTGGAAGGGGTCCTCAGCAAACTGCCCTATTTACAAAAGCAGGGCATAACCTGCCTGTATTTGAGCCCGATTTTTGAAGCCGCCTCCAACCATAAATACGATACGGGCGATTATATGCGTGTCGATCCCGGTTTTGGCAACGAAAGCGCATTGAGAAAACTTTGTGAAGAAGCCATCGCCCGCGGGATGCGGGTGGTACTGGACGGCGTATTCAGCCATGTGGGCGCCGACAGCATTTACTTCAATAAATATGGAAACTATCAAAGCCTGGGCGCGTATCAGTCGAAAGCGTCGCCCTATTACCCCTGGTTTACCTTCCGCGACTGGCCGGAAAGCTATGCCAGTTGGTGGGATATCCCGCTTCTGCCCGAAATCGACAAAAATGAGCCAACGTATCGGGAGTACATCGCGGGCAAGGGCGGCGTCGTCGAACACTGGCTGGACTGCGGGATCAGCGGTTGGCGGCTGGATGTGGTAGATGAACTGCCCGACGCGTTCCTGGATTCGCTGTGCAGTACCATCCGCAGGAAACGGCCTGACGCCCTGATCGTCGGCGAAGTATGGGAAGACGCCTCAAACAAGATTGCCTACGGCGCGCGCCGGCGGTATTTCCTGGGAGGCCAATTGGATTCCGTTATGAACTATCCCCTGAAGGATGCGATCATTTCGTATATCCGGAATCAGAGCGCGGCGATTATGGCCGATACCATGGCGATTCTCATCCAAAACTATCCGAAACCGGTGCTGGACAGTCTGATGAATATTCTGGGCACACACGACACCCTGCGCATACTTACGGCGCTGGGCAACGAAAGCCTTCCGGAGACAAAGGCGGAAATCGCCAGCTTCCGGCTCAGCGACGAACAGAGGGTATACGGGAAGCGGATGCTGAGGATCGCTTCCGCGCTGCAGTTTATGCTGCCGGGATTCCCCTGTGTCTACTACGGAGATGAGGCGGGTATGGAAGGCGGCGCAGACCCGTTCAACCGCGTCTGTTATCCTTGGGGTGCGGAAGACGAGGAACTAGTAGATTGGTATAAGCGCCTTGCGGAAATCCGCAGAGCCAGGCCTGTGTTTCGGGAAGGCGCCTACAAGCTCGTGATCGCCAGAGAAGGCGTGTTTGCTTTTAAACGGGGAGAAGGGGCGGATACGGTACTGATCGCGGTAAATGTAGGGGAAGAGAAGTTTACTTTTCCCATGGAGAGTTTTGAATTGGACTTGATCAGAAACAAGCCGGCCGACGCATGCGCCGTAGCCGGACAAAGCGTAGCAATATATGCAAAAGGGAGACAAGGTGTATGATGAATGTGAATAACGATGGCTTGCAGACGACACAACAACGCAGAACGGACAGAAGATCCTTTGCCCGACAATTTGTCGAAAGGTTGGAAGCCATCCGCGGCGTGTCGGTGGATGAAGCCACGGTAGAGGATAAATATGCCGCTCTGGCAGCGATCGTGAAGGAACGGAGTACCCGGCAATGGATCGAGACAACCCGCTCCTACGAAGAGGAGAAGAGAAAGCAGGTCTATTACTTTTCACTGGAATTTCTGCTGGGCAGGATGCTGGAACAGAATATTCTCGCGCTGGGGCTTGAAGAAACATGCAGGAAAGCTATGGATGAGCTGCATGTGGACCTGGATAAAATCTATCAGGTGGAATCCGACCCCGGGCTAGGAAACGGAGGCCTGGGCAGGCTTGCGGCTTGTTTTATGGATTCCCTTGCTTTCTGCGGATTGCCCGGGCATGGATGCAGCATTCGCTATAAATATGGACTCTTTGAACAGAAAATCGTTGACGGCAATCAGATCGAAATGGCGGACAATTGGTTACGCAATGAAAACATCTGGGAGATCAAGAAACCGAATAAAGCCGTCACCGTTAAGTTTTTTGGCGACGTTTACGAGGAAATCGTGGACAAGCGCCTTGTCTTCCACCATGAAAACTTCGAGCCGGTCATCGCTATGCCCTATGATATCCCTATGTTGGGCGGCGCGGACGGCGTGGTCAACAATTTACGCTTGTGGAGTGCGGAATCAGTCCGGCAGTTTAATTTCGAATCCTTTTCCAGCGGCGACTATATCAACGCCATTTCTGAAAAGTATAACGCGGAAGCCATTTCGGAACTGTTGTATCCGGACGATTCCAATTACCAGAACCGCTTCCTCAGGCTGAAACAGCAGTATTTCTTTGTATCGGCAGGCATTCAAAGCATTATCCGGCGTTTCAAAAAAGCCTATAAGGATATGCGCCGTTTGCCGGAATTCGTCTCGATTCACATTAACGATACCCATCCGGCGCTGGCTGTGCCGGAGCTGATGCGTATCCTCCTCGACGAAGAAGAACTCGGTTGGGACGAAGCCTGGGACATCACGGTAAAGACGATCTCCTATACCAACCATACCATAATGCCCGAGGCGCTGGAGCGCTGGTCAGCCGGCATCTTTAGGCCCCTCCTGCCCCGGATCTACATGATCGTCCATGAGATCAACGAACGGTTTTGCCGGGAGCTTTGGAAGCGCTTTGACGGAGACTGGGAGCGGGTAGGACGGATGGCGATTGAAGCCGACGGCGAGATCCGTATGGCATTTCTGGCGATTGTCGGCAGTCATCACATTAACGGCGTCGCCAAAATACACAGCAACATCTTGAAAACAGAGCTGTTTAAGGACTTCTATGAAATTTATCCCGAGCGTTTTCTCAACATTACCAACGGCGTTACGCAGCGTCGCTGGCTGCAGAAATCCAACCCGGAACTGAGCAAATTGATCACGGAGGCGATCGGGCCCGACTGGAGGAAAGAGCCGCTGAAACTGTCGCTGTTAGACGAGAACGGCTTGACGAAAGACCCGGCCTTTCACGAGAAACTGGCGCAGATTAAGAAAGGAAACAAGGAGCGGCTGGCGCTGATCATCAAAGCGGGACGGGGCGTAGACGTGGATCCGGATTCGATCTTTGACGTCCAGGTAAAGCGCTTCCACGCGTACAAAAGGCAGTTGCTGCTGGCCCTTCATATCCTGGTGCAATATCACGAGATTCTCGACAATCCCGGCATGGACGTCCATCCCCGCACCTATCTGTTCGGCGGAAAGGCGGCGCCCGGCTACCACTTTGCGAAGGAAACCATCCGGTTTATCTCGATGATTGCCGATCTCGTCAATGATGACCCGGCGATAGGCGGACGCATTAAAGTTGTGTTTATGGAAAACTACAGGGTATCCCTTGCCGAGACGATCTTTCCGGCTTCCGACGTCAGTGAACAGATCTCGACAGCCAGCCGCGAAGCTTCCGGCACCGGCAATATGAAGTTTATGTTCAACGGCGCCGTTACCATCGGCACCATGGACGGCGCAAACATCGAGATATTTGAAGCCGTCGGGGAGGGGAATTATGTCAAGTTTGGGCTGACTGTGCCGGAAGTGCTGGATTTGTATCGCAGCCAAAGTTACAACAGCCGCGAAATCTATGAGCGGGACCAGCGGATCAGAATGGTCCTCGACCGGTATATCAATACGCAGCCTTTTGAAATCGGCAAGGCGGAATTCCAGAATATTTACGATTCCCTCATTACCTATAATGACGAATTTTTCGTACTCAAAGATTTTGACAGTTACATGGCGGCGCAGAAAGAGATCAACCGGCTATACCGCGACAAGGCGCAATGGGGAACGATGTCGGCTATGAATATTGCGCACGCGGGCCGTTTCTCCAGCGATGAAGTCATTCGCAAATATGCGCGGGAGATATGGAAACTCGGAAACAAGGGTTCCTTGCCGGATGGGAGGGAACAATGAATAATCAGGAAAGTCGTCGTTCAGCCGGGGTATTGATGCCGCTGACGATGCTGCCCGGACCCTTCGGCATCGGCGTACTCGGCGCCGAAGCCCGGGACTTTGTGGACTTTCTTTGTGAAGGGGGGTTTTCCAGCTGGCAGATGCTGCCGGTGGAGCATTTGAGCGTGTCGTTCTCGCCCTATAAATGTGTATCCGCTTTCGCGGGGGATCCGATGTTTATCGATCCGCGATGGCTGTTGGAACAAGGCTGGGTGACAGAAGCCGAGCTGGACGCTCGCTGCGGGGGAATGGACGCCTATTCGGTCCAATACGAACTGGTATTTGACAAACAGATGATCCTGCTGCGTTCGGCTTTTGCCCGGCTTCCCGGCAGGATAGCGGAGGAATACAATGCGTTTAATCCCTTTTGGCTAGAGGATTATGCGCTATATATGGCGATTCGGGAGCAATACAATATGCAGCCCTGGTACGCCTGGCCCAATGAAGCGCTGCGGCGTTATGAGCCGGAAGCCCTGGAGCGCGCCCGCCAGGAAAATCGAAGTATGATGGCGTTCTACCGCTTTGTACAGTGGGCCTTTGACGCCCAATGGAGGGAGCTGAAGCAATATGCGGCCAGAAAGGGCGTCGCCCTTATCGGCGACATTCCCTTCTATGTCTCTGACGACAGCGCCGAGGTATGGAGCAGGCGGGAAATGTTTGATACAGACGAAAACGGGATGTTTCGCGCTGTCGCCGGCGCGCCGCCGGACTATTTCACCCCGGAAGGCCAATGCTGGGGCAACCCCCTCTATAATTGGGAATACATGGAGAAGGAAGGCTATCGCTGGTGGATCGAGCGGATGCGGGCGGCGCTGAGCCGTTTCGATAGTGTCCGGATCGACCATTTCAGGGGCTTTGAAAGCTTTTGGTACATTCCCGCGGATTGCCTGTCCGCCAAAGAAGGGAAATGGGTCAAAGGCCCGGGCGCCAAGCCTTTTCAAGCTATGGCGCGTGAACTGGGCGCTATGCAAGTGATCGCCGAAGATTTGGGCGTCATCGGGCCGGAAGTCGAGACATTGCTGGAGGAAACGGGATTTCCGGGCATGCGGGTACTGCAGTTTGGCTTTCTGGGCGACAAGCGGCATCTGCCGCATCGCTATGAGGAGAATAAAGTCGCCTATACAGGCACCCATGACAACACCACCCTGCTGGCTTGGATGTACGAGCTGCAGGATGAGGACAGGGACAAGGCTTTGTTTTATAGCGGTTATGAAGGCGACTGGCGTATAGGCGGGCCCAATTGCGGCGTCTGCCGGGCATGGATCCGGCTGCTCTATCTTTCCAAAGCCCGCATGGTCATTATGCCGATTCAGGATTTACTGGGCTTTGGCGGCGACACCCGTACCAACGTACCGGGCAACCCGGAAGGCAACTGGCGCTTTCGGATCACCCGGGAAGCGCTTGCCCAGATCGACCTGGCTTACTACAGGCACTTGGCGGCGCTGACGGAGCGGGACGCGTCTTAGACTAAACGCCGGGCTCTCCCTGCTTCGCTTCCTCCATCTTCACCACATTCTGCTTCCACCGCCCGGTAAGGATAAAGACGGTCACGATCAATAGGACGGAGGCGCTCGTGATCGGCGCCGCCATGCCTACGCCGAACAAGCCCCAACCCATGTATAGACCAAAGAAATAGCTCATCGGCACCCGTAAGAGGATAGCGGATATAATGCTGTTCATCAGGGTGAAGGTCGTGTGTCCGCCGCCAAGAAGCAAACCGTTGCAGCAGAATAAAAAGGGAATGACCAGCTGCTCAAAGCTGACGGAGCGCAGATAGGGCAGCCCGCTTTCGATTACCGCCGAGTCGCTGCTGAAAATGGAGATCACATTCGTCGGAAACATCCGGACGTAAGTAAACAAAGAGAAGCTGATGAGCGCGGATACCACAATGCCGATCCGGCAAGCTTGCGCAGCCCTTTCCGGCCTGTCTGCGCCGAAGTTCTGCGCGCTGGTCACGGAGACCGACTGGCTCATTGCCTGGATGGGCATAAAGGCGAAACCGTTAAACCGGCCGCAGGCGCCGACAGCCGCCGTGCCGTTCACGCCGCCGACGACATTGACGATGGCGGTGACAAACAGAAAGGAAAGCGTGGTAATGCTGTTTTGGATAGCGGTGGGCAGTCCGAAACGGATGATCAGCTTAAGCTGCGTCATATCCATTCGGAAGGACGAAGGCTTAAAGTCGAAGTGGAACTTGTTTCGGATCATGTAAACGATACAGCAAATCATGCTGACTGCCTGCCCGACGACGGCGGAAAAAGCGGCGCCGACGACGTTCAGCTTTAGGACGCCTACCAAAAGAAGGGCCAGAAGAATATTGGTGACATTCGCGATCACCACAAAGTAGAAGGGGCGCTTGGAGTCCCCCAAACCGCGAAGAATCGCGCTGAAGGCGTTATAGCCGAAGATGAAAACAATGCCAAACAGGGTGATTGTAAGGTAATCGCTGCTTTCCTGAAAACACTCCGGGGGGGTTTGAATCAGGTTCAGAATGGCATTTTTCGATAGTAACATGATAGGCGTGATGACGATGGCAAGGCCGAGTAACATCGTAATAATGGTGGAAATGGTTTTCTTCAGCGCATCATGGTTCTCTCCGCCCACATACTGACCGATCAATACCGTGGTTCCGTTGCCAAGGCCGACGACCATATTCGTCAGGAGCAAGGTAACCTGGCTGCCGATATTGACGCCCGACATAGCGGTAGCGCCGGAAAAACGCCCTATGATGATCATGGAAACCACGCCGTAAAGGGATTGAACGACATTCGAAGCCATAAGCGGGAGGGCAAAAAGGATCAGATTCTTCAGGACGCTTCCCTCGGACATATTCTTCTCGAAGTCTGCCATGCGGATCATACTCCTTACTATCACAGTCGATTAGGCCCCGGGGACTGCCGTGCATAACCCAAAGCTGCGCAGAACAAGTTAATAACAAGGTGTGACTTCGCAATTGTAACATAATCATACAAAAAAGTAAAAAAGTAAAAAAAACGGCCTGAGCTGCATAATCATGTTGGCACAATTGCCGCGAATCAGGTATAATAAGGGCGACGCTGCGGATGATTCCCGTTCTGTCCGGCGTAAAGCACGGTGAATAAGCAGGAAAGGAGTGATCAGGTTCAAAGAAAACCCAGATAACCGGTCGTGTCGCCTTCAATCGAACAGCGGGAATGTTCGCCACGTACTTATTCTATATGAACTTATTCTATAGTATTTTACAACCGGAAAGGTGTTGAATGTAATGGCTGAAGTTGCTGTAACGACAGATCTGGATGCGGAAGTTATACTGACTAACAAGGAGAGATTGTTTTACTCCTTCGGCGTCGTCGGTGTTATTGTCCCCTTTATGCTTCCCTTATCATTCCTGAGCTTTTTCTGGACGGACGTTGTCCTGATGCCTGCTACAGTAGTCGGTACGTTTATGATGCTTTGCAAGCTTTGGGACGCCATCAATGACCCCATCATCGGCGCCATCGTCGACCGTTCTTATTCTCCCAAGGGCAGATACAGGCAGTGGATCGTCCCCATGGGCTGCATTACCAACGTCCTCTGCGTTCTGCTTTTTGTAAAGATCCCGGGCGAACTGGGCATGATGCAGTATCTCTTTTCCTTTGGTGTTTATTTCATATTCTTTGCTTCCTACACGGCGTTGGAAGTGCCGCATCTTTCGCTGATCTCCTCCATGACGACAGACTATCAGCAGCGCGGTATCCTCACATCCTGGCGGCAGACTTTCGCCAGTTTGATCATGATGCTCATCAGCGCAACGGCGCTGCCCGTTATCAACGCCATCGCCCCGGACAATCCGGCGCGCGGCTATGTGCTGACCATGGCGATTTTCTGTGCGATATCGATGCCCTTCTATTTCTTATGTGTCAGCGGGGTCAAGGAACGCGTCATTCCTTCAAAGGAAGAAGTGAAGGTTCCGTTTATGGAATCCTTTAAATGCTTGAAAGGCAATGTGCCGGCCCTGTGCCTGATGGGCGCGATGCTGACCATGGGCCTGGGCGCCGGTTTTGGCGGCGCAGGCATGTATTTCTGGACCTACTATGTCGGGAACCAGATGATGATGGCGCTAGCCGGAACCATCAACTCGGCAAGCAGCCTTTTGGGCGGCCCCCTGTGCGTGCTGATGCTGAAGCTGATCAAGAACAAGCGGAACATCGGTATGCTGGGTTGGACCGTCAGCGCGGCTTTTGGCGTGATCGCCCTGTTCCTCCCGCTGCAAGGCGCAGGCCTGCCCGGGGCGAGTACCAGTTGGTCGATTTATGCCTATATCGGTCTATCTGTAGCCAGAGGCCTCTTTGGCCAGATGACGCTGATCACCATCTTCTCCACGATGCCCGACGTATCGGAGTACACAAAGGTGAAATACAACCTTCGCGCCGCCGGGTTCATTGTTACGATTATCTATTTCTTCTGGAAACTGGGCACCTCCTTTACCCAGGGCGTCCTGGGATGGGTCCTGGGCGCGCTGAATTATGCGCCGGGCCCCTATGGCTCACAGCCTGACGCGATCCTCAACTGGATCCGGACGAGCATGCTCATTTTGCCTGTGGTGTTCACCGCCTTGGGCGTCCTCTGCTTCATCCCTTATAAGCTGGATGAAAACACCCATAGGGAGATGCTTAAGACGATTTCCGGCTCGGAGTAAGAAGCGGCTGACGCGGTCAGGAGCGGACAGCGCAATACAGGGTAAACCCATAAGTAAAAAAACGTCGGTCGGCTTACTAAGCCGACTGACGTTTTTTGATGCGGCGTTCTTATGCGAATCCTTGTTCAGCATGGGTCTGCATCCTCATGGGGCTGAATACTCTGCTGAACGAAGATTCGTTCATATGCCGAGGAGCCGTTTTGCGTTGCCCCCCAGGATCAGGCGTTTTTCTTCTTCGGGGATAGCCAGGGCCAGTAGCTGTTCCATTTCCGTCTGCGCGTTGCTCCAGGGAGCGTCCGACGCAAACAGGATTTTGTCCGCGCCGTGCTGCCGCACAATTCTGGTGAACTGATCATGGGGAAAGTATTCGAAACCCATGGAAGTGTCCAGATAGATATTTCGCCCGACCAGATACGATTCTACATCGTCCCACTGATCATGTCCGCCCAGATGTGCAGCGATCAGGACGCCGCCGCGCATTTCTTCTGTTATGTGAGCAAACTGCCGGGGGCTGCTCTTATAAGGCGGGGGAAAAGCGGGATCATACCCTGCGTGAAACAAGAGGATCAGCCCTTTGCTGAGCGCATAGTCATACATCCGAAGCATCCGCGGGTCGTCCACGAGGAAGCCCTGGTATTCCGGATGGAATTTCAGCCCTTTCAGCCCAAGCGCCACCACAAAATCGATGGCGCTTTTGTAGTCTTCCGCCAAGGGATAAATACTGCCGAAGCAGACCAGCCTTTCGGAGCGGATGCCTGCAACCCATTCGTTCGCTTTGCGCATCTGTGATGCTTTGGTCACGACAGGCTGTATGACGGAACAGTCGATACCCCAGTTGTCCATATTCTGCAGCAAACCGGATACTGTCCCGTCGTTCACCGCTGTATAGATGTAGTTAATGCTGGCAGACAGCTGGTACATCGCCTTAGGCGCCAGTTCATCCGGGAAAATATGGGCGTGAAAATCAATAATCATCTGCTTGCCTTCCTGACAAAGTCTATGAATTGGTGAATTTTTTCGGCGTCCTTGAACCCGCCGGTTTCCACGCCGCTGCTCACATCCACACAAAAGGGAGAGAGAACGCGAAGGGCGTTGCTTATGTTCTGCAGGTCCAGCCCTCCCGCCAGGAAATAGGGCTTGCTGTGCAGCTGCTGCAGGAGCGCCCAGTCAAAGGTCCTGCCGCTGCCGCCCCGCTGGTCCGACGCCGCGTCAAAGAGCAGATAATCCGCGTTTTCGGGCAGGGGAGGCAGCGCCTCTCCGACGCTGACCGACTTGATCACCGGGCAGCCGCAGCTTTCTTTCAAGCGAATGAGGTACTCCTCATCTTCGTCGCCGTGAAGCTGCACCGCGTCAAGTATACCACGTTGAACTAAGCTTGCCGCTTCTTTTATATCCTGATTGACAAAGACGCCCACAGCCTGAATCCGGGGATCCAGCATTTCTTTCAGCATGGAGGCGGTTTGTTCATCGATCCGGCGGCGGCTGGGTGCAAATACAAAGCCGATATAGTCCGGGAGGGCGCTGTTGACGGCGGCGATATCTTCTACCCGGCGAAGGCCGCATATTTTTACCTTGCTCATAGGCGGCCGCGCAGTTCGGCCAGCGCCGCTTTTTTATCTGCTGCGCGCATAAGCCTTTCGCCAATCAAGGCGGCGTGTATCCCGTTTTGCCGCAGCAGTTCCACATCCTCCGCGCTGTGTATGCCGCTTTCGGAGACAAAGAGCAGATTGTCCGGCACGAGCTTTCGCAGCCGGATGCTGTTTCCCGTATCAACGGTAAAAGTCCGCAGATCTCTGTTGTTGACGCCGACGATCCGGGCGCCTGCGCCCAGCGCCATTTGCAGCTCTTCTTCGTCATGGGCTTCCACCAGGCAGGACAGCCCGAGCCTGTCTGCTTCTTCCCGATACGCGCGCAGTTCCGCCGGGGAAAGGATGGCGCAGATCAGCAGGATGGCGTCGGCGCCCAGACGGGCTGCCTGTTCGATTTGAAAGGGATCGACGATGAAGTCTTTCCGCAGCAGGGGAAGATCGGTGATCCCGCGGATTTCGGCCAGATAGCTGTCGCTGCCCTGGAAGTAATCCGGCTCGGTCAAAACGGATATCGCCGTTGCGCCGGCTTCCTCATACTCGCGCGCGATGGCGAGATAGGGAAAATCCGGGGCAATAAGCCCTTTGGAAGGAGAAGCCCTTTTAATTTCGCAAAGGAAATGGAAACCCGGTCGCTGCAGTGCTTCTTCCAATAGAAAGGCGCTACGGCGCTGTGAACGCCGGGACGGCAGGCCCGCTCTCTTGTCCCTCTCGGCACGCGCTTTGGCGGCTGTGGCAATTTCGTCCAGGATCGTCAACTTGCCAAGTCCTCCTCGTTAGAGTATCGGATGAATTCCTCCAGCTTCTTCGTCGCCTTTCCACTGTCGATCATGTCTTCGGCGACACGGACGGCGTCTTGGATGCTTTCATACGATCCGGTGATGTATAAAGCGGCGGCGGCGTTCAGCACCGCTGCGTCGCGTTTCGCGCTTTTTTCTCCTCGCAGGACTGCCCGGAGGATCCGCGCATTCTCCTCCGCCGCACCGCCGGCCAGCTCTTCCTTGCCGCAGCGTTGAAAACCGAATTGCTCCGGCGTGATGTCGTAGCTGCGAAGCCATCCGTTCTTGACTTCGCATAGCGTTGTAGGCGCGCTCATGGATATCTCGTCCAGGCCGTCATGCCCATGCACGACCAGCGCGTTTCTCACGCCCAGGTTCATCAGCACTTTAGCAAGGGGTTCCACCAATTCTTTATCATACACGCCCATCAATTCCATATCGGCGCCCGCCGGATTGGTGAGCGGGCCGAGGATGTTGAAGACCGTCCGGATCCCCAGTTCCTTTCTGACAGGCGCGACGTATTTCATGGCGATATGGTAGTTTTGCGCAAACAGGAAGCAGATTCCTATATTGTTGAGAAGGGTGGTGCTTTTTTCCGGAGGGAGATGGATGTTTACGCCCAGGGCTTCCAGCACATCTGCCGCGCCGCATTGGCTCGAAGCGCCCCGGTTGCCGTGCTTTGCTACGGATACGCCTGCCGCGGCGGTGATGATGGCTGCCGCGGTAGAGATGTTGAAGGTGTTGGCCCCGTCGCCTCCTGTGCCCACGATTTCCAGGGCGTCCACCTCATGGAGCAGCCGGATGCAGTGCTTGCGCATGCCGGAAGCAGAGGCAGTGATCTCGTCGATGGTTTCGCCTTTGAGGCTCAGCGCAGTGAGATAAGCGCTCATCTGAACGGGGGTCGCGTCTCCCGTCATGATCTCATGCATAACGGTTTCCGCAGTTTCGTAGGGCAGGTTTTCTCTCCTGGAGAGGGATACAATGGCTTCTTTAATCATAGCGGCCTCCTTACTCGTGATCTGCCGGGTACAAAAAAGCCCCGACAAAGCTGTACTCTGTCAGGGACGAATAAACGCTATCCGCGGTGCCACCCTGCTTCACGATTGCTCGCGCGCTTTGCGGGATACCAACATATCCCCGGCAACTGACGTATGCCTTCCCGTCATGGGATACTCGGCGGCGAAGCCTTTCACCATGCCCTCAACGGCCCATTTGACAACCCGCTTCTCCTGCCCGGCTCTCATCTGCCCGGACTCTCTGTATGGCGCGCAACTGCCTTTACTCCCGTCTCAACGGTTTAGAGAAGTGTACCGCAATCTCCCTGCGCTTGTCAAGGCCTTTTCATGTTTTTGTGTCATAAGGATTGTCTTGGTTGAGATAGGAGTGATAAACAGCATATATATCGTCGAAACGCCGATTCGCGCGATAAATGCCGATATACGGTTCGTCGATATAGTCTGCACCATCATTATACAGGCAAAGCGTTCGCATTTCTCCTCGCATTTCTTCGTTCTGATGCAAGCGAACTAGAAAGTAGTCACCGCTTGTCGGGTAGTCATTTATCGACATGCTTTCAAGTCCCCAACGTTTTTTCGCTCCGTCTAATTCGTTTAGGACACTTTGGATTATTGCACTATCTGTTATTTCCAACTCGCCCACAGGCGTATGCTCGATAAATTGATTCATCGTCATGGAATGCACGTTTTCCGCTTCCGGAAGAATCAATCTATTAGAATTTTCTCCGCTGCTTCCAGCGCCGAGCGCAATTGCAGCGCAGCCGGATAAAACAGTTAAAGCTACAGACAGGATTATCGCAAGGCGTGTGTGCTTTTTGCTTTTCATTATCGCGCCAAGTCTGTCTTTGAGAGCTTTCTTTTCTTCGCACATTGTTGTCGAGAAGATAGTCTTCGGCATTTTGGAATCGGCTGCGACATAGATCAGCGTATCGCCATATATTTGCTTGCTGTCATTATCAAGGTCGCCTATAAGCTCTGCGTCTGTCGCCAGTTCACAAGCGCGGTCTATCTCGCGCCGGACAATCCACGCTATCGGATTGTACCAATGGACAGCACAGGCGATAGCAGACAAGCACTTGATTACAATATCTTTTCTGTGATAATGGATCAGTTCATGCAGCAAAACATAACGAAGCTGCGCATCTGTGTATTCCCGATCCGGTAGTACGATCATTGGGCGGTACAGCCCGATCAGTAAAGGCGTCGATGCGGATGTGTTTCGGTAAAGTCGCGGGGCTCCGGAACCCTTACAAAGCGCTTTATAGACTTCTATATCCCTTGCTTCAGCAGAAGTGTTGCTCATCTTGATCTTTCGAACAAATCTTCCATTCTCGGCGAGGATACCAATAAAAACATTTATAAATCCGATAATCGGAATACTAAAAAGAAGCCAGTTCAAGATGATTCTGGTTTTATCTGTTTCAGCAAAAACATCAACGGTTCTTTTCAACTCTTCGCTGCTCATCTGCGCAAAATCTTCTCGTGATAACTGTCCGGAATGACCTGTCCTGCGAAGCATTTCCTGTTCCTGATACTCATATCCGGTTACGACGTTTTCATGCACAATCTCGCTTATTGACGGAATCATTATATTGTTTGCCGGCACTTTCACAACGCAGGAAAACGGTACAAGATAAACTGCGATGACCACAAGCCACAGGTAATACTGCGCCGATTTCGGAAGCTTGTTTCTGATGATCGGCTTCAGGATAAAAAGAAGCAGTGCAACAGCGCTCCCTGATAGCGACATAATGAGCAATATGCGGACAGCTTCGCTTGCGATTTCCCAATCCCTCATTTTGCATCACCGCCCATTTTAAAGTATTCCCGAAGTTCCAGTATATCGGCATCGGTCAGGCTCCCATTGCGAACCATCGCAATAGCAAGCGCTTTCGGGCTTCCGAACCGCTCTTGCACCGCTTTCTCCTCAGAGAGGTTGTATTCATCTTCCGTGACGCATGGAACATATTGGGCAGCGCCATACTTGTCAAGAAGCGCAATAATCCCTTTGTCGCGCAAGCGCACGACAAGCGTTTGTATGGTTGTTTTCTTCCAGTCCTTTGTCTTCATCAGTTCATCGCGCAGCTCGGCTATTGTCATCGCTCGATTGGTTTGCCATAGCAAGCGCATGACTTCGAGTTCCGCAGTTGAGATTTTCTTGTGCATCCGCAACCTCCGATTGATAGAAGTAGTACGGTTTTATAGAGGTAGTACAATACTACACTCGTAGTCACCAGGTGTCAAGAATTATTTACAAAAAATCATTTGATCGCCCCGCCCTTTGATGATAATCCTCCAAAAATGCAGGATTTCATTGTAATTTCGTCCGAGGTGATCAATGCTGAGGACCCAGATCAGGTCACCAGGCTCCACTTTTTCAAGAAGTGCTTGGAAGGAGGACCGCTCAAAATCCTTCCCCGAGACTTTGTCGGTATATATCCGTTCAGCGGGTATATTCAATTCGCTCATGGCGAATAGTTGCCTTGCTTCGTTCTGGTCAGCAGATGAGCAGCAGCAATAGCCATAAATGGTCAAATCATCATCTCCTCGGTGTTTGTCATTTGGTAATTCCTCATTGTAATCCGTCTGCGGGTATGGTATACTTTCGTTAGAAAGCAGGGTGTTTTGATGTGAGTAATAGGGAGTTTTTGCCCGTTAGGTCCGATGTGGTCTTTCGCCTGTTCTTCGCTGACGAGAGGAATGTGGAATCGCTGATTGGCTTCCTCAAATCGGTATTGAAACTGCCGGAGGACGATTACAACGAAATAGAGATAGCTGACCCACATCTTTTGCGTGAGTTTGACGGAGATAAACTTGCGATTATTGATGTAAAGCTGAAAACTAAAAGCAAAAAAATCGTCCATATAGAAATCCAATTAAAGGTCACGTCGGAGCTAAAAAACAGAATCGTTCTGTACGATTCCAAGCTGATAGCGGAACAGATAGGGAGCGGCGACGAATACGACGTTATCAAAAAGGTCATCAGCATTGTCGTGACAGACGAACCGCTTATCCCCAGTAGTCTTAGGTATCACCACCGCTTCACGTTCTACGACGCGGAAGCAGGGGTAGAGTTGTCCGATATAATAGAAATCCACACCCTTGAACTTGAAAAACTGCCGGAGGGCGCGGACGGTACGGAATTGTATGATTGGGCGAAGTTTATCGCCGCCGACACAGAGGAGGAATTGAATATGATAGCTGAAAGGAATCCGCAAGTCGCACAGGCTGTTGTCAGGTTGCGTGAACTGTCAGCAGATGAACGCGCCCGTGATTTATACGAACGCCGGGAAAAAGCGCGGCGTGACCAGTCATCGCGTGAGAGGTGGGCGCACCAACAAGGTGAAAAGGAAAACTCTTTGACCATCGCAACAAGACTTCTTAAACGTGGTAGACCGATACATGAAATCATAGAAGATACAGGTCTAACCCGCGAGGAAGTAGAAAATCTAAATAATGGTAAATGACACACGGGCGTGGCAAATGCCGCGCCTTAGTTTTACAGGTCAATATTGTGCGCCCTGTGCGGTTGCGTTCTCTGCTGTTCCGCTCTGACAATGCTGTAAATGCTTTTCCTGATTTGCTCGGCTTCTTTTACCTCGTTGCGCAATTTGTAGTAGTCGGCTTCAATCAGTTTCCGTTCGGCGGTCAGGTTGACAATTTCAGATTTCCATTTCGTCACGGGCGGCATTTTCTTAGGGTCGAAACGCCCATGCAAAACATCGCGCAAATACTTTTCGGCATTGTCGTACATGGCGATTTCGTTGCGGTAGGTTTCGTGATAATCGTTGGCGGCGGCTATCCCGCCTGCCTGCCTTTCAGCAAACAGACGGCTCCGTTGGCCTACGCCGATCGGTGGACGAGGACGAGAGCGTCCGCGCTTAGGGTCGACCCTTCGGCAAAAAGCGCGGCTTTCTTTTCAGCGTATCTTGCCTTACGCCTGCCGGTATATCGTTTCTCATATTCCTTCTGCTTGCCGCTTGCTTTGTGATTCAAATAATTCTGGTGGAGGCGGTCTTTGCTTTCTTCAATCTAGTGTCGTTTTTCTTCCTGTTCGGCTAGGACGGCGGGGTCTGTTTCCGGCTCCGGGGCTTTGTATTCGCCGATATAATTCCTAATAGCTTCTTCAACTGTGGAGTTCAATGTCTGACCATTGTTAATGGCATAAATTGCCAATGACCTGTGAAGTTCAGGCGATAAGCGCACATTAAAACTGCCCCTGTACGGCTTCTGCGGCTCTGTTCCATCTTCAACACATGATTCAAGGTATTCATCAATCGCGCCTTGAAAATCTTCTTTCAGAGATTGCAGACTATCCCCCTCGTAGGAAATTAACCCTCTTATACCTAAGACCTTGCCATGAAGTATATTATCAGCCGCCGAATACTCGACTGTTCCGTAGTAATCCTTATATTCCATCACATTGCTCATAGCAAGCCCTCTCTTTCCAAAGCTTCTAAAACATACTTAATTTGGTACTCAAGAAGTTCTTTGCGCAGGTGAGGCTTGTGCAAGTTAATAGGGATGTCCCCTTTTTTGAACTGAACACGAGAGCCGCTTGTCCTGCCCTTATTGGATATTTCAAATTCCAACAACTCTAATAAATTTATCATTTCATCAAACGTGAAATCCTTTGGAGCACTTTTTAGCCGTGCTATCAGCTTTTCCTTTTTACCCATGCCATCACCTGCTTTGCCTTATTATAGCCTATTTCTTTAAAAAAATGCAACTATTTTTAGTTGCATTATGCGATAGAGTATATGGTAGGATCAGACATACTTTAAAAGCAGATATCCTCGGACAACGTTTGTCAAGGATGTTTGGGGCATTTTCACAGTTTTCATTGAAGTGTTTGTCCGTTCGTGATACACTACATATGGATATTTCTGTATGCGGACTGCGAGGAACCGGGGAGACGCTTCACACACATATCCTCAAGTGGGCTGCCGCCCTCTTCTGGAAATCGAGTGCAAATGGAGGATACACCATGAAAACAGATAGCGTAATACGTTGTCTTGAAGCGATGGACGCGCTGTTGGCTGCTCTCGACCCGGTTGATGTGGAACGCTTTATTAGTATGATAAAGCGCGATACCTTTGATTATACCGAATGGCAGCGTGATCAGTGGAACGATATGACGATTGATGAAATCTTTGACAAAGCAACCGAATATGAACGTATAATACAGGCGCAAGCAAAATGACGAGGGGTATTGTTAGCCGTGGCGGGAGAAGTGTTAATGAGCATAAGCAAAGACGAGCGGGAGCAAGCTATCTTCCGCAGCCGCCGTATATACCAAGCTGACCAAGAATCGAACAGGGTGACAGCAGCGAGAAACTTAGCTATGGCAGAGAAAAAGAGCAGAGCAGAAGAACGAATTGTGATTGCCCGAAATGCAATACAAATGAATCTGGCGACTGATGATATAATCAAGCTGACAGGTCTTACCCGTGAGGAAGTAGAAAACCTAAACAACACCAAATGACACACGGGGGGCGCGGCAAATGCCGCGCCTTAACTATATCTATACGTTTCCAATAATTAGCTTATTCTTATGGATTGTTTAATGGCTTACATCTTGTTTTCATTTTGTTTCAATTCTTTGATAAACATTTAGAGAAGAATAACTTCTAATTTTTCTAAAAGGACTTGCAGGCTTCTCAATTTCGTCAAGTGTAAGCTTGAGCGTAATCCCAAATTCGTGCTCTAGGCTTGTCTCACATGTAAATATATCATTTGAAGATTTGAACAGTGCATCGTCACTTATTAAGCTTGAGAATTCGCTCTGCGACTGTAAAGAATTAATACTTGATTTTCCTTTCCTAATACCATAGTCGTCTAAGTTCTCACCAATATGCCTTTTAGCTATTGTCTTTCCTTGCTTAACGGCACCCATTAGTAATAAGTCGTCATCAAAATTCGATACATAAAGTATTGGCTCAATAATAGTCTTAGATATTCGCTTCACTTCGCTATTTATGTTCAAGAAAGATAGTGAATCATCATATACTGAAATAAATCTATTTGACATAACGATTATTACAGAGGGTCCTTGCATTCTGATAAATCTGTCCATCATCTCTCGGCTTAATGGATTTGAAAAGGCCATTGTAGCTTGTTCAAGAGTATTGTTTTTGCCTTGGATAAACTGAACAATTGATTCAACCTGTTTTGAATCAAAGCTTCCGTTACCGCTGCAAATATGGTAGCTTGCGTATTTTCTTCCCATAAAGCAACTCCTTAATACAAGTCTGGTTGGTTAATACATTTCTTATTGATTAGTTTGTCGTCATCCTTGCTCTAGGAACTTGAATCATATCGTAACTTTTATCCACAAGAACATCAATCAAATTACCATCTTCATCGAATCCCCAATAAATAGAAATAAACGTATTGAAGTGTGTTTCGTAAGAGACTTCCACAGACTTATGCCCTACTATGGA
>WRMS01000018.1 GCA_009777025.1 Clostridiales bacterium | reverse complement strand
ACCCCGTCGGGATTCACGGCAAAGCCGCTCATCCCTTCCGCTTCGCGGCGCTGCGTTACCGCAGCGTTAGCAACTGACACTTTTGACTTCTTGTTTTAAATTGATGCCTTTAGGGTGTCAGTTACTAAAGGAGGAACTCTATGCTTTCGTTGATCAATGCTATGCTTGTGAACGGTTGGTTGGTACTTGCCGCGACAGTATTACTTCGCTCAGGCAAAACCGAAAGCCAACAGGGAAAACAGAATTATTGGCAAAAAGAAGAAAGCCGGATTCGACGACAGGCAGACCGGGCCGGGGTCAGCTGGGGCAGCAGCGAGACAAAGGCAATCTGGCTGATCAGCCTTGCGGTGGCGGGCGGACTGTATTTGTTGACAGGAAACCTTCTGCTTTTTGGCGTTGGCTGGCTGCTTATGCTCTTTCTGCCCAGGTTGGTCATCCAAAGCCGAAAACACCGGCAGCGGCTGGAAACCTTGACCGCGCTGACGGATTGCTTGCGCCAGTTGTCCGCGAGGCTGCCGGATCAGGGCAGTCTGAGCAGGACGATGGAAATGATTATCGAGAGTGACAGCAGAGGGGAGACAACAGCCGTCTTACGTAAGGTCCTTGAAGAATTGCGCCTGGGAAGTGACGTGAAAGACGCCGTTGGATATTGGCGGGACGAGGTCGGTCTGAGAAAGTTCGATCATGTTGCGGAAACCCTTATTCAAGCCAATGCGGACGGATGGACCCCAGCCGCTCTGAAAGCGCTGGATAAATCGGTTGAAGCGCTGGAAGGAGATTTAAAGGCGATTCAACTGGTAGCGCAAAAAACAGCGGGTCGCAAGAGGCAGCTTTATACGGCGATTGCCACGGCTTGGAGTTTTCCGCTCATTTTGTCCATGATGGACACAGGATATCCCAATCCGTATGTATATACCTTTATCGGAAAATTGCTGGTTTTTGCTTATGTGGCTGTCAGCCTTTTTGTCGTCGTGAAAGGCCAGGAATACCTGTCTCTGAATGTGGAGGAACTGTAATTCCATCCAAAGGAAAGGAGGTGAAAAAAATGCTCAGTCAGGCCGTTTTGCGTCAACTGCCCTATGTGGCGCCCTTGCTGTGGGCGATGTATATCTCCTGGCTTATTTTCGCGATACTTGATTGGAAGGAAGCAAGAGGCGCGCCCTATCGCCAGGTGCTTTATACAACCGGAGCGGGAAACAAGGGAAAAGCAAGTTTAAAGGATAGGCGCGGGCTGGTACGGATGGTCCGGATAGTGGATAAAGGCGCGCGATTCGTACACATTAAGCAGTCGTATTGGGACAGGCTGGACAGGAGCCTGTCGTTAATGGGAGAGAAGACAGGCGCCAGAGAGATGGTGACCATCCTGCTTCTCCGAAGTTTGTTGGTTGCCTTGCCGGTGCTGGTCACGCCTTTGTTTTGGGAAGGCTGGTGGAAAGCCGGTCTATACCCTCTGGCGACGGCGCTTGTTTTCAAACAGGAAATGCGCAAGCTGGAACACCGGTACAACCTATGGCAGAAATCGTTGATACGGGATATTCCGGAGGTGATGGATCGTTTGCGTATCTGTTTTGCCGGCGGCAGGGATTATTTATCGGCTTTGCGTCAGGCGCAGGTTTCCGGAGGCTTGGCTATGGCGCAGGCGCTCGATCAGTTGATTCATGACATTCAGACCATCGGCTCGGCGAGCGCTTTTCGACTGTTTTCCGTCAGCTTTGATATGCCGGCTATACAGAAACTGGCTTCTGCGCTGATGTTGGCGGTGGAAAGCGGGTATGGGGCGGCGGAAGCCTATTTCAACAGCATCGAAGGCGAACTGACGGCATTGCGGCAGGAAGCGGCGGAATCCCTGGTTCGGACCAAACCGGAAAAGGTGTATCAGTTGTATACGCTCCTGTTTAGCTTGGCGGTTGCGTCTCTGCTGCTGAAAGGATGGGAAATACTCCAGCAGGTGGGGCAATTGTTCGGCGCTTGAATGCCGACGGGGTTTACCTGACAAACCCGCTCTAAAGGATCAGTATCAGAGCGGCTAAGTCATGCATGGACTCATCTAATGCTTAGGATGATCGAAGATGTCTAAGCAAAGATTCGTTCTATGGGGCAGCGCCCCATTTTGAAAAGAAAGGCGGGGATTTTCAATGAAGATAGCTTATGAGGATTTGGGTGTGCAGTATGGTTTGTTCCTGTTGAGATTAGAGGAAAAATGGATCAGCTTCTGTCGTGAGGAAAGAGGGGATTTGGTGTCCTCACTGGGCTGGATGGCGATTATGGCGCTGGTGTTAGTGATGATCAAAGGCTTGGTGGACGGCAAGCTCGTCGGCTATGTGAACGGTATCTTTGTTCATCTTGACAAAGTGTTTAATCCTTGAGGACGGTAAGAAAATGAAAGGCTTTTTTCGGGAACAATCGGGAGAAGGCTTGACCAGCGGCCTTTATACACTGTTTCTGCTGTCCGTGATTCTGTTTGTAGCTGTGGAAGTGGCTTCGTATAGCATGTCGGTCTGGAAGGTTTACGGCGCCGCAGGGGAAATTATGGAAATGATGAAATCCGAAAACGGTCTTGACGGCGCGATGAAGCAAAAATTCAACGCATTGTCGGCGGTGCTCAATCTGGGGGAACTGGATATTCACTTATCGGGAACGCCAAAAACTGTGCAAAGAGGGGATTTGCTGGAATTGGAAGTGCAAGGCAGATATAGAATCCGCAGTCTGAGGCCTTTTGGAAAGGAACTAAGCGTACCGGTGCGGGTCAATCTCCGGGCTTTGGCCCATACCTATATCCGGGGGTTCCAGTTCTAACATGGGCTGCCGCCATCATGATACATAAGGAAGGAGGATGGAGAAGTGAGATCGCTTTTTTGGCTCTGGATTCTATTTTTGCTGGTTTGCCTGGTGACGGATTCGGCTTCCTACTGGGTCGTCAGAAATCGCTTGCATCAGAGCCTGGAACTGGCGCTGGACGCCGCGCTGACAGGCAGCATTGCCGAGGAAGATTTAATCCTGGGGCGGCAGATGTCTAAAGCAAAGGAAGCGGAAAGCTGGGCAAAAGAGATCCTGCTGCAGAACATGAACGGCCTCTTAGCGAAGAGCCTATCCTTTCAGTTTGAACTGGTTCAGGACAAGGATCAAATCTGGGCGAAAGGACAGGCAAGGATCGAACTGCCCTTCCTTCTGGGCGCCCTGGCCGGCAGAGGAAACAGAGAGATAGTGGTGAACAGAACGTTACGATACCAAGGTAGTTATAAATAAGGCATTGATTAGCTAAAGGAGGTTTTCAAGCTGAGCAGATGGAGACAGGGAATCATAGGCTTTCTATTGAAGGGCTTCGTGATATGCATCAGTTTTGTTGTGGTTTTTGGAGTGACCTATCGGCTTAATAAGGAGTATCTTGAGAAAAGCGCCGAGACGTACATGATCGTAACAGCAAAAACCGACTTGTTGCCGGGAGAACCTCTGACGCCGGAGATGCTGCAATTGACGGAAAAACCGGTTTTTGGCCTGGGAGAAGATTATGCCGCCGAGGTAGAAGCCTTGTTGGACAAAGGCCCGTGGTATGTGGGAGATATCGGATTTGGAGCGGGAGATATACTTCGCCCCAGCCGTCTGGTATCCGCCTCGGATAGGGGAGGGTACTGGCAATGGGAGTTTAGCAGGCTGGATCAGGTGCGTTTGATCGCTGTGGAAACAAGCCTGGTACGCAGCAGTGGCGATTGGCTTTGGCCTGGAACGTTTGTGGATGCGATGGTGTATATACCGGCAAAGGAAAGCTATGAAGACCCTCAGCCTTCTCGGATTGTCGGGCCGGACGAGGATCCGCTGCTGCGAAGCCTATTGGTGATCAGCAAGAAAAACGCCGGCGGAATGTCGCTGGACGGAGCGGCGCCGGACGACGGTTATAGCCGGGATGTATTGCCCGCGGTCGTGACCTTGTTGGTTGGGGAGGACGAAGTGGATCGTATTAAGGCCTTGATCCGTTACAACGAAGAGGGAAAGATTTACTTCTCACCGACGGGAAAACAGGCTGGAAACGAGGATTGGGGCCGCTGAGATGTTGATCGCAAACTGGATCGTGCTGGGCGGCTTGCTTCTGGGAGCGGCTGGAACGGATCTGGCCTGGCGGCGCATCCCTAATAGCTTAACTTGTATCGGCCTGGGCGCCTTTGCACTGCTAGCCGGATGGCTGTACTACCGCGGCAACGCAGAAATTGCTTCCGGTTGCCTTCTGGCAGGCGCCCTGGCCTTTTTTGTTCACCTGATCCCCTATTTGTTTCACGTTATGGGCGCAGGCGACGTAAAGCTAGCGCTTGTCACCGGCTTGCTTTTGGGTTGGGAAGCGTGGCCGGGCTATATGAGCGTATTCTGCCTGCTGTCCCTGCTCGTCTCGGGTGCGCTCTTGCTGACGGGAAAGCGAAAAAATGAGCCCATTCCTCTGGCGCCGGTGATGGCAGCCGCTTATATGCTGTACTGGTTTTTGCGTGCTTATACAGGATCTGCCTAAGGCACGGTTATGTCAGGTATTGAATGGAATCAGAGTCAGGCGTTGAATGGAATCGCAGGCTTGTAAGTTTACACAGCTTGTGAGATAATTGCATTAGTGAAAACCAGCGGGTGATACGTTTTCTCAAAGACCCAACTCGTTCAATCTGTAAGGTCGAAGAGTTCGGAAAGCCGAATGTTAAGGGGGAAAGTAAATGAAAATGAGAAAATGGGCGAGTATATTGGCAGTGGTATTGCTTCTTACTCTACTTTCTACCGGACGCTTATTTGCCAGAACGGAAAACAGTATCATGCATTTATCCGGCGGTAGAGAAGGATACTCCACAGCCATAATTAGCGATCCTGAGCGAATCCCCCTATTGGTGATCAAGCCGGAGGACGACACCAGGCTCGACGACTTTACATTTGAAATTCGACTTACCAATGCTTATTGGGATTTCGACGCCTTCAGCCAGGTGGAGATCGACAATTACGGGACGATAGATAGCAACGGCGTCTTTACGCCCGACACCTCTGTGCGCGGCTATCTCACTAACCGCCAGAACCCGGTAGGCATCCGTTACACGATGCAAGCCGGTAGCAGGACCGGCTCAGTGCTCGTCACGTTAGAGCCCGGTTACTCGGTAACCAACTACGAAGCGCTGTATATTCCGTTATTTGTCGAAATTACCGGTAGTCCGGCTTCTTTGGAACTCTTAGATATGTACTCAGGCAGCCTTTCTACAGAGGGCGTCCTGATCTTTGCTTCCGGTTCCGCGGGAGGCGCTACAACCCAGGTACGGCCCGGTGAGGTGATCGATTTCTCACAGACCGTTATCCTGCCTGACCTGTCGATTCGGGAACTGGCCGACAAGGCTTTGGTAAACGGCGCCTTGACACTAAGGGCGCCTGTGGGATTTCGTTGGATCGATCTGGATCAGATCGAAATCGAAGGCAGAAATACCGGCGGGATAGTGATCAATACGAGAGCGTATGCTACCGAGGGATCGAATGCCATGATCAACGCGTCTGTATTGCGACTGAACTTGACCTTGGATAACAATCCCCTGGGCTTACGCACGCTCGTCTTGAAAAATCTGAAGTTGGAAGCCGTCCCGAATAACAACGACTACGGCCCTGTGTCCATTACCTTGTCTGGCTGTAATATGGAGCAGGAAACGATCAAATTGGCAAACCGGGTAAGGCTGGATTATACATTCACGGCGGAAAGCCTGACGCTGCCCAAGATTGCGGCGGGGAATTATCCCGCCGAGCCGACAACGGAAAGCCTGCGGACCTTAAAACTGACGCTGGCGGAAACCGCGAGCGGCAGATGGCGCGCCAACGGGAGGACAACATTCACTTTGCCGCAAGGCGTCACGGCGAGGGCAGTGCTGATCAATACCACGAACTTTAGCACAGGCTTGCCGCGGGATACGCTGATCCAACGTCACGACGCAAACGCTTTCGCGATCAACTCGCAGGACGGCGGCGTCTGGACATTGGGGGCAAACGGGCTGACTGTTCAGAATGTCGGCACGGTCAGTGGACAGTTGGCGAAGCTGGAATTGACCTTTTATATTAGCGCGGAGGAAAGCTTCCAGGGTCTAGTTCAGGTTACCGCGGGAGGAAGCGGGTTAAACAGCGAAGTCTCCGCTGTGATCGCCGAGGTGATGGGTAAAGCAGCGTCAGGAACGGTAGAACTGACGATCGGAAGTAGGGAAATGAAAGTCGGGGGCGAGACGATCGTAATGGATGTGGCGCCTTATATTGAAAACAACTTTACGATGGTTCCCGTCAGCTTTGTAGCCAGGGCGATGGGATTGCCTTCGGAGAGTGTGCGATGGGACGGGGACGCCAGAACGGTAACGATTCAGACAGGCAGCAGGCAAGCCGTACTGACAATAGGCAGCACGGAGATCATCATCGACGGCACAAGCATGGAGATGCCCCAGGCGCCTGTGATCTTGGACGGCAGAACATTTCTACCTTTTCGCATATTAGGCGAACAGGTGCTGCAAGTCGCTGTGGATTGGAACGGGGAAACCAGGACCGCGATGTTCTATTGATGAAGGAGGCAAAAAAATGGAAATGGATAAGAATCTCCGCTTGCATATGGAGATTGTCGGGGCGCAGACGGTGGAAGCACTGGAAAAAAACGGTTTCCTGGCGGAATTTTTGCCGGATAGGAACGCTGCGAGAGAGCGTCTGTTGGCCTTGATCCCGGATGGCGCCGGCGTTGGATTTGGCGGTTCCATGACAGTGAAGGCGCTGGATATACAAGCGGAGCTTACCGGAAGAGGCTGCGCGATCTATGATCATCATCTCGCGAAAGATCCCGCGGAAGCCGACGACTTTCGGTTGAAGCAGCAGACCTGCGACTTGTTCCTCTGCAGCTCGAACGCGATAACCAGGGATGGAAAGCTATACAATGTAGACGGCGCCGGCAACCGGGTGGCTGCCATGATATACGGGCCGAAAGAGGTCGTCATCGTCGCCGGCATCAACAAAGTAGTAGCAGATCTGACCGAAGCGGAAGAGCGTGTCTGTGCGATAGCGGGACCGGTCAACAATATCAGACTCAACACGGGCAACCCTTGTACCAAGACTGGCGAATGTATGAACTGCTCGAGCGCGGGATCGATCTGTAATATCGCGACAATTCTTCACCGCTGCCCCTCCCGTACGAAGATACGGGTGCTGCTGGTCGGCGAGTCTATGGGGTTTTAAAACGGCTGCCAAAGCATAACGATTCACTGGAACAGGAGGAAGCACACGAAAAAACATGACCGTACTCTGAATAAAGACAGCAAAAGGCGGCAATGGTCTTATCTTACCGCTTTTGCCGTGTGCTTCCTTTTATTATGCCTGTTCCTATTCAGAGGAGGCCTGTTGTCCGGCGGCTTTGAAGCGAAGGCGGCAGCCTGGGCGGGCGCATCCGAAGAAGCAGAAATAAACAATATTGTTGTTACCGCTCCGCCGACCTCCTTCCAGAAAGCCCTTAAGCCCAGGCCGATTCCGGAGGATTGGAGCTTCACGATTTTGTCTGTCGGAGATATCATGATGCACAGTCCCCAGACCAAAGCCGGCAGGCTGCCGGACGGGGCGGGGTATGATTTTCGTTTCATGTTTGAAAAAGTAGCGCCAATTCTGCAAGAAGCGGATTTGGTCGTGGGAAACCTGGAGACGCCGCTGGCGGGCGCGGATAACGGAGGCTTTACCGGGTACCCTCTGTTTAACGCGCCGGAAGAATTGGCGGGGAATCTCAAAGAAGCAGGGTTTAGTCTGGTCAGTACGGCAAATAACCACAGCCTTGACCGCAAGTATCAGGGACTGTGCACAACGTTGAATCATCTGGACAGCGCCGGCCTTTTGCATACGGGCGCTTTCCGAACGCCGGAAGAACGGGCGCAACTATTGTACATCGAAGTCAAGGGCGTGAAGCTGGCTGCGATCGCCGCAACCTACGGCACAAACGGTTTGCAGCTGCCCGGAGAGTATAGCTACGCGCTGAACTATATCCAGGAAGAACGCTTGTTGGAAGACATTCGGAAGGCAAGGGCCGAAGGCGCGCGTTATGTGGTGCTGATGCTCCATTGGGGAGTAGAGTACCAGCCCAAACCGGGTTCGGAGCAAGTCGCCATGGCAATGCGCTTGCTGGAAGGTGGAGCGGATCTGATCCTGGGCAATCATCCCCACGTCCTGCAGCGGGGAGAGGCCATCCACCCGGGCGATGAGGAAGATGAGCCGGGAAAGACAAAGTTCGTCATGTATTCACAAGGCAATTTCGTCTCCAATCAGGAGGGGTTGGAACGCCTATGCAGTATGCTGCTGAAATTGACGATCGGCGTAGACGGCGCTACCGGCGAGCCTTATTTTAAAGAAGCAGGATACATTCCCATATACACGCAGAAACGGAACGCGCAAGGTGTCAGCAAACACACGGTCTGGCCTTTGGAGCTGGCTATGGCGGAACTGGAGGCGGGAGGGGCGGCCTTCAATGGGGAAGACCGGGCCAATATCCCGAAAGCCTGGGAACATGTGATCCGCAGCCAGCCTGATCTTACGTTGCTGACATTGCAAGACACGCCGTTGTGGGAGGCGCTTTCGAACTAACATGGGCTGCCGCTCCGCTCTTTATCTCACCGCTTATAAAGCGGGAGTATTCGGGCAGGTTAGCCATCAAATAAAATGAGATAAAAGCCGGGAGGGCTTTGTAATATGGATAATCATCAACACGAAACCAATCACGCGGAAAACGAACCAATTCATGCGATACCTAAAATAACGATAGCATCTGACGGGATGTCAGCAGAAATGACCATTTTTCCTCCGTATTACGGAGGCGCCCATGTCACAGACGAGGAGATCCGGAAGGCCCTGGCGGAGGCAGGCGTTCAATACGGAATCGATGAAGGGGTGATTGACCTGGCGGTCAAGAAACCCATGTATGACCAGTCCTATGTAGTCGCCAGGGGCCTTGACGCTGTGGACGGACAACCGGCGCGGCTGGAGTTCAAAGTCGAGTTGGGCAGAGATAGTAAACCCAAGGAAAATCCGGATGGAACCGTAGACTATAAAGATTTGGGCATTATAGAAAATGTGATGCAGGAGGATGTATTATGCGTCAAGATACCCGCCACGCAAGGCGAAGTCGGCTGTAATGTGCTGTGCGTAAAGCTGCAGCCGCGGCCGGGACGGGATCTTGCGCTGCCCATGGGACAAAACACAAAGCTTTCGGAAGACGGGCTGCAGCTCCTGGCTGTCTGCGACGGCCAGGTGGACATGGTGGGGAGCAAGCTCCAGGTACTCAACACCTTTACCGTCAAAACCGATGTAGGCAATGCCACCGGTAATATCAACTTCGTCGGCAACCTTGTGATCCAGGGCAATATTCTTACGGGTTTCAGTGTGCAAGCCAGTGGCAATATTACCGTGAACGGCTGGGTGGAAGACGCCACTGTTATCGCCGGCGGCAATATCGTCTTAAAAGACGGGATCCAGGGCAAAGGGAGCAACAGCCCGCACATAATCGAGGCTGGGGGCTTCATCAAGTCAAAATACATTCAGGACAGCAATGTAAAAGCGGTCGGCGACATAGAGTCGACAGCCGTTTTACGGTCCTATGTGCTGTGCAGCGGCAATGTAAATGTGATCGGTTCTAAGGGTAGAGTGACAGGCGGAAGGGTCGTAGCGCGAAACAGCATTAATACAGCTTATGCGGGCGGAAGAAATATCGCGGTCCCCACCATATTGGAAGTGGGCAATAACCCCGCAACCACCGAACGATACCAGTACCTGACCAAGCAGATTGAAACGATGCAAACCCAGATGAATTCCCTGCGACCGGCGATCACGATGCTGGGGGAACTAGAAAAATCCGGCACCCTTTCCGGAGACAGGCTGGATGCGCTGAACCAAGCCAGGAGCGCATATCAGGCGATAGAAGAAAACCTGGCAAGCTTGCAGCAGGAAGTCATTGAGGTGAAAGAAGAAATGGATACCTTAGGTTATGGCTACGTCAATATAAAGCGGACAGCCTATCCGGGCGTCCGCATTATCATCGGCGCCGAGCAAACGCAACTGGATACGGAACATACCGCATCCAGCTTTGCCCGGGGCGAGACGGGGATCTATTTTGGGCCATACATCGGCTAAACTGACAATTTGCATAAAAAAGTCGGGATGACAGGATTTGAACCTGCGGCCTCTTCGTCCCGAACGAAGCGCGCTACCAAACTGCGCCACATCCCGATAGAAAACAAGTACCCAATCATTATAGCGATGATCCTTATAATAGTCAATGGAGAATTTGAAAGGACCGGAGGGCAATGATGTCGGAACGAGAGAGCAGAGACGCGCGTTACCTGACCGCCCTGGAAGAGCTTACCCAGACGATAAGGCGGATAACAGGTGACTATTTGGAGGAAGACAGGGATCCTGAGTTTCATTCCCAGCGGCTTCGTTTTCGTCATGTCGAAGAGCTAGTGGCGACGGAACGCAGGTTGATTGAAGAGATCAGCCCTCCCTGCAGACTGATTCTGGAACATTTTTCCACTTTTTATGACCAGCCGGATAGGGGGATCGGTATTCGTTACGGGCAGAGCAGTTATTTTAACGGTGATTTTTTAGGCTTCAGCATCAACGAGTGGGGGCATATTACGCTCAAGGTCGGAGATTGCCGCATTACCTGGCGGGATGAGGAATATCAGTATATGTTCTATGCTGATAAAGTCGTCCTGCGGGCGAATGACATTCAGAAACCGGAAATCATCCTGTCTTTTTCCTTCTCCTTGAAATATTCTAAATTGCTGGAAGAGTACCCGGACGTACCCGGGCATCCCCAGACAGCCTACTACCAGCCGGATCTTTTTGATGAATAAGCCCGACTATGTACATCTCCATACGCATACCTGTTACAGCCTGTTGGACGGACTGTGCAAGATACCGGAACTCATTGCCAGGGTTAAAGAACTGGGGATGGATTCTCTTGCGATCACCGACCACGGCGTGATGTACGGCGTCGCAGAGTTTTATCGCGAAGCAAAAAAAGCCGGGATTCATCCGGTCATTGGCTGCGAAATGTATGTGGCGCCCAGAAGCCGTTGGGATAAAGTCCCTGATTTGGACGATAAACCCAGTCATCTGGTGCTGCTGGCGGAAAACCAAAGCGGCTATCAAAACCTGATTAAGCTGGTTTCGCGCAGCTGGCTGGAAGGCTTTTATTACCGACCGAGAGTGGATATGGAGTTGCTGCGCGCCAATGCCGAAGGGCTCATCGGCCTTTCCGCTTGCCTGAGCGGGCGGATACCCGGCCTATTGGCCTCCGGCAGATATGAAGAAGCCAGAGAGACGGCCCTGGAGTACGACCGGGTATTTGGCCGGAACAATTTCTATCTGGAACTGCAGGATCACCGGCTGGAAAACCAGACAGAGATCAATGCCGGCTTGATCCGGATCCATGGGGAAACCGGAATCCCCTTGGCGGCGACCAATGACCTGCATTATGTCAACCGGGAAGACGCCTATGTGCAGGACGTTTTGCTGTGTATTCAAACGGGAAAAACGCTTTCCGATACGAATCGTATGCAATATGAAACCCAGGAGTTCTATGTCAAGAGTCCGGAAGAGATGGCGCTCTTGTTTGGGGATTATCCGCAAGCCTTGGCCAATACCGCGGAAATCGCCCGCCGCTGCCAGGTGGAAATGGAGTTTGACCAGCTGCATCTGCCTCCTTACCCTCTGCCTGCAGGGGAGAAAGACGAAGCGGCTTATCTGAAGAAACTGTGTGAAAAAGGCTTGGAAGAGCGATATCCGGAAAGCGCGGATGCAAAGGGGGAAGGCGGCGTATCCCCCAGGGAGCGTATGGCATACGAGCTATCCGTTATTGTCCATATGGGCTTCCCCGGTTACTTTCTGATCGTCTGGGACTTTATCCGCTATGCCAGGGAGAAGGGGATCTATGTCGGTCCCGGCCGCGGCTCGGCTGCGGGCAGCATCGTATCCTACTGTTTGGGCATTACCAATATCGACCCCCTTACCTACGGCCTACTCTTTGAGCGCTTTCTCAATCCGGACAGGATCAGTATGCCGGATATCGATATCGACGTCTGTTATCTCCGGCGGAGCGAGGTCATCGATTATGTAATCGAGCGTTACGGGCGGGATAAGGTCAGTCAAATCATCACGTTTGGCACAATGGCAGCGAAAGCGGCGATCCGTGACGCGGGCCGCGCGATGGGCATACCTCTTGCGGTGGTGGACAAGACCGCCAAACTGGTTCCCTTTGAACTGAATATTACTCTGGACCGCGCGCTCCAGTTGTCCCGTGAACTAAAGGAATTGACCGAAAAGGACGAGCAAGTCTCCGGCTTGATCAAGATGGCGAAATCTCTTGAGGGGTTACCCCGCCACAGCGGCGTGCACGCTGCGGGACTGGTGATCGCCGGTCAGCCGCTGGAGAACTATCTTCCCCTTCAAAGGACGACCGACGGACTGCCTTGTACCCAGTTTGAGAAAGACACGGTCGAGGCGATAGGCCTGCTGAAGATGGATCTGCTGGGCTTACGCACCCTTACGGTTATTGGCGACACGGTGGAATTGATCAAGCAAAGCCAGGATATCCGCATTGAGATCGATCATATCCCCCTGGATGATCCGGCTGCCTACAAGCTGCTTTCTGCGGGGGATACCGTCGGCGTATTCCAGTTGGAAAGCGACGGGCTACGGCAAATCATCCGGGAATTGAAGCCGGAACGTTTTGACGACATCGTCGCTATGGTCGCCCTCTACAGGCCGGGGCCGCTGGGCAGCGGGATGGTGGAAGACTTTATCCAGCGGCGTCATGGCAAAGTCGCCATTACTTATCTGCATCCGCTGCTGGAACCCATACTGGACACGACCTATGGGGTAATCCTCTATCAGGAGCAGGTAATGCGCATTGCCAATGATATGGGGGGGCTCTCCATGGGAGACGCCGATGAACTCCGGCGGGCGATGGGAAAGAAAAAGCCGGAAGTGTTGGCGGCCTATCGGCAGAGTTTTGTAGATGGCGCGAAAGAGAAAGGTGTATCGGCGGAAGTCGCGGAAAAGGTCTTCGCGTTGATGGAGTATTTCTCCGGATATGGCTTTAATAAAAGCCACTCTGCAGCCTACGCGTTGGTCGCCTATCAGACGGCATGGCTCAAGATCCATTATCCCGTTGAGTTTATGGCGGCGTTGCTGTCCAGCGTAATGGAAACAAAAAACAGGGTGCCGTTTTATATTAACGAATGCAGGCAAAGAGGAATACGTATATTGGGGCCGGACGTCAATGAAAGCCTATCCGGATTCAGCGTCAGCGGCGACGCGATCCGCTTTGGCCTGGCCGCGATCAAGCAGATAGGCGAGCCGGCGATTCAGGCGATCCTTTCCGAAAGAGAAAATGGCCCCTATACCAGCCTGGAAAGCTTCTGTCAGCGGATAAATCTGTCCAGCATCAACCGAAGGGCTATCGAAAACCTGATCTGGGCGGGCGCCTTTTCCTCTGTGCCGGGACATAAAGCGCAGTTTCTATCCGTTCTGCCTTTGGTGATGGACTCCGCTGCCGCCTGGCAGAAAGATAAAGCCAGCAATCAACTATCTCTGTTTGACCTGGCGCCGGAAATGAAGCCGGACTACGATACCGTAGCTTTGCCGGACAGACCGGAATTGGATCAGCAAACCGTGTTAATGAAAGAAAATGAAGTAATGGGACTCTATCTGTCCGGGCATCCGCTAACGCCTTTCCTGGATCAGGCAGAGAAAAGGATCAGTCACCATATTGACGACCTCAAGGAAGAGGAGGATTATCCGGTGGTAGTGGGAGGGGTCATCAGCCAGTACAGAAGGACGGTGACCAAGCGGGGGCAGATGATGGCCAATTTCCGGCTGGAAGATTTGACCGGCAGCGTCGAGGTGCTGGTTTTCCCAAAACTATTCGAAACCATAGGCGCCATCCTCGCCAATGACCAGGCGGTGGTGATCAAAGGCCGTTATCAGGGGCAGGAGGAGCAGCCGAAGCTGTTTCTGGAACAAGCAGTGCTGCTGGGGGAAGCAGGATTGCCGCTGGAGACGCAAGGACGATCGGGTCTGGGCGCAAGCATAGACGCCGGCGCAAACCCTGCCGTATATGCGATGGAAAGAACAGGCACAGGAAATGCGGCATATACCAGCAACGCGTTCGCTCGTCCGTCGCTGGCAGGCGACAGCGAGCAAGCGTACGCCGGAAAGCTTCCGCCGTGGGTTACCTCGCATACGGACGGGCCGAATACCAACGGAAGGGAAGCAGAAAAGCGCCAACTCTGGCTGAAACTGGGAGATGCGGATGCGGAGGATCCTGCCTTGTTGGCAGCTATTCGCGCGGCGATGCTGGCCTATCGCGGTACGATACCGGTCTATCTCTACTACGATAAGCAGAAGGAAGCCATGGCTGCGGTATTTCTCCCCAAGGCGGACGGGAGCGTAGAACTGCTGGCGCGCTTAGGGGATCTGCTGGGGATAGATAAAGTGGTACTGCAGGAGAAGGACAAAAACAGTTCTTAGGATATCGTTCCGTGCCTGGAATTTGCGAATTCCGCCCAATACCGGCAGGATATTGCATCAGGATAAAGAATAAAAGAATTATAAGGCAGAGTAAGGTAGAGTAAGGCAGAGTGGGGGAGAGCCGATATGAGTATCGCTATTTATCCCGGGAGTTTTGATCCTTTCACCGTGGGGCATTTGCACATTGCGGAACGGGCTTGCCGCTTGTTTGACCGCCTTATCATTGCCGTCGCGGAGCAAAACTACAAGAATACCTTGTTTAACCTGGAAGAAAGAAAAAGCTTTATCCTGGACGCCATTTCCCATCTGCCAAACTGTGATATCGCGGTGTACCAGGATCTAACGGTCAAGCTTGCGAGACAGTGCGGCGCGAGCGCCATTATCCGCGGTCTGCGGGCGATCTCCGACTATGAGTACGAGATGCAGGTAGCGGCTGTGAATAAGCATCTGGATGAGGAGATCGAGACAGTATTCCTCATGGCCAATGCGGACTACACCTTTATCAGCTCGTCTACCATCAAGCAGGTATGCAGCGCGGGGGGGAGCATAAGCGGACTGGTTACGCCTATGGTGGAGAACGCGATGCGAAAAAAACTATCCGGCAGCGTTAACAGGACTGTGAGCAACTTTTAGTAACCTACCCGACCCCTAAAGGCATCCTTACAGGCCCTATGCGCGGCTGTCCAAATCTTTGATTTGCCGAACGGAAATAAGGAGTGAGCGGCTTGCCATACCAATCCAGACTTCAGGATCCCATGGTAGACGCGTTATTTGACGCTATCCTGACATTGGGCGACCGGGAGGAGTGCTACCGGTTCTTCGAAGATCTTTGCACCATCGGAGAGATCAAAGCGATGGCCCAGCGGTGGAGGGTCGTCAAAATGCTGACGGACAATCACACCTACTCCGACATTATCCAGGAAACGGGCGTGAGTACGGCGACCATCAGCCGTGTGAAAAAATGCTTGCACTACGGTGCGGATGGGTATCGGATCATCCTGGACCGTTATCGAAAACTATAGCGATGGGTGAAGAGAATTATGGTATTGCAGCAAAGTGAAGCAGAACAATACAAGGCTTTACGGGACGAAATCCGCAATATGATTTTGTCCCGTTTGAATATGGGCCAGAGGCTCGCGGCAGAAACCGGGCGCGGTCCTGTGCTGTGCCTGGCAGGCGCGGGCAGCGGCAAAACCACCGCAATTGTCTACCGCATCCTGCATCTCCTTATCTTTGGACCGGACTATGATCGGGATTATGCGCCGCCGGAATGGGCAGGCGAGGCGGAATTGTCATATCTCGCGAATTATATCGCGGAGCAGGGAAGGCAGGGCGACAACCCGATGCTTTCCAGACAGATCCTCTCGCTGATCGGGCGCCAGGGTGTGCCGGAGTATCATATCCTGGCGATTACCTTTACCAACAAGGCTGCCCGGGTCATGCGCGAACGGCTGGAAATCCTTTTGGGCGATACCTTGGGCGACATGTGGGTCATGACCTTCCACAGCGCCTGCCTGCGGATATTGAAACGGGAACGGGAGTATCTGGACGGCTACCGGGGAGATTTTTCCATCTATGACGCCGCGGACCAGGAGCAATTGATACGCTCCATTCTGCGCGGGCTCAATGTGGAAGAGAAGGCGCACCCCCCAAAGGCTTATCTGAACTGGATCAGCGGGCAAAAAAGCAGGGCAAAGCTGCCTTCCGCGGAGGATATGCCAGAGGACCTGGATATGGAAAGCTTAAGGCCATGGGTATACTTCCGGTATCAACAGAATTTGCTGCGCAATAACGCTATGGATTTCGACGATTTGCTTCTCCAGACGCTGCTTTTGTTCCGGCGTCATCCGGAGCGCCTGGAGAAGTACAGGGATAAATTCCGCTACATCATGGTGGACGAGTACCAGGATACCAATTATATCCAGTATCTGCTGGTGAAGATACTGGCGCAGGAGCATGGCAATCTGTGCGTAGTCGGCGACGACGACCAATCCATCTACAGCTTCCGGCAGGCGGATATTCGTCATATACTGGACTTTGAAAAGGATTTCCCCGGCGCGGCGGTGGTCAGGCTGGAGCAGAATTATCGCTCAACCGGGCGGATCCTGGAAGCGGCTAACGATCTGATCGCCAATAACCGCGAGAGAAAAGAAAAAAGGCTCTGGACGGAGAAAAAGCAGGGGGAAAAGCTGCTTCGTTTCCACGCGGACGACGATAAGGGGGAAGCCGCTTTCGTATGCAGCCGCGTGCAAATGACCCGGGAGAAGGGCGGCAGTTTCAGCGACCACGCCGTACTCATGAGGACAAACGCCCAGTCACGGGTGTTGGAGGAATGCTTTGCCAGTTATCGTATACCCTATGTGGTGATCGGCGGCTTCCGCTTCTATGAGCGAAAAGAGATTAAGGATGTGCTGGCTTACCTGAAATTTCTTGCGAATCCGGAGGATCAGGTAGCGTTGAGACGCATCATCAACGAACCGAGAAGGGGAATAGGCGAAGTCAGCGTCAGCCGGATCCTTGCCCACAGCGTAAACAGCGGGCAAAGCCTGGAAGCGGCCTTATTTGATCACGCCGGTTTGGACTTATCCGCCCGGGCCGACAAGGCCCTGGAGGAATTTAGAACGCTCTATACCGAACTGCGGGGATTGGCTGCTATAGAGACGGTGGGGCAACTGACGAAAAGTATTTTAGAGAAAAGCGGCTATCTCCGGATGCTGAAGGAAAAAGAAACCATCGAGAACATGGACCGGCTGGATAATCTGCGGGAGTTTATGAATAAGACGGAGGAGTACGATAGAATCGAAGGGGGATCCCTGGCGGAGTTTCTGGGCGAGATATCGCTGATTACCGACCTTGACCTGGTGAACGAGGAAGAAAGCAAAGGCGCTGTGCAGGTAATGACCATGCATATGGCCAAGGGACTTGAGTTTTCGCAGGTTTTCATGATCGGTATGGAAGAAGGCATTTTTCCTCACGCCCGCTCGATAACTGACAGGGAAATCGAGGAAGAACGCCGCTTGTGTTATGTAGCGATGACCAGGGCAAAAGAGAAGCTCTATTTATCATGGGCGGCTTCGCGTAACCAGTATGGAAGCACGATGCGGCAGAGTCCTTCGCGCTTCCTGAGCGAGATTCCGGAGGAACTGGTCGAAGGCAGCCCGATCCAAAGCAGAAGCTATACCTTCGGAAACGGCTTCGAGGACGAGGCTTACGAGAATGAAAACGGCGCCCATTTCGGCACTTTGTCCGGATCAAGGGGGAAGCGGGGGTTTGCGCCGGGCGGCGAAGAACGATGGGGAAGCCGCTCTTTCGCGGGAAGCCGCCCTTCCGCAGGAAGCCGTCAAAGTACAGGCGAAGGTTTGGCGCCTCAGACCGGGTCGCCGGACGTCTTCCGGACAGGCGACAGAATTGTCCATCGAAAATGGGGACAGGGCGTTGTCGTCAGCGTAAAAGGCGAAGGACCGAAAAGCATTTATACGATAGCTTTTCCGGATATGGGCTTACGAAGCCTCCAGGCGGACATTGCCCCTATCCGGCGGGCGGAAGGACAAGCGTAGCATGACGATCAGTGAAGAGAAACAGCAGCGGATGAAAGAACTGGCCGAGTTGGTAAACCAATACGCCTATGCTTACTATACGAAGGATGATCCCCTCGTCTCAGATGGGGAATATGATCGGCTATATCGGCAATTGGAGGAGATGGAGCAGGAAACAGGCTTCGTTCTGCCGCAATCCCCTACCTTGCGCGTAGGCGGCAACGTGCTTCCCGGATTCCGGAAGCATAGGCATTTGGCGCCCCTTTGGAGTTTGGATAAAGTGAAAACCCGGGAAGAACTCCGGGACTGGGAAAGCCGCAATGGGAAGCTGTTGGAAGACGAAGGCGCAAAGCGGGAAGATCTGGCGTATGTCGTGACGATGAAGTTTGACGGCATGACGGTGAACCTCACTTATGAGAACGGCAGCCTGATCCACGGCGCAACGCGGGGAACCGGTGTGACCGGAGAAGAGATCCTCCCCCAGATCCTGACGATCCCGGGGATACAGCCAAAGATTGACGGACCGGCCCTGGCGGAGATCCGGGGCGAGGCGATTATGACCAGAGAAGCCTTTGCAGCATACAATGCCGAGGCGGCAAACCCCTTGAAAAATCTACGAAACGGCGCAGCGGGGGCTTTGCGCAACCTGGATATCGAGGAAACCCGCAGGCGGGGGCTGACGGTATTCTTCTACGATATAGGCTATTGGCAGGGCCCGGCGTTTCAGCGCTATGCGGACGAACTGACCTGGCTGGATCAGCAGGGCTTTTGCCTCCATCCCTTTCACCGGCGCTGCGCAAACCTGGACGAAGCCATAGCGGCTGTGGAGGAAATCCGGGCGGTCAGAGAACAGTTGAACTTTGCTATCGACGGCGCGGTGATTGCGCTGGACGATCTTTCGCAGCGGGAAATCCTGGGCTATACGGCGAAATTCCCCCGTTGGGCTGTAGCGTTCAAATTCGAAGCGGAAGAGGAAACCACCTGCCTGCTGGGTGTGGAATGGAATGTGGGGCGTACAGGCAAACTCACGCCCACAGCGCTCCTTGAACCTGTTGAACTGGCGGGCGTCACGGTCAGCCGGGCGACTTTAAATAATCTGGAGGATATTCGTCGAAAAGCGGTGCATATCGGTTCCACCGTATGGCTCAGGCGATCCAACGACGTGATACCGGAGATTATGGGCGCCGTACCCGGTGACGACAGCGACTCTCTGTCAAGCATAGAAGCCCCTGTCCACTGCCCCCAATGCGGCAGCACCCTGGTGCAGGACGGCGCGCATCTCTTCTGTCTAAACGCCATAGGCTGTAAGCCGCAGATGGTGAAGGCGCTGGCGCATTTTGCCGGCAGAGAAGCGATGAATATTGAGGGCTTCAGCGAAAAGACGGCATATCAGCTCTATGAAGATCTGCATATGCGCAGCGTGGATCAACTATACCGGCTAACTCGGGAAGAGTTGTTGACACTGGACAAGTTTAAAGAAAAAAAAGCGGACAACCTACTTTTAGCTATCGAAAACAGCAAGAACTGCAGCCTGGATTCTTTTCTATTCAGCCTCGGAATCCCCCATGTGGGAAAGAAGACCGCTTCGGATTTGGCTGCGGTCTTTGGTTCTCTGTCGTCGCTGAGGGAAGCGGAGATGGAGGCGCTGCTGGAGACGCCCGAGGTGGGAAGCATCATCGCGGAGGCCGTATATCAATTCTTTCGGAATGAAAGCAACCTTGACGTAATCCGGCGTTTGTTGGACGCGGGCGTGAACCCTGCAGAACATCCAGCCGGAGCGCAAGCCTTTGACGCCTCCGCGGCAGGGGAAGGCACAGCGTTTACCGGCAAACACGTGGTCGTAACAGGGGTACTGACGCAATTCAGCCGAACGGAAATCAAGGCGAAACTGAAGAGCCTGGGCGCCCTGCCCCAGGATAGCGTCACAGGGGCGACGGAGTATCTGATCGCGGGAGACAAAGCCGGCTCCAAGTTGAGCAAAGCGCAAGCACTGCTGAAAGAGCGGGGTAAGCCGCTTATCTTAACAGAGGAAGAATTTCTGGGCATGCTTTAAAAAAGGAGAAATACGGAATGCGGGCAATCCTCGTCGGCGGCGGCAATCTGGGTTCGTCTATCGCCGAACTATTAATCCGGGAAGAATATGACGTCACCGTGATCGAATCAGAAGAAGAAAACATCGCGCCGCTGGAAGAAAAGCTGGATGCGCGCGTGATGCACGGAAACGGCGCCAGTATCGCTGTTTTGCAAAGCGCCGGCATAGCCGAAGCCAGTCTACTTCTGGCGATGACCGCTTCGGATGAGGTCAATATCGTGACTTGCCTGCTGGGTAAGCAGGCCGGGGCCGAATATGCCGTTGCGCGGGTGAGTAACATAGAGTACCTGACGACAAGAAACGCGGGAGGGAGTTTCTTGTCCGATATTGATTTGCTGATCAATCCGGAGTGGATCAGCGCCAGGGAAATCGCGACGCTGATTGAAGTACCGGAAGCGCTGGATGTGATGTATTTTGCGGAACGGAAAGCGATGATGCTGGAGCTGCCCATTACCGGTAACTCCCCTGTCAAAGGCCGCAGTATGAAGCAGATGAACCCGGAATCTCCTTACCTGATCGCCGCCATTGTACGGGGGAACAAAGCCATCATTCCCCGCGGAGAAGACAAGATCCTGGAAGGCGACGTCGTCTATCTCCTGGCGCAGACCAGTGAGATGGCCAGGATCGAACACTTTCTGGGGATGCGGCGGGAAGAGGCGACCAGCCTGATGATCCTGGGAGGCGGCAGGACAGGCAGGTATTTGGCCCGGTTCCTGGAAGAAAAAAACTATACGGTCAAGATGATTGAGAAGGATTACAGGCGCTGCGAGGCGCTGTCGGAGGAACTGTCGCATACGCTGGTTATCCATGGAGACGCGACAGATCTGGATTTGTTGAAACAGGAAGGCGCAGGCAGGGCCGATGTGTTCATTTGCGTCACAGACGACGACAAAGAAAATCTTCTCCTCGCTGTGATCGCGAAACACCTGGGCGCAAAGCGAACGATTGCGATGATCCGCCGGTCGGAATACGTCAACATTATGGAAGGGGTCGGCATCGATATCGGCGTAAGCCAGAAAGCGCTGGCTGTCGGCGCGATTTACAGATTTATCAAGAGAAGCGCAAACCTGCTATCTTTCACCTATCTGCAGGACGAAGAGGCAAGTATGCTGGAGTTTATCGTACCGCCGGCATGCAAAATCGCCAATCGAAAACTGATGGACATTCATTTTCCCTTGAACGCGATTATTGGTTCTATCCTGCGGGACGGGGAAGTCAGGATTGCGAAAGGAAACGATATGCTGAAACCCAATGACCGAATTACCGTCATTTGCCTGCCGAAAGCCATTAATCAGGTAATTGCGTTGTTGAGTTAAGGACGAATGGACATGCGCGGTAACCTGGGCAGTATCAGGCGTATACTTCCCTACTGGGGATTGACACAGGCAGTGCTGGGTTTTTCCATGTTTATGCCCATGATACTGGGCTTGATCGACGGGGAAAGGCTCGCTTATATCTATGGCTTGTCGGGCGCAGCCGGCCTGACGGCAGGCCTCCTTCTGTTCAAATGCTTCCCGGTGGAGGATGAATTAACGCATAAGGACGCTTGTCTCCTGGTCGCGCTGACTTGGCTGTCTGCCGGGCTATACGGCGCTGTGCCTTATCTGGGATACGGCGTGATATCCAGATTTCCCCAAGCCTTTTTCGAGGCGGTTGCCGGATTCAGCACAACGGGCGCCTCTGTTTTGACGGATATGGAAAGTATGGAACGCAGCCTTCATCTATGGCACAGCGTCACGTTTTGGCTGGGCGGACTGGGTATCGTGGTACTTTTTGTTTCGATGCTCAGCTTTTTTGGCAACAGCGGCGTACAGGTCTATATGGCGGAAGTCACAGGCCCGATCAAGGAAAGGATCGCGCCCAGAATCAAGGAGACAGCCAGAATCCTTTTGCTGACCTATATCGTTCTCACCCTGATCGCAATCCTGGTTCTGATCCTGGCGGGCATGACGCCTTTCGAAGCGCTGTGCCACGGCTTTGGCGCCGTATCAACGGGCGGGTATTCCACGCAGAATGACAGTATCATCGGTTACGGACCGGTAGTTCGACTGATCTTGGCTTTCCTGGTGATGCTTTCCGGCATGCAGATTCATCTGTTTTATGCTGCCTTCCAAGCGCGTTCACTGAACGTGTTTTGGAGGAACGAAGAAGTCCGGGTCTATCTGGCGCTTATCTTGGGATCGGTCCTGATCACCAGCTTCGCGATGGTAGCGGAAGGCAGGCAAATGTTGGCGTCTCTCCTTGACAGCTATGTCCAGCTGGTCTGCGCCATTACGTCGACAGGCTTTATCAGCACAGACTATACCGCTTGGCCGCCTGTTGGTCAGTTCTTTTTTCTCGTGCTTCCTTACATCGGCGCCTGTGCAGGTTCTACCGGCGCGGGACTGAAGGTAGGGCGCTTGATCATCCTGATGAAAGGGATGGGGGCGGCTTTGACCCGTATCCTGCATCCGAAAGCTGTCGTCCATATACGGATCAATAACAAACCTGCGCCGGCGGAAGCGATTGCCAATACACAGGTGTTTTTCTTCATCTATATCCTGATCGCGGTTTCTTCCACCGCCGTTTTTTGCTTGGCCGGATATGATATCCGGACTTCTTTTTCTATCGTAAGCGCCTGCTTGAATAATGTGGGGCCGGCATTTGAGCAAATGGGGCCGATGACGCACTACGGCAGTATGCCCGGCTGGAGCCTGATCTTCTTGTCTCTGTTGATGCTTCTCGGAAGGCTCGAGCTCTATGCCATATTGGTACTTTTCAGCCGGAGCTTCTGGCGGGAAAGTTAGTGGCTGCCTGCTTTTCGCTTATTTTCGTTTGCAATATAGGGCGCATTAAGGATATAATAGTAAAAATTGTGTTCAAAAGAGGCGGCGGCAAAGAATGGCGGACAGGCAAAGAGCGACAGAGGAACGAACGAAACTGCAAAAAGCGCAGCGGATCGTGGTCAAAGTCGGAACCAGCACCCTGACGCATGAGACAGGCAACCTGAATCTGCTGCGGATGGAACTGTTGGTTCAGCAGCTGGTTGACCTGAAAAACCAGGGCAGAGAAGTCATCCTGGTCACGTCGGCCGCGGTGGGCGCCGGTATGGGGCGGCTGCAAATACAGATTCGGCCGAAAGAGATTTCCGCCAGACAGGCTTTGGCCGCCATTGGCCAGGGGATACTGATGCATACGTACGAGAAGTTTTTTGGCGAATTCGGGATAGCCGTCGCCCAGGTACTCCTGACGAAAGACGACCTGGCCGACCGGCAGCGCTATCTGAATGCGAGGATGACGCTTCGCCAGATCCTGATCTACGGCGCTGTACCGATTATTAACGAGAATGATACGGTTGCCTTTGATCAAATCAAGGTCGGCGACAATGATACCCTGTCCGCCATGGTTGCCGGACTGGTGGACGCAGACTTGCTGGTACTTCTCTCCGATATCGACGGCTTATATACGGGCGATCCCCGAAAGGATCCGGCAGCCGAACGGATTTCCATCGTGGAAGAGATCACGCCGGAGATCGAGGCTTTGGCGGGGGGAGAAGGAAGCAAATTTGCCAGCGGCGGCATGGCGACAAAGATCGCAGCGGCCAGGATCGCGATGACCCAGGGGATACCAATGGTCCTGACCAACGGGAGCCATAGGAATTGTCTGCAGTTTCTCAATACAGCCGGGGAAAACGATCCCGAAGGGATTTTCCAGGGAAGCCTTTTTCTGCCGAAGAAGCATTCGTTGGGAAGCCGTAAAGGCTGGCTGGCTTTCAGTACACGACCGGCAGGAACGGTCATCGTCGACGACGGCGCTTCCAGAGCTTTGCTGGACAACGGCAAAAGCCTTTTAGCCAGCGGGATTCTGCGCATTGAGGGAGACTTTTTAAGAGGCGAGGTAGTAGAAATCCGGCAGGGCCCGGACATCATCGCCAGAGGGATTGTGAATTACAGTACAGCAGAGTTGGAGCGGATCAAAGGCAGGCATAGCAGCGAAATTGAAACGATACTCGGTCCGGGCTTAGAGCAGGAAGTCGTCCACAGAGACAATTTGTCTCCCTGGAAATAGAGGGGGTTTACGATGAGGAAAGATAGCCAAAGCATGGTAAACGAAATAGGCGCCAGGGCTAAGCAGGCAGCCGCTAGCATGGCCCAGTTGAACGCCGGGGACAAAAACCGGATGCTGCTGCATATGGCGGCGGCTTTGCGGGAGGAAAGCGACGCGATACTGGCGCAAAACGCGCTGGATGTAACTGCCGCGAAAGAGAAAGGGCTGCGTACGGCTTTTATTGACAGACTGACGCTTACCCCCGGCCGGATAGACGAGATGGCTAAGGGCCTGGAAGACTTAACGGCGCTCAAGGATCCGGTTGGCGAGATACTGGGGGGCTGGAAAGGCGCGCAAGATATCGAGATTCTGAAGCTTCGCGTTCCCATCGGGGTGATCGGCATGATCTATGAAGCCCGGCCGAATGTAACAGCCGACGCCGCGGGTATCTGTTTTAAGACCGGCAACGCGGTGATCCTGCGGGGCTCCGGTGAGGCGAAGGAGTCCAACAAGGCTGTGGTGAAGGCGCTTCGCTCGGCGATAAGCGCAGAAGGCGGGCCGGCGGATGCTGTGCAGCTTCTGGAAGACACAAGCCGGGAGGCTGCCGCGGAACTGATGAAGATGCACAACTATCTGGATTTACTGATCCCCAGGGGCGGAGCGGACCTGATCCGGACGGTGCTGTCGGAATCCACCGTACCGGTGATTGAGACCGGCATAGGCATTTGCCATATCTATGTAGACGCTTCCGCGGATCTTCGCATGGCGCTGGATATATTGGTCAATGCGAAAACGCAGCGCCCAAGCGTCTGCAACGCCGCCGAGTCGCTTCTTGTGCACCGGGACGCCGCCGCCGCTTTTTTGCCTGAAGCGGGCAAAATGCTTCGGAATTTAGGCGTGGAGCTCAGGGCTTGCCCGGAGAGCCGCCAGTATCTGCCAGAGTCTGTCGAAGCGATGGAAGAGGACTTCTCGACAGAATTCCTGGACCTCATCCTGGCGGTAAAGGTCGTCGATAGCCTGGATGAAGCGATCGAACACATTAACGCCCATGGCTCGAAGCATACGGAAGCAATCATCACCGGCGATTACGACGCGGCAAGACGTTTTACCGGCAGGATCGACGCCGCGGTCCTCATGGTCAACGCTTCCACCCGGTTTACGGACGGCGGGATGTTCGGCTTTGGCGCCGAGATGGGGATCAGCACCCAGAAACTCCATGCCCGCGGTCCGATGGGGCTTGAGGAAATGACGACCATCAAGTATATCGTGCAGGGCGAAGGACAAGTACGCAAATAGAGCACAGCGATGCAGCGCCTGACGCAATGGGCGGCGGGCGGCATGTTTGCTAAGGCGACGATCGGATCATGAAGTCGCGTAGAACATGGCTGGGAGGGATACTTCAAGAATGCGTATGCAGGAAGAACAGCTCATCTTACATCAGGAGGATGTGGATTTAGCCGGCGTCAAGCGTGTAGGGCTTATGGGGGGGACCTTCGATCCGGTTCACCAGGGCCACCTGGTCACAGCGGAAGCGGTTCGCAACGGATTTCAGCTCGATAAGGTACTATTCGTTCCTTCCGGTCAGCCCCCTCACAAGCGGGAGAAGTTGATTACGCCAAAGGAAAAGCGCCTACTCATGACAGAACTTGCCACGGTGACAAATCCGTATTTTGGCGTTTCCGCCGTAGAGCTTAATCGAGCCGGGTTTTCCTATTCTGCGGATACGGTAAGCTATTTTCGCCAACTCATGGATGTGGACAGCGAACTCTTTTTTATCACCGGCGCCGATGCGATTTTAGAGATACTGACATGGAAAAAACTGGATGATCTGTTTGCCGGATGCACCTTGGTCGCCGCTACAAGGCCTGGTTTTCAGCCGAAGGTCATGGCGGATTGGCTGGAAGGGCATCTCAAGCAGGAATTTCTGGAAAAAGTGATTACCATCGAGGTTCCCGCAATGGCCATTTCCTCCACGGATATTCGCGATAGAGTAGCGATGGGACGCTCCATCAAGTACCTGGTACCGGAGCCGGTAGAACAATACATCTATAAACAGGGTTTATATGCAGAATAGCATGGAAGGACAGAATCCTGTCCCTGCAGGCGCTGAAGCAGAAAAAGTCTGTCTGCAGGCAGGGGAAGAGGCGCTTTGGCAAAGCTTGAGGGAACGCATGGCGGAGAACCTCAATCCAAAACGGTTCATCCATAGCCTGGAGGTAGCGGACGTCTCCGTGGAGATGGGTCGTATCTTCGGCGGGAACTTGCCTAAG
>WRMS01000017.1 GCA_009777025.1 Clostridiales bacterium | reverse complement strand
CTGCGCCTTTCGACTATATCGCGAAAACCCTGTCGTATGGTCAAATAGATGTCTTTTTCTGCCAATTTCCCACCTCATTCTTCAATTTGATGAACTGGCTTCCGCCTCGGCAGCCTTTTTCGCCGCCAATATGTCGAGTATGCAATGCGGCTCTTTCGGATCGATCGGTTTCAACTCAGCCCGCTTGACAGAACGCGTACCGGGATGCAGGCGTGTGAAATCGATAGTAGCGTAAACCGCGCGCCAGGTCGTGTACACCAACCCGACTTCCGGATCTCCCGAATCCATCACCAGTTCAACGCTGTGGGCGCCTTGATAGGTCCAGTTGGGCCCAACGACATACAGCAGGTTCTGATTCCATCCGAGGAAACGCAGCAGGGCCCTCATTTCGCTGGAATACCCCGCTCCACCGCACATAAGAAATATCGGCTTATCCACCGGGAAGAGCTCCTCCAGGATCACCATGGATTCCAGATAATTTGCTCTGACGGTAGCGATGCTGCCGTCCTCGTGCCATGTGACGGAAAAGAGCGTCTTTCCGTTGTAGGCGCCCGGTACGGGAAGGGGCGAAATCGTGGCGATATAGGGATAGGGAACAATGGTAAACCCTTCGATCGTCTGCGTCAGGTCCGCGATACCGCCGATATCTTCAAAAACCGCCGGATCAAAAAGCATCCGCAGGTCCCGGTATACGACCTCCTCCCGCCCCAGCCAATAATCGATGGTTTCCATATTAATGTTCAAATCTACGCCAAAGAAATCATCCGGATCCGGCGCCGGTAATGGCAGTGCAGGTTTCGCGCCGACGGCTTCGATAGAAATAATATTTGCTGCGTATTCTTCCGCGGTACCGGAGCCGCAGGGGGCAAACCAGGGGGATTGTGCAAACTGTACGCCGTCTTTCCTCAGGGCAAGCAAGGTGGTGCTTTCTCCGGCCAGCTTTGCCGTTACCTGTATGCTTTTTCCGCTTGCCTCCTTCACCGTCACTGTGCTGTAGCTACCGGAAACGCCCAGGGCGTCAAACACGTCTGACAGGAGATAGCCGACATAGGTAACCTCTTTGCCTGTATTGTCCCTGGTCTTGACCGAGTAAACCGGGTACGATACCATGTTTCTCTGATTGACCCGTACATGGTTGACCGTGACGCTGAAAGGGGGAACGGCGGCATTGTTGACCTTGACAGCCTCCGGCGCCGTAGATGCGGCGGAGGCGACAGCGGCGTAGGCAGCTTCCGCATCCGGCTTAAGGAACTGCTCTCCGCTGCCTGCAGAACTGCTCAATACAACAAATGTTAAAGCGATGGCAAGCGCGAATAGCGAAAATCTCTTTCTTATCATCAATCCTCTCTCCTTTTGTTCGTGCATTCTGATGGATGGGCAGAAAGCCTCCGTCTGTATATCCCTGCAAACGGAGGCTTCCCAACCGGTTCGCGCCTTCGCGCTATAACTGCCTTATTTCCACTTATCGATGGCAACCGTCCATCTCGGGGTGCCGTTCATGATCAAACCATTCCAACTGCCTATGCCGACGATGATCTGGATGCCTTTGGGATTCGGGAAGTACTTGACTATGGTCTGGGGATCGAAGTTCGGATCTCTCCACTCCGCCGGCCAGGCGCCTGTCGGATTGACCGGATCACCTTGTACGGAGTATACCGTATTCATCTGCCCGCTGCCAAGGCCCATCAGCATTGCTTTTTCATATGTGTCCACACAATGGTCCGAAATCCACTGTTTGCAATCCTCCCGGGTATAGCCGGCGTCGGCTAATTCCTGGGCCTGCGCCGGACTGATAAAGACCACGAGGCCCTGCTGGGAACGGGACAGGAACTTTGCCGCTTCCGTCGCGGGGCCGAGTATATTCTGAATGGTCGGTTCCCCCTCCGGGCCGGTGTATCTTGCCCGGAAGCCGTTCAGCATATCGACCCAGAAGACAAACAAGGATACGGTGTTCTCTTTGTCCGCAAAGCCGATATCCGTCGAGAATTGCGGCCAGGGGCTTTCAGTATCCGCTTCCGCCATTACGATGCTGGTCTTATGGGGGTTGCCGATACCTTTTGCTTCATAAATACCGGGTTCGACGCCGCCGATATTCACCATCATCAAGCGAATAAAGCGGCCGACAGAAGTGTTCGCCGGCACGCCGGGCGTCAAGGGCGCCGGGCCTGCCAGATTTGGCCCGCCTGCGTTCATCTTGATTTCTTCGGCATAGGGGCCGTTCACGATGGCGCCAAAGCTGAAACCGCCCTGGGCGCCCATTAGCGCTTCTGTGATATTCGTGTTCACCATCGCTTCGGTGAGCGCAAGCAATAAGGGCATGGTCTCCGGCTTACATCCGGCCATCACGCCATTGACGGCGACAGACCAGACCGTGGCGTCGGTCATATTGGGGCCGAGGGGCCCTATGACTTCGTCCCGCTTGTGGGATGTGGCGGCCATCATCTCGTCCACGAGTTCCCGCAGGGGAAGCTGCACCGGCGAACCGTCCGTATACTCGGCGGGCGACAGGGCAAAAACGCATCTGCTGAGGTCGCCTTCCAAAGCTAACATGGCTTCTTTATAAGAGTCGCCTTCGTAGATGTATTCGGGTTCCGGATCAAAAGCATAGGGTCCGGAGTAGGCTTCTTCTTCTGTAAGGGGGTCGGTCAATGCTTTGATGGCAGCTGCCGCATAGCCTGCGGCTTCCGCAATTTCATCGGAGGATCTGGCTACAAAATTGGAAAATACAGTCCTCTGCGTTTGCACATATCGCAGGGCAGGAACCGAATTCTCACGGGTCACGGAGGCGTCCTGCGCCACAGACAGCATATCGCTGTGCAAAATGACGGCGGTGGGGATACCAAGCTTTTCATACCGGGAGGCGGTGGCAACAACTGCTGCCGCTGCGTTCCCTCAGAATCCGTTGCCGACGAGTATGGCGTCGGCTATCGTCGGATCCGCGTCGAACTCCCTTTGCACCATGTTGATAATGGGCGGCTCCTGCTGAACGGGAACCTGATTGGCGGAAGAACTGCCGCCAGCCATCCAGATGATCTTCGTATTGGGCAAAGCAGCCTGTAACGCGACGGCGGTAGGCGCCATAGTCGGGTCGTAGTTGGCCCATATGGCGATGGTCTTCCCATCGAGCGTATCCAGTCGCTCCGAGATGCCCACCGCGTCGATAGGCGCCCTGCTCTCCCTCGGGTTTAAAACCTGGAAAGTCGGTTTCTTGATCTGCGAGATATAGCAGGCGTCTACCTTGTCATTACCGCTGGTTCTGACATAGACTTTATAGTCGCCCACGATGTATTCGCCGGCGGAATTATTGCCGATCATTCTTCTGCCTTCGACGACGACCTCGCCGTTGATGGAAATCGTGATGATCAGCTCATTTTGGTCGCCGCTGAGCTTGTTCACCTTAGCTTCGGCAACCGCCGCGGAATTCTCGGCTTGGACTGAACTGCCAGCCGCCGGAGAAGCCGCTGTCAGCATGGTCGACATAAGCAGGGTAACCAGAACTGCGCATATCGACACTAGGTACTTTCTTCGCATTACGTTTCCCCCTTTTACTAAGATGAGCTTCGCCTTTAATCCGAAGGGCGAAGTCTTGGCACCCGATGAAAACCAGACCAAAAACACCCAATTTCCCAGCGCATCCCTCCTCCGGTTCAACAAAATACTATGAAAAATACTCTTTCTATAAACTATCACCAATGTATCCGAATGTCAATGAACCGAGGCTAAGACTGAACCGAGGCTAAGATCCCTTTCAGCCAGAGAATGGCTTCCTCCAGTTTATTCTGTTCCTCCAGGAGGGTCAGGGTATTGGGATGATCGATCGGACGCGTATGCTCCCCGCCTTCCACCGCTTGAAATATATAAGGGACAGCGGCGGATTGCAGGGCGGCCGCCAGCTTCTCCGCCTGACCGATCCCGACCACGGAATCCGCCGTACCATGGATAATGAAGAAGGGCGGCGTATCCCGGTCCACATCGTCTGCGGCGCCGGTGACGTCCGTCGCGCTGGCGATGCTGACGACGGCAGCCACGCTTGCCTCCCCCTCCTTCTTCGCCCGGGTTGCCGCGGCGCAGACAAGGGCGCCGCCGGCGGAAGCGCCCATGGAGGCGATCTTGTCTTTGTTGATCCCCAGCTCTTCCGCGTGATCTTTAAGATAGCGCAGCGCTGCCTGAATATCCGCGAGTTCCATAGCAATGTGTTCCGGCTCCCTGCCCGGCAGCCGATAGTTCAGCGATAGCATCGCGATGCCATGGTCAATCGCCTGGAGAGGAAAGCGCAGGCTTTGGCCTTCGTTCGCTTTATCTCCCGCGACGAAGCCTCCACCGTGGGCATACGCCACGGCAGGCCAGCCGCCTTCCGGCGCGGCGCCGTCGGGGATATAGATGTCCATGGACTGCAGCGGCCCTCCGCTAGGTACATAGGCTACGTCACGATAGACCATATAGCCGGCGCCATTCTTCGTTTGCCCTCTTGTTCCTGTCATACCGATCATCTTTATTCGCCTCCTAAATATACTTAGTAGCAGCCCCCTTTAGGGAATACGTGATAAGAGGGAGCCGCAGCCCCCTCCTGTCCACTTATTCTTTTTTCGTCAGCTTGACCGCAATATGAAGCTCATCCAACTGTTGTTTCTCTACTACCGAAGGCGCGCCGCACATGAGATCCATAGCGCTTTGGGTCTTCGGGAAAGCGATCACGTCGCGGATGCTATCCCGTTTCAACATCAACATAACCAGACGGTCAATACCAATGGCCAGTCCCCCGTGGGGCGGTACGCCATATTCGAAGGCGTCCAGCAGATAGCCGAACTTGCTCCGGCATTCTTCCGGCGTAAGGCCAAGGGCCTGGAACATACGTTCTTGTACATTGCTTTGGTGAATCCGTATACTGCCTCCGCCCACCTCCACGCCGTTCAGCACGATATCGTACGCCTTCGCCCGCATATTCCCCGGATCTGTGTCCAACTTGTCCAGGTCTTCGTCCATAGGCATAGTGAACGGGTGATGCATGGCCACATAACGCTTCTGTTCCGCCGAATACTCAAACTGCGGGAACTCGACGACCCAAAGGAAATGGAACTGATTTTCGTCGATCAGGCCCAGGATTTCCCCTAATCGCAAACGCAGATGGCCCAGCGCCGCACACATGACGTCGAAGGTATCGGCGACAAAAAAGAGTATATCCCCCGCTTTCCCTTCCATGCGCGCAACCAATGCCTCCATTTGCTCCTCTGTCATGAACTTGGCGATGGGGGATTTATAGCTGCCGTCCTCCTGGATCGTGATATAAGCCAGGCCTTTGGCGCCGTATACGGCGGCGAGCTTGGTCAGGTCGTCGATCTCCCTGCGGGAAAAGCCGGCGCAGCCTTTGGCGTTGATACCCTTGACCCTGCCGCCCTTCGCCAGGACGGAGGTAAAGGCTTGAAACTCAGTAGCGGCGATGATGTCGCCGACTTCTACAATTTCCAAATCAAAACGCGTGTCCGGTTTATCGGAGCCAAAGCGCTCCATTGCCTCCTGCCAAGTCATCCGGGGAAAAGGTTCCGGCAGGCTGATCCCCAAGCATTCCTTAAACACGGTAAGGATCATGCCCTCGACCATTTGCATCACGTCGCCCTGTTCGACGAAGGACATCTCCATATCCAATTGGGTAAACTCCGGCTGCCGGTCGGCGCGCAGATCCTCGTCCCGAAAGCAGTGGGCGATCTGGAAGTACCGGTCGATCCCGGATACCATCAGGATTTGTTTGTAAATCTGCGGGGATTGGGGCAGCGCGTAAAACTCCCCCTCGTGCAGCCGGCTTGGCACAAGAAAATCTCTGGCGCCTTCCGGTGTGCTGTTGATCAGCGTGGGCGTTTCCACTTCCAGAAACTCGTGCGAGGAAAAATAGCCCCGTATACTTTGGTTTACTCTGCTGCGGAGGGCAAGCCCCTGATAAAGACGCGGCCTGCGAAGATCCAGATATCGATATTTCATGCGAATATTTTCATCCACGACCACATCGTCTTCTATATAAAACGGAGGGGTTTTAGCCTGGCTGAAAATACGCAAATCTGACGCCAGCACTTCAATTTCACCGGTTTTCAGATTGGGATTCGCCGATCCGTCCGGACGGCGCCGCACTTTGCCTATTACGGCCAGGACATATTCATTCCGTATGGTTTCCGCCACTTGGAAAAGCGTTTGACCAATAGCGACAGGATCCACCACAATCTGTACCAAGCCTTCCCGGTCCCGAAGATCGATAAAGATAACGCCGCCGTGGTCCCTGCGCCTGTGCGTCCATCCGGTCAGCGTAACGACCCTGTCTAAATCCAGGGCGGATACCTGACCGCAATAGCAACTGCGTTGCATTCCTTCCATGGAATTCGTCATTGGACTTCCCTCATCTCATAGTGATTTGGCTGCTATTTTATAGAACTGCAGCCAGCTTGTCAACTTTACTTTTTATCAGGGAATCGACCCGCTCGATGTATTGAATCATATCCTTAGGGTTATAGACATTATCCAAGCTCCAGTCGCCGGGATGCAGGAATTTACTTCCCGAACCGGCGCCCAGGCCTAGGATGGTCTGGCGTTCTTCTATCATCATGATATTATACAGGCATTCGCATCCCGGCAGTGTGTAGCCTACGTTTTCCCCGCCGGCCAGGCTGTCTTTCTGCCGGTACAGGTAGTAAGGCCGATATCCGGCTTCCGCCAGCATATCCCGTGTGCGCGCGATCATGGACAGACCGAGCTGTCTGTCCGGCAGCCCCGGCTGCGCCTCTTTGTATGCAGAGCCCCTCTTGATCGCCAGACTGTGCAGCGTCACATTGTCCGGTTGAAGACAGTCGAGTACATGCGATAAGCTATCCTCGACTTCCTCTAAGCCTTCTCCGGGGAGACCGAGAATCAGGTCGCAGTTGATCCGCCAGTCGGTCCTCTGCTTCCGGGCCGCCGTTTCCCGGAGCCGGGCGAAAGCCGCGTCCGTTTCCTCAGCGGTATGCCGGCGCCCTATCTTGTCCAGCGTATCCTGATGCATGCTTTGCGGGTTGATACAAAGCCGGTTGACCGGATGGGCAGCGAACACCTCCAGCATGGCGTCCGTCAGCGTTTCCGGGCGGCCGCTTTCCACTGTCCATTCCCCCTCTGCCGCGAAACGGAAGGACGCGCGCAAGGCCCAAAGGAGGTCGTCCATTTGGGAGGGCGTCATACACGTGGGGGTGCCGCCGCCTATATAGAGGCTGTCCACCTGAAAGCCCATCCCGGAAGCGGATTCTCCGACCTGCCGAATTTCTTTCACCAAAGCCTGAAGATAGGGCGCCTGCCATTTCCGCCAGCGCTTTGCTTCATATCCGGGAAAGGAACAGTAGCTGCACCTGCTGGGACAAAAGGGATAGCCTACGTAGAGGCTGACCCTGTCCCGGCCTTCGCCGGTAGCCGGCAAGAAAGGCCTTTGCCTGCGGCCGATCTGCAGAAGTAAGCTGCAACGGCTTTGCTCTATACCGAAGTCCTCCGCCAGGATCGACTGTATCCTCGCGTCGTCCAATCCCTGATCCAGGAAACGCTGTATCATTTTCGACGGCCTTACCCCTGTCAGCGTACCCCAGGGACCGGGAACCGCCCGCAGGTTCTCCCGCAGTTCCGCTTCCTTTTCCAATAAGCGGTGAACAGCCAGCCGGAGAAAACGACGCCTGCGGTTTTCCTCCGTTTCCAGGAAAGCGGAGGGCTTAACGCTTTCCCCATGGGACCACTGTTTCCCCTGCACTGTCCAGGTGATCGTCAGGCTGGCAAAGAAGGGCGCCCACTGGACGGTGAGCGCGGAAGCGGCGGACATTTCCGGATACTCCCCCTCGTCTGTCAGCAGCAAACCGTAGGCATGCAACAGATCCGCCAGGACGGAAGCGTCTCCCGCATGGTTGGAGCGAAACAGCACATGCCCGGATTCCTTCGCGGCGTCTGTCATTTATCCGGATCATTGATGTCGGCGGGAATAAAGGGATTATACAGCATCTCGTCTTCTATACGCGTATAGGAGCTGTGACCGGAGTAAACGATGGTCTCTGGCGGTAGTTTGTAGAGCTTATTCAAAATAGAAGACTCTAGTGTATCATAGTCCCCCCCGGGGAAATCCGTCCTGCCGATGGAGGCGCGAAATAAGGTATCCCCGACAAAAACACAGGCTTCGTCTTCCGCGTATAGACTTACGCCGCCCGGCGAATGCCCCGGCGTATGAATCACCTTCAGCCGCATGCTGCCGCAGACGATTTCGTCGCCATCCCGCAGAAACGCGTCGGCGACTGGTTTACCGACGCCCGGCATCGCCAGCCGCCCATGATCCGCCTCGTGGATCATGACCTGCGCCTGAGGAAAGGTATGTTTAATCACCGCCACGCCGCCGAAGTGGTCGGGGTGCCCGTGGGTGATCAGGATGTACTTCGGCGTAACGCCAAGCTTGTCCAGTTGGCGGATGACGCGATCCGGCTCGTCGCCGGGATCGATGAGGATACACTCCTCTTCCTCCGGATCGTGGAGGATATAGCAGTTGGTGCCGATAGGGCCTAATGGAAAATGCGTGATTTTCATGAGCGGATCCCCTTCCTCAGGTTTTGCTTTCCAGAATGATGGTAACCGGGCCGTCGTTGATGAGTTCCACTTCCATATGCGCCTGAAATACGCCGCTCTCCGTAGGTATCCCTTTCCTCCGGAGCCCGTCGAGGAAGTCGTCATAAAAAGCCTTTGCTTTATCGGGTTTTGCGGCCCGGCTGTAGCCTGGGCGCCGGCCTCTGCTTGTATCCGCATATAAAGTAAACTGGGACACCACCAGCGCAGCCCCTCCCGTGTCTGTAAGGGAGAGGTTCATTTTGCCGCTTTCATCCGGGAAGATGCGCAAGCTCGGGAGTTTATCCAGCAGATAAACCAGGTCATCTTGTGTATCCTCTTCTCCTACGCCCAGCAATACGACAAGTCCCGGGCCGATTTGTCCTTTCGTTTCATGCCCTACCCTGACAGAAGCGGATTTTACGCGCTGGATCACCGCCTTCATGCGAAACTCTCTTTTCCGGGCACGACTCTGTGTACGGCGGTAACGTCCTTCACCCGCGCGATGCGCTCCATGACATACTGTAAATGATCCAGGTTCTTGATTTCCACTTTCAGGTTGGTCATCGCGACGCCGTTCTTTCCGCCCCGGGAATGGATGGCGTAGATGGGTACGTGGATATCCGCGATCGTCGTCAGGATATCCGTGGTCAGCCTGCTGCGGTCCCTGGCTTCAATCTCCAGTTCCGAAGTGAAGGTTCCCATCAGGTCCGCATCCCATTCCACTTCCAGTATACGGCTTTGTTCATCCCGCATATAGATTTTGGCGTTGGAGCAGTCCAAGCGATGAATCGAAACACCCTTTCCGCGGGTGATATAGCCGACAATCGCATCCCCCGGCAGCGGATTGCAGCAGTGGGATAGACGCGTCATGACATTGTCCACGCCATGTATAAAGATGCCGTTGGAGGATTTTCCAGTGCTTTTTTTCTGTTTCTTTTCCGCTTTAGCGCCTTGTTCGTTGGCTTTCTCCTCTATTTCCGCGTCGCTGAGCACCGGCAGGATATTTTTAAAATACTCCTCCTTAATCCGGCTGATCAGCGTATTAGGCGCCACACTGCCGTCGCCGATAGAAATCATTAAGTCGTCCATCGTTGCGCAGCCGAAACGCTTAGCAATGCCGATCAAGGCGTCTCCCTTCTGAAATTCCTTTCCGTCAATGCCGGATTTCGCGATGGCTTGCTCATACATTTCCCGGCCTTTTTCCAGATTGTCGCCCCGGCGCTCTTTGTTGATCCAGCTCCTGATCTTGCTTCTGGCGTTAGAAGTCCGGACAATATTCAACCAGTCCCGCTTCGGGCTGGCGTATTTCGAAGTCAGGATCTCCACAATATCGCCGCTGACCAATTCGTAATCCAGCGTAACGATTCTTCCGTTCACCTTGCTCCCGACACAACGGTGGCCGATATCGGAATGCACCCGGTAAGCAAAGTCCAGCGCCGTCGATCCCAGCGGCATTTCCATCACATCGCCTCTCGGTGTAAAGACAAACACGATATCCTGAAACAATTCCAGTTTCAGCATCTCGAAGTATTCATCCGTATCCTTTACCTCGGACTGCCACTCCAGGCTCTGGCGCAGCCATTCAAAATATTGATCATAATCCTTATGTGCGCCTTCTTTATAGACCCAGTGGGCGGCAATGCCGTATTCGGCTACCTTGTGCATTTCCTCGGTACGGATTTGGATTTCGAAAGGCTCGCCCTTTTCTCCCATCACCGTCGTATGAATGGACTGGTACATATTTTCTTTCGGCATGGCGACAAAATCTTTAAAGCGCCCGGGTATCGGTTTCCAAATGGTATGGATGATACCCAGGACGGCGTAACAATCCTGTACGGTATTTACGATGATCCGCACGGCGACCAGGTCGTAGATCTCATCGATATCTTTTTTCTGGGCGATCATTTTTTTGTAAATGCTGTGGTAGTGTTTTGGCCTTCCTGTGATTTCCGACGCAATGCCGGTTTCTGCCAGTTTCTCCTTGATGATCGCGATCACTTCGTCGATATAGGCTTCTCTCTCCACCTGCAGATTCGCCAGCCTATCTCTGATATAGCTGTACTTTTCATGATCCAGATAAAGCAAAGCCAGGTCTTCCAGTTCGTTTTTCAATCCGAAAATACCCAGCCGATGCGCCAGAGGCGCGTAAATTTCCATTGTTTCCTTAGATATATCCCGTTGTTTCTGCGGCGTCATCACGCTTAACGTTCGCATATTATGAAGACGATCCGCCAGCTTAGTCAGGATCACCCGGATATCCTTTGCCATAGCCAGAAACATTTTCCGAAAGCTTTCCGCTTGCCTCTCGGCCTTAGAGCCCACCTCCAGCTTACTCAACTTTGTCACACCGTCGACGATCAGGGCGATATCCGGACCAAACAAGTCGCAGATGTCTTCCACCGTAATGCTTGTGTCTTCCACAACATCGTGCAGAAGTCCCGCGCAGACCGAAGCGGCGTCCAGCCCCATATCCGCAATAATACAGGCTACCGCCAGACAGTGCGTGATATACATTGCGCCCGTCTTGCGCAATTGAAATTTATGCGCCTCATACGCATAATCATAAGCCCTTTGAATTAACTCCGCTTCAAAAGGATTCGGGTATTTCGATTTCAGCCAATCCACGGATTCCCGTTCTTGTATCATTAATTCATCCGTCAAGAGAGCGCCTCCTTTCCGGCAGGATCGGGCGATTGATGCCTGCGAGTAATGCTGACAGGTCGGAAGAAAACGCAAACACAGCGTATTCTTCAAAGAGAATGGTATTCTTCTTCCCTTCCCTATACAGGGAGGATTGGTTCAAGTCCAGCTTTGCCGGCGGAGGAGGGGCTAAATGGATCAGCCGTCGCCCGTTTTCTTCTTCTCTGAGGAGTAAGGCGATTTCCTCCAGGATCCCCAGGCAATACCTTGCCGTTACGGCGGTAAAGCCGTCAAAGCCCCGCTTCCTCATCTCCGCCGCCAGAATTTCGTCCGCGATCTCCAAGGGGTTGGCGCGGGCTGCTTTTTCCCGGAGAAGCAGATAAAAGCTGCCCAGGCGGCTTCGATCCGGCGCTTCTTCCCGAAGCAGGAGCCTGTTGAGTTCGAGGTCCTTTTGATCATAGAGCAAATGGATGAAAGCAGACTGTCCGTCCCTTCCCGCCCTGCCGGACAATTGGTTATATTCCGCCTCAGAGAAACAAAGATGATAGAGCGCCACATCGCGGATGTCCGGGATATCCGCCCCTTCCCCGAAGGCACTGGTGCTGACCAAAACCCGGTATGCGCCGCTGAGAAAGGCTTTTTCCGCCTCCTGTCGTTCTTCCGGCAGCAATCCGCCGTGATAATAGCCAATTGTATTCTTCATCCAGGGCAGATTGTCCTGCAAAGTCCGCGATAATTCTTCCGTAAGCGCCCGGCTATTGACATAAATGATCATCTTTCTATCCTGCCGGATTGCCTGCAGGAGATAGGCAAGCTTCTCCTCTCTGCTGCCGCCCCGTGCATCCTGCAAAGCCAGATTCTCCCGGCAATGCTCTTCTGCGACAAGGGCGCCGATCTTGAAATCACGGAGGATCTTGTCCGCGCAGGCATCCTCTGCCGTCGCTGTCGTTCCTAAGAAAAGCGGGCGTCCCAATTTTTCCCATGTTTTTTGTAAATCCTTATAGGACTGCCGGTTTCCCGAGCCCAAATGATGGGCTTCATCCACTACGAATAAGCCGATCCGCTCAGCGACAGGGACGAACTTATCCAGATGGGACTGCAGGAACTCCGCCGTGCTGATCACCAACTGGATTCTCCCCTGGTACAGGTTATTGAAAAAAGCCCGTTTCTCCCAGTGGTCCAGACCGCCCCAAGCCAGAAAGCTCTGAATGCCCAGGGGTTGGAGCACTTTCTCCATGCGGTTCATCTGATCCCTGGCCAAAGAACGCAAAGGATAGAGGACAATGCTGATTTTTTCCTTTCCCAATGCGGCGATGGCGGTTTGGAACACGGCGGTCTTCCCTCTGCCGGTAGCCATCAGCAGCAGCGTATTTTTGCCGGCCGACAGGGCGTTTAGCGCATCGATCTGCTTTTCGCGATAGGCATGGTCCCCCAGTATGCTGCTTCGATATGCTTCCCAATCCACGGGCCCGGTTTCCCCTGGTTCGGCTTCTCTGTCGCCGCTTTCCTCCGCTTCCGTTTCCCCTTCGCTTAATCGAAGGTCCTTCAGCAAAATCTGCACAGAAGTCCTGCCCTGCCACTCGTTCATTTCCGGGCTGAACAGCAGATCATAGCACTTTCCGGTCTCGGGGAAAAAAATGGTATCCTCCATAGAAAAGGCAATCGCCATCAAGCTCTGCCGTTTTCCTTGCCGCTGAGAAGTTTGAAAAAACAATTGAAAATGGCGCTTTTCCTTGCCCATCGGCCGGAGCTCGGCAAGCCGCATCGCAGGGAGTACCAATATCGGTCTTGGATTTTCCGCGCCAAAGGGCGCCAGTCGTTCCAAATCCTCCATAGCCGCCGGCGTCAGTTGTTCTATGGCAACCTGAAGATCCGCCCTCCGGCTTGCTTCCGTTTCCGCCTGCGCTTCAGCCCAATGCTGCAAGGCGTAGTCTTCTATAATTCTGCGCAGGCTGTCCAAATCCTTTCTGTGGATTTGAAAGCCGCAGGCCAGCGCGTGACCGCCAAATGCCGGAAGCAGAGAGGCTGCTTGCGATAAAGCCTGATAAATCGGATAGCCCGGAAGGCTTCTGCCGCTTCCCCTGCCTGTATCATTGGTAAAAGAGACCAATAACGCCGGTTTTTGGTATTTATCCGTCAGCCTGGCCGCACAGATACCGATTACTCCCGGATGCCAATCCTCCCCCGCCAGGATCAGTACAGGGCCGGCGACCTGCGCCGGGTCGTCCTCCAGCCTGCTGGCAATCTCCCGGTTAATCCGGCCTTCCCATTCTTGTCGCTGCTGATTGATTGCTGCAAGCCGCGTCACATAAGGATGCGCGGAGGGCAGGTCCTCTGCCAGCAGAAGCTGCAGACCCAGTGTCGGGTCGTCCAGGCGACCGGCGGCATTCAGCCTTGGCGCGAATTGAAAGCTAATATGATTTTCGCGGATAGTCTTGCCTTCCAGTCCCCCTTGTACCGCCATAGCCCGAATACCCGGCAGCGGGCTGCGGTTCATCCGATCCAGTCCCAGGGAGGTGAGTATCCGGTTATCCCCAGCCAAAGGCATGCCGTCGGCAAGGGTACCGATTGCCGCCAATTGGAGGAGATCCCTTCCGTCTTCTTCATGACCGAAATCCTGGAGTAGGCAGCGGGAGAAAGCAAAGGCTACGCCGGCGCCGGCCATTCCGCGACTTGCGCCGGGCGTTTCCATTAATTCCGGATTAATTATAGCCAAGGCTTCCGGCAAGACCTGTGGAGGCCGGTGATGGTCGGTGATCACCATCGGTATGCCCAGGCTTTTTGCCAGGGCTGCTTCTTCGACAGAGGAAATGCCGCAATCCACCGTAATCAGAAACTCTGCGCCCTGTTCTTTAATGTAGGATATGGCTTCCATGTGGAGCCCGTATCCTTCCCTGAGGCGATCCGGGATATAATAATCCGCCTTGCAGCCTAACATAGCGAATGTTTTCCATAGCAAGGCGGTGGCGGTGATTCCATCGGCGTCATAATCGCCGTATATCCAAATCCTCTTGCCGCTTTCGACGGCTTGTCTGACGGCCTTAACCCCTGCAGCCATATCCGGTAACCGCCAAAAATCCGACAAATCCTCCAGTTTCTTTTGCCTCAGGAAATCCAGCTGGTCTTCCGTGGTGGAAATCCCCCTAAGCCTTAGAAGCGCCGCAGTAAGGGGCATAAGGCCAAGAGGCGGTATAGATTGTACGCCAAGCGCGGAGGCGTCTTGTTCAATATGCCAGATGCTATTCCTTGTCATCGTCTTTCTCTGTCAGAGGCCCTTCTTCACCCGGCAATGGCGATTCCATTTCCAGGGCGGGACCGGTCTCCTGTGCAACTGCCTCAGGCTCGCCGCCACGCAAAGGGGTTCCGGACTCCGACAGCGCTTTCTGCATGGTTTCGTTCTCTTTCGTCAGTGCGGCAATCTGCTTATTCCTCTCTTTTCGCTCTTTGTTTAAGCTGAGTCTCTTTGTGAGATCGACCAGAAACATCATCAGGGCGCCGGCTGCGACGGATACCAGAATGACAATGACAAGAGAGGTGTTTACATTCCAGAATAAGAACCGGATGATCACAGGCAATGTGTTTTGAATCGCAAAAATCGCGACCACAATGGCAAAAATCATGAGTAGAATTAAGTTAAGCTGCATATGCCCACCCCCGTCCGTTGTGGCTTGCCTGTTGGAAATACAGTAGCCCGGTTCCGACTATCGGTCATTCTCTTACGCCGCTTTGATGCCCTTGGGCTTGAAGTCCATCCATAGATTTGCCGCGATAAACGCGGAGGAATAAAAGCCAGCGACGTTTCCTACAAACAAGGCGATGGCAAAGGATTTCGTGGTTTCCCCGCCAAAAAGGATCAGCGTCGCCAGAACCAGCGCCACCGTAACCGACAGATTGATCGAGCGGACCAGCGTCTGCCCGATGCTATTATTGACCATTTCCCCGCTGGACCATTTGGGATGCAATCTCGTATTCTCACGGACCCTGTCAAAAACAACGATGGTATTGTTGATGGAATAGCCGATGATCGTCAAGACAGCGGCGATAAAGGAGCCTTCTATCTCAAATTGGAAGACGGAGAAAAAGCCCAGCATGATCAAAGAATCATGGATCAGGCAGAGAATGGCGGAAATCGCGTATTTCCATTGAAAACGTATGGAAATATAGACCAGCATCAAAGCGGAGGCAATAACTAAAGCCAGGATTCCGTTTTGGGTCAGTTCCTTACCAATGATAGGGCCTATGCTCTCCAAGCGCAGCAGTTCATACTCGCCCAGGGTTTCCCGGTAAGAGCCGGTGACCATATTCTGGGTTTCTTCGCTAATCTCAATGGATTTGATGACAAACGTGCCTTCTCCGGCTTGGGTTATGCTGCTTTGCTCCAGTCCATACTCTGCCAGAATGCCCCGGATCTGCTCTATCGAAACCGTTTCATCTGTAAAACGAATATCCATGAGCGTACCGCTTCGAAATTCAACGCCCTGGTTCAAACCCAGAAACAGCAGAGAAACCAGGCTGACGGCGAGAAGAACCGCGGAGATGAAATAGAGGAGCTTGCGTTTTTCATAAAAATGGTATTTCATTTGCTTGCCCCCTTTCCTCCATAAAGCACCGGATTTTGAAATGCGCCGGATTCCGCCAGTTGCTTTAAGCAAAAGTTGGTATATACAATCGCGGTAAACATACTGATTAAAATGCCGAGGCTCAGGGTTACCGCAAAGCCTTTAATGCTTCCCGTACCTCTCCAGAAGAGGACGGCGGCGGCAATCAACGTAGTCACATTGGAGTCGATGATCGTCCTCAGCGCCCTCGAAAAGCCGGAATTGATCGCAGAGCGCAATGTTTTGCCCGAAGCCAGCTCATCTTTGATTCTCTCATAAATAATGATATTGGAATCCACACACATCGCGATACTCAATACGACGCCCAGAATGCCGGGCAAGGTCAGGGTCGCGTTGATTAAGGCCATCACGGAAAACAGCAACATGCTGTACATGACCAGAGAAAAGGCGGCAATCACGCCGGGCAGTCTGTAAACGACGATGACAAACAACACAACCAGGCATAAACCGATGAGCCCTGCCGTCTGGCTTTTCTGAATGGAGTCTTCGCCCAGCGTAGGGCCGATCGTCCGTTTCTCCACGATCTCCACCGGTACAGGCAATGCGCCGGACTTGAGCAGCAACGCAAGCTGCCTCGCTTCCGCTAAACTGCTATATCCTGTGATGACTGCCTCGCCTGTGGGGATAGCCGTGCTGACATAGGGGAAGGATATGATGTTGTCATCGAGAAAAATAGCGATATTGCGGCGGTAATCGCCAGTGAGGGCAGCGTCGTTGATGGTCAGCTGGGGATAGGTATCCACCAGGCGTTGTGTGGTATCGGCAAAGATTTGCCTGCCTGCGTTGTTAAAATCCAGCCGCACCAGATATTCGTCTCCCTGCATGGAGCCCGGCTGCGTGCTGGCCGGGACATGCACTTCCTCCGCGTTGTCCAGGCTGCTTCCGTCCAGGATGATCGTGGCGTTGCCTTCCTCATCGACGATTCCAAAAGCCAGATAAGCCGTCTGCCCGATCATCGCAATGGCTTCCTCAGGGTCCTGAATGCCGGGAAGCTCAATGAGTATCCGGTTGCTGCCCTCTCTCTGCATCGTCGGTTCTGTGATGCCAAGGCCATTGATACGAAGGTCCATAATGGACATTACTCTTTCCATGTCGTCCGCCGTCGCTTCCACTGTCGCCTGGACGCGAACCTGGACCCCGCCTTTCAAATCCAGGCCCAGCTTAAGGTAATCTCCCAGGTAGGCCAGGCTGAAATAGGCGCCCGCAAGGGTTGCCAACATGACGACAATGACGGCAATCAGCTTTCCGCTTTTCATTACCGATCCTCCTTTGGCTCGTTTTGAACAAAGCCTTTTCCTATTATATGCTTGTCTTTATCCTTTGTCAAAAAAAGCAAGCGCAAACCATGTGTAGCCTGCGCCGTCTGACTGGGGTTTTATCGTTTTGCCCTATTGCTTCGCCGGCAATGATTCACTCGTTGGTATGATCGTCCTGATCAAAAAGATCGTCGTCCGGATCCTGGTCGATCTCATACGCCCCATCGTCCTCGTCCTGGATCACGTCCGCGTCCAGGATTTCATCCTCGGGACGTCCTGCCGCTTCCTGTGACTTGGCCTCTTTCTCCGCAGATTTGCGGATCACATTGGCGATGGCGTTTTTGCTGAATTGGACATAGATCTCCGACGAGATTTCCAATGTGACGCGATCATCGCGAATAGCTCTGATGATGCCGTGTATGCCGCCGATGGTAACGACCCTGTCGCCCCTTTTCAAATCAGACATCATTTGTGTACGCGCTTTTTGCTGCTTTCTCTGGGGCCTGATCATCATAAAGTACATCAAGGCGCCAAGACCCGCGATCCAGGCAATGGACATATATTGATTCACGAAATGACCTCCTAACTTGCGCTTCGCCTATAAACCCGAAGGGCGAAGCTTTGGGTGAATGCCTTCCGAACCTACAAAGAGAATAATATAGGGTAAGAGGCAAGAATGCAAGGGTTTTTTCAGCTTGGCAATGCCAGGATCCGCTTTGCCGTTTCGGCAAGCCTGCCCTCTTCGATCGCCTGCCGCAACTCGGCCATAAGGGAAAATAAATAATAAAGATTATGCAGGGTGGCGAGTCTGAGCCCTAGTATTTCCTTTGCGACGAACAAGTGCCGGATATACGCTCTGCTGAAGCGCCGGCAGGTATAGCAGGCGCAGTGTTCATCCACCGGTCTTTGGTCTTCCTTATATTGCGCGTTCAGGATCACTACTTTCCCCCCGGAAGAAAACATCGTGCCGTTTCTTGCGATACGCGTCGGCAGCACGCAGTCAAACATATCCACGCCGCGCAATACCCCTTCCACCAGACAATCCGGGGAACCGACGCCCATGAGATAGCGCGGCTTATCCTTCGGCAGCAGGGGCGTTGTATGCTCCAGGATTTCATACATGAGAGGCTTTTCTTCCCCAACGCTCAGGCCGCCTATGCCATAGCCCGGAAAATCCAGTTCGCGCAGCGCGCTGACGCTTTCGCTTCGCAGGTCTTTATATGTACCGCCTTGCACGATACCGAAGAGACTCTGGTCTTCCCGGTGATGCGCCTCCTTACAGCGTCGCGCCCAGCGGTCGCTGCGGGCGGTCGCTTCCTTTGCGTAGGCATAGGTTGCGGGATAGGGGATACATTCGTCGAAAGCCATCGCTATATTTGCGCCGAGCTTTTCTTCGATGTCCATGACTTTCTCCGGCGTGAAGAAATGCCTGGATCCATCGATATGGGAACGGAATTCTACTCCTTCTTCGCTGATTTTGCGCAATTTGCCTAAACTGAATACCTGAAATCCGCCGCTGTCGGTAAGAATCGGGCCCTGCCACTGCATAAAGTCATGAAGCCCTCCGTGCGCTTCGATCAGCGCTTCGCCCGGTCGCAAATAGAGATGATAGGTATTGGACAGGATCATGCCGGCGCCGATCGACTCCAGTTCCTCCGGCGTCATGGCTTTCACCGTAGCCTGCGTCCCTACCGGCATAAATACAGGCGTTTCCACCGCGCCGTGGAGCGTCTCCAGTCTGCCGCGACGGGCCATCGAGTTTGCGTCTGTTTTCAGACAGGTCCATTTCAGGCTCATAAACGAAAGTTCTCCCTTGTTCCAATAATCCAGAATCTTAGGCTAAACTGCGCCTCCATAAAACGAATCTTCCCGCTATGCCTTGCTCTGTTGCGTTAATCAAGGATTTAGCCTGTCCAGTATAAGGCAGCAATCCCCAAAAGAAAAAAAGCGATAGCCTTCCCGTATGGCTTCCCGGTAGGCAGCCAGGACGCGCTCCCTGCCTGCAAGAGCACAGACAAGCATCAGCAGGCTGGACTTCGGCAGATGAAAATTAGTCAGCAGGCCGTCGACGATACGGAACGAATAGCCGGGATAAATAAATAAATCCGTCCAACAGGATCCCGCCCTTACGCTTCCGCCGCTGCCCATGGCTTCCAATGTGCGCAGGGGCGTCGTGCCGACCGCGATGACTCTTCGTCCTTCCTCTTTCGCCCGGTTGATTTCCCGCGCCGTTTCTTCGGACACCTCACAATACTCGCTATGCATCAGATGATCCTCAATTTGCTCGGTTTGCACCGGTCGGAAAGTGCCCGGCCCGATGTGCAGCAGAACCTGCGCGAAGGCGACGCCCATACGGTTTAGTGCCGCCAGGCTTTCTTTGGTAAAGTGCAGGCCTGCCGTGGACGCCGCCGCCGAACCGGCGATATCGCCATATACCGTCTGATAGCGCTCGGGATCCTCCTGTTTCTCGTGAATATACGGCGGCAAAGGCGTCTGCCCCACCCGCAGGAGTATCTCCTCGAAGTTCCCTTGCCAGGTAAAGCGGACAAGCCGACCGCCCCCCTCCGTCCTTTCTTCGACAAGCCCTTCTAGCTCTCCCTGTCCGAAAACAAGCTTTGTACCCGGCGCCAGCCGCCTGCCCGGCTTGACCAGACAGGACCAGAGATCCGGCTCGACCTGATGCAGCAGAAAACACTCCGCCGCGCCCCCTGTTTTCTCTTTCCTGCCAAGGAGTCTGGCTGGAATGACCCTGGTTCTGTTCAATACCAGCAAATCTCCCGCTCTGAGATAGTGCGGGAGGTGATAAAAATAATCATGCCGGATTTCCGTGTTGATCCCTGCCGTCTCTTGCCTGGGCATTACCAGCATACGGGAATGGTCCCTTGGCTCAATGGGTTGTTGGGCGATCCGTTCCGGGGGCAGTTCATAATCAAATAAGGAAAGTTCCATTCGTTATCCCACCGCTCATTTGATAACCAATTTGCCGTCGTTTCTGCCTTGATTAAAGTAGTGTTCGATAATTTGCTCACAGGTCATGCCGGCTTGCGCCATGCCGATGGCGCCCCATTGGCTCATCCCTACGCCATGACCGTAGCCCTTTCCGTCGAGGACAAAAGCCGTAATGGTCGCGGCCTGGTCCTTGCTCCTCTCTTCTACACCTTCTGCAGTGACAATGTAGAAGCTATCGCTTCCGGGATTGATCTCCGCCGCCTGCCCGTCCGCAGCCAGCGCTTTGGCGTCTCGTATACTTTGGTCCAACATAACCGTAACCCCCGCGCCGTTTCGTACCGCAATACCGCCTTCCAGCCGGAGGTTAAACAAGGTGCTTCGTAATCCCAGAAGCGCCCGAACGTTTGTTTTGTACAACGAATGCACGCCGCCGTCCCCTGCGAGATCCAAACGGGTCACGCGCCCGCTGGCATTGGGCCTGTCCGTGATTTTTCCCGTGACAGGATCATAGTCATACGCATAAGCGGTCATCAGACGAAAGTTGCCGATAGGGATCCTGTTTTCCGGATTATCCCGATTCCATTCTGTGATTCTCTCCTGCAGCTCAGCTATAGTAAAGCGTACCTGCCAGTTATAGGTAACGCCCGGATACCCGGCAGCGTCCTGAAGCGCCTCCAGGGCATAGGCGTCGTAGGGCGAAGCGATTGCTTTCGCGTAGGGTAAGGCTTCATTCCAGACATTTTCGGCGTCTTCCGTATGACCGCCGCTATTAGAGGAAAAGAAAGCTTCGATCAATTGCCCTTCATAGTAAATTGCCTTTCCCTTTGTCGCTTCCACCGCCGCGCTGGTGTACGCCCTTTCATTCCCGTAGCCGCCATACACTTGATCGGAAGCGCCGGACTCGAGGTCATAGGACGCGCCGCCCGCGCTCTTTCTTTTTAGCGCAAAAGTACGACTGACGATCGCCTGTGCTTTCAGCGCCTCGGCGGGCACGGTGGACAAGCCCATCTCCATAGGCAAAACGCCCAGGAGATAATGGTCCACATCCAACACGTTGATAATGTTTAAAGCGGCGTTTTTGTTCTCTATCAGCATACTGCCTCTGTAGGAACGTGTCCCGTAGGCCAGTATATCCGGTTCGCTTCCGCTCGCGGACAGTACGACCCTGCTTCCGCTTATGGATTGTTCCGCGCCGTCCATTGTCACGCGCAAGCCGGAGCCTGAGGGCGAAACGGAGATCGTTTGTCCCGCCGCCGCGGTACCGGCCTCCGTTCCCCTGTCCGGATCCATCAGCCTGTAAGCGCCTTGTCTGACTGTCACGCTTGCCGTGCTTTGCCCCAGGCCTAGAGCGACCCGGACGACGCTCTCTCCCTGCGGAATGCCGGCGGCGCCCTCGGCGCGTCTGCCTGGTAAGGCGAATAAGGATAGCGTGCACAGGATAAACAAAATGAACAGGGGTATCGTTTGCCTTGCTTTGTTTTTCATACCCATTACCTTTATTTTCCTTTTTTTGTTTCACCGTATCGTTCGTATTCGCTGAAAACACAGCCGCAATACCCTTGCAGATAAAGGCCCATTTCTTTTGCTTTCGCCTGCCCCCGACGGAAACCCGGGCGGAAATCCCGATAAAGAAAAGTCAGGCCGTATTCGCCGGCTGCGCGTTCTCCCGCCTCTACGATGCCCGCATGGTCCTGATAGGGGCTTACCAGGAGCGAACTGGTAAACTGGGTAAGTCCCGCTTCCCGGCAGGCTCTCGCTGCGCTTCTCATCCGCAGCCGGTAACACAAGCGGCAGCGTTCTGCTGAGAGAGGTTGATATACGCCGGCGTCCATCCCCCGGAGTGCTTCCAGGAATTCAGCCAAGCCATAGCTTTCCTCGATCCGGACAACCAGGTCTTCCTGATCGGCCATGTTCCGGTAAGACTGAAGACGCGCTTGAAACTCGCGATAGGGATGGATGTTCGGGTTGGCGAAATAGCCGTATACGGAAAACCCCTCCCGCCTTAATTCTTCCAGCGGATAGAGGCTGCAGGGCCCGCAGCAGCTATGCAGGAGAATGTCCTCCATGTCTCTTCCTTTCGTTCTCGTGTACGGATCAACGCCCTCACCGCATTGTATCAGAACGTCCGCGCCCTGTTAATACTTTTGCGGGGATTTTTCGCGGCTTTTCGCGGTTTTTCTCGGCTTTAGCCGATTCCGAGGATACCGCACACTTCGCTCTGCTTTGCCAGGGGACGACCAATATCCCCGGCCAAAGCCTGCACTTCCTCCAACAATTCCACATTCGTCAGATTGCGCTGCGGGTCATAATGCAGTTCCAAGCCCGTTTTGATATGCCCGCCCAACTCGATAACCCTTTTCAGCAAAGGTTTCGTATCGGCGCTTCCCTCTCCCCATATGGAAATAAACCAGGGCAGGCGGCAATCCTGCATGATATCGAGATAGAAATAGAGACTTTCCACTGTCGGCGGTGCGCCGCTGGTATTGACCGGCGCCATTGCAAGGGATCCATAATCGCCAAAAAAGTACAAATCCACGCTGGACCCTTTCGGCGACCGCCCCATTTTGGTGTATTGCAGGGCTGTCCGTAGATATCCCGGCTCATACACGCCCCAGACTATCCCCAGATTCAGGCGGTTGCAAAGGTCAACCTGTTTATTGATCCGGCTAAAGGGCACATAATATCCTACACCGTTGATATGCCCTTCGGCGTCAGTGGAAAGAGGAAGATTGGCTGCCCCCGGGTCTATGCAGCAGACCTTCATACCCGCGTTTTTCTGCAGCATCTCCGCGTGTTCCAGGCCGGAAGCTTCCTCTCCCTGCCCGGAGGTATCCGTCAGCGTGCTATACCAAAATAGTTCAGGATACTTCTCGCGTACGGGCCGCAGGATTTCCATATAGTCTTCGAATGCTTTCTCTCCGGTAAACCGCATATTGGTATTATGGAGGTGAATCCCGCAAGCGCCTGCTTCCCAGCATCGGATTGCTTCCGCTGCGATTTCCTGGTGACCTATCGGCGTATGGGGGTTGTGTTCTTTGGATCGCAGCCCGTTGATATGCGATTCGATAATCAGCGGGGATTCCCAGCAAGCTTCGGCCTGGCGATGGGGTTTACGTACAGCGCTCATTAAGATCATCCTTTCCATTGCGAACATAAAAGAAGTCTGCTATACTTAGCTCCTATTGATCGTAGATGAGGAGCATTGCGTGTTGCAAGACTTTATTAAACACTTTTTCAAAGACAGGGCGTTTTTTCATCAATTCGCTGCCATTCTGGTACCTATTGCTTTGCAGAATCTGATCATGGTAGGGGTTTCCATGGCCGATACCATGATGGTGGGCACCTTGGGGGATGTACAGCTCTCTTCCGTAGCCCTGGCGAATCAGTTTGGTTTTATCCTTCACCTGTTTCTCTTTGGTCTGGTCGGCGGCTCCAACGTGATGATCGCCCAGTTCTGGGGCAAAAGGGACGTGGAAAGCATCCAAAGGGTCATGACGGTGATGTATCGCTTTGTAGCGGCAGCCTCCCTTACTTTCTCCCTGCTAGCTTTCTTCTTTTCAGGGACGGTCATGGCGGTTTTTTCCGTGAATCCGGCTGTGATCGAAAGCGGCACGGGCTATCTCCGCATCCTCGGCCTGGGATTTATCCTCCAGAGCTTTGCCGCCGCGACCCTGATGACCCTGCGCTCCATGAGCAAAGTCGGCGTCTCGATGATCGTGTATCTGTGCTCGCTGCTCACGAATATCCTCTTCAACTGGATCTTTATCTTTGGAAACCTGGGCGCCCCGGCGCTGGGGGTCAGAGGCGCCGCCATCGCCACGGTTCTTTCCAGAGTCACGGAAATCATTCTTGTTTTAGTCTATATGTCCCGGTTCGAAAAGCTGATCCGCTATAAATGGAAGATGCTCCTGGCCGGCAAGCTCGGCATCATGAAAAGCTTTGTCAAAAATGCCATACCCGTTATGCTGAATGAGCTTCTATGGGGGATGGGGGCCTCCACGATCGCCGTCATCATCGGGCGTCTGGGGACCGAGTTCACCGCCGCCCATAGCGTCACCTCTGTGCTGATTCAATTCGTCTCGGTGGCTATCTTTGGTTCCGGGAGCGCCTCCGCCGTCATCATCGGGAACACGGTTGGCTCGGGAGAATATCGTCTCGCACGGCAGCGGGCCACGAAAATGATTTATATCAGCCTCCTTCTTGGTTTTATCGCGATGTGCCTTACTCTGCTGCTCAGAACGCCTCTGCTTACCTTCTACAATATTTCTGCCATATCCAAAGCTTACGCCAGGCAGTTCATGACTGTCTACGCGTTCATCGCTTTGTTTCAGTCTTTCAATATGATTGCACTGGTCGGAGTTTTGCGGGGCGGCGGAGACGGCCGTTTCGTGATGCTTGTGGACGTGCTGTCCATCTGGCTTATCGCGATCCCCCTGGGCTACCTAAGCGGGCATGTATGGGGTTGGCCGGCGGTCGCCGTATTTGCCATGATCCGGGGCGACGAAGTGATTAAAGCTGTATTCACCCTGCCTCGTCTGCTCAAGGGAAAATGGGTCAGAGACGTCACGATCGAAAGCACTATCTCCGGAACTGCCGCAGATTCCGATTCCGCTGCAGATTCCGCATTATCCGGCAGTTCGCTGTCCTGATCGCCTTAATCAAATAAATTCTCCGGGCTGATGCTGAGGCGGGAAGTCTCGCCTGTGCCTGTCCCTTCGCTTTCCTTTCCGCCGGCATCCTGATCGTCCAGGAAGCTGAGCTGCGCGGATTTCTGCGCCATATCCGCCGGCATGGGCTGCTTCAGGTATTGATAGGCCTGCGCCGTCGCCATCCGGCCTCTTGCCGTGCGCTGCAAGAAGCCCATCTGGAGCAGATAGGGCTCGTAGACGTCTTCGATGGTTTCGCTTTCTTCGCTGATGGACGCGCCCAAGGTATCCAAGCCAACCGGCCCGCCGCCAAACTTCTGCATAATCGCCAGCAGTAAATGCCGGTCTACCGCGTCGAGGCCAAGCCCGTCCACTTCCAGCCTGTCCATCGCTTCCCGCGCGATTGTATAGTCAATGACGCCATGGTTGTTGACCTGCGCGAAATCCCGCACCCGTCGCAGCAGGCGGTTGGCAATCCTGGGCGTGCCCCTTGCCCGGCGACCGATCTCCCTGGCGCCCTCCGGCTCGACGGGAATGCCAAGAATCCGGGAAGAACGGGTAACAATCGTAACCAGTTCGTCCACATGATAGTATTCTAGCCGGCTTACCACGCCGAAACGATCCCGCAGAGGCGCCGACAGCCTTCCCGCCCTGGTGGTGGCGCCCACCAGTGTAAAGGGCTGCACATCCATCCGTATCGTTCTGGCGCTGGGTCCTTTGCCGATCATGATATCCAGGCAGAAATCCTCCATCGCCGGATACAGAACCTCTTCCACAGAACGGTTCAGGCGGTGGATTTCATCGATAAACAGTACATCCATACTGTCCAGATTGGTAAGGATCGCCGCCAGGTCTCCTGGACGCTCAATGGCCGGACCCGAGGTGCTTCGCAAATTTGCCCCCATTTCAGCGGCAATGATGTTAGCCAATGTCGTCTTTCCTAGGCCGGGGGGTCCATAGAGCAGCACATGATCCAGCGGATCCCGCCGCTGTCTTGCTGCTTTAATGAAGACTTCCAGATTCTCCTTCACCTTATTTTGGCCAACATAATCCTCCAGCCGCATAGGCCTTATGCTGCTTTCTTCGCTTTCGTCGGCGCCCGCGACCGGGTTAACCAGGCGTTCCTCGCGTTCCTCCTCCATGCACCCTCCTCATCCTTACCGCTTTATCCTTACCTTGCCAATTGCCTGAGGCCCAGGCGGATCATGTCGTCGATTTTCATTTGGCTCAGATCCGTTCCGGTAAAGACTCTCACGATTTCCCCCCTGCCATAACCAAGGGCTTCCAGCGCTTCGATAGCCTGAGACAGCTCGCTGGTTTCATCGGAACGTAAGCCCGGTTCCAAACTGTCTCCCCAATCCTCAGGGAGCATTTCCCTGCTCAGCTTATCTTTCAGTTCCAGCACCATACGCTGGGCTGTTTTCTTTCCGATGCCGGATATAGTACCCAATATAGCGAGGTCGCCCATCACCAGCGCTTTCTTGAGCGCGGGTACAGGATAGGCGGACAGTATGGCTAAGGCAAGCTTGGGCCCTACGCCCGAGACCTGGATCAGCAATTCAAAGAACGCCCGTTCTTCTCTGGTAGAAAAGCCATACAAACTGATATCTTCATCCTTAATCTGCATATTTGTATACACCAGGGCGCTATTGCCCGGATGCGGCAGGCTGGATAGGGTTTGTGCAGAGACTTTCAGTCCAAAGCCGACGCCGCCTGTCCGCAGCACAAGCTTCTGCGCTTCTTTGGCAACGATCTCTCCTTCGATGAAATCAATCATGGTTTCTCCTTTAGCTCATTATAGTCACGAGAGTCTAGCGCCGCGTACTCTGCCAGCTCTGCCTGCCGCCAAACTGACAATAACAGATCGCTACAGCCAAGGCGTCCGCTGCATCGTCTGGCTTGGGCGTTGCCTCCAAGCCCAGGATTTTGCGTATCATGAACTGTACCTGATGCTTTTCGGCGCGGCCATAGCCAACTACCGCCTGTTTCACTTGAAGCGGCGTGTATTCTCCGATTGGCACTTCCCTGATCCCCGCAGCCAGTAAAATGACGCCCCTTGCCTGCCCTACCGACAAAGCGTTCGTCGTATTGCGGTTAAAAAAAAGCTCTTCCACCGCCATCACGTCCGGCTTGTATTCATCAAATAACCGGTTGACGCCAAGAAAAAGCTGCTTCAGCCGGTCTTCCGTTTTGTCCCCTTTATCCGTGCGAATGACGCCGTATGCCAGGGACTTATGCTTACTATTCCCATACTCGACGACGCCGTAGCCCATGATAGCGGTACCCGGGTCGATCCCTAAAACGATCATCCCTTCTCCTTAACCAAGTTGATCGGCGATTTCGTCAGGCACATCAAAATTGGTGTAGGTGTTCTGCACGTCGTCGTGTTCATCCAAAGCGTCCATCATGCGCAGCACATATTTCGCCTGGTCCAGATCGGTAACCACCACGTCGTTATCGGACAGCATCGTGATCTCGCCGTCGCTGAAGACAACCCCTTCCTTTTCCAACCCTTCCTTGACCGCCTGAAAGGCTTCCGGCGCCGTGATGATCTCCAGGACGTCCTCGTCTTCCTCTATATCTTCCGCGCCAAGCTCCAGCGCCATAAGCATAAGATCGTCCGCGCCGAGCTTGCAGCTCTCCCTTTCAACGGTTAACACCCCTTTTTCTTTGAACCTCCAGCTGACGCAGCCGCTTTCCCCCATGTTTCCGCCGTTTTTTGAAAAGATGTGCCGTATCTCGCCGGCGGTGCGGTTGCGGTTATCCGTCATCGCCCGGACGATAACGGCTGTTCCGCCCGGGCCATAGCCCTCATAGGTCAGT
>WRMS01000016.1 GCA_009777025.1 Clostridiales bacterium | reverse complement strand
GACAGCACCAGCGTGATTGCCGCGGTCAGCGTGGTCTTGCCATGATCCACGTGCCCTATGGTTCCGATGTTTACGTGGGGTTTTGTACGTTCGAATTTTGGTTTACCCATTGATTTCCGCCTCCTTATTAATCACAGCCCAACTCGTTCTATCCCAGACCCAACATGTTCAACATGGGTCCGAATCCTGTGCTGAACGACGATTCGTTCAACAAGCAAACTTGGGTGTTATCCTTATATGCCCAGCCGTTTGTGAATGATTTCTTCGGCAACGCTTTTCGCTGTTTGTTCATAATGAGAAAACTGCATCACATATACCCCTCTGCCCTGGGTTTTGGAACGCAAATCCGTTGCATAGCCAAACATTTCTCCCAAAGGCACGAGGCCCCGAATCGCTTTTCCTCCGCTTTGATCCTCTGTGCCTTCGATACGTCCGCGTCTGGCGCTGATATCTCCCATAACGTCGCCCATATACTCTTCGGGAACGTTGATCTCCACTGCCATAATCGGCTCCAGTATCACGGGCCCGGCTTTCTGCGCGCCGCTCTTGAAAGCCATAGAAGCGGCAATTTTAAATGCAATCTCTGAAGAGTCCACTTCATGGAAGGAACCGTCAACAATCGTCGCTTTCATATCGATGGTAGGATATCCTGCCAAAACGCCGTTTTCCATGGATTCCCGTACGCCGCTTTCCACTGCGGGAATGTATTCCTTCGGTACGGCGCCGCCGACGACTTTGTCATAAAACTCAAAGCCTTTGCCCTGTTCGTTCGGCTCCAGTTCCAGTACGCAGTGACCATACTGCCCGCGCCCGCCGGATTGCCGGACAAACCTGCCTTCGCAGCGTACCGCTTCGGTAATGGTTTCTTTATATGCGACCTGCGGCCGGCCGACATTGGCGTTCACTTTGAATTCTCTGAGCAGCCTGTCCACGATGATTTCTAAATGAAGTTCCCCCATACCGGAGATGATGGTCTGACCGGTTTCCGCGTCGGTATGCGATTTAAATGTTGGGTCTTCATCACTGAGCTTGTTCAACGCTACCCCTATTTTGTCTTCATCATCCTTTGTCTTCGGTTCGATCGCCACATCGATCACAGGTTCGGGAAAAATCATGGATTCAAGCAGGATGGGATGGGTTTCGTCGCATAGCGTATCGCCTGTGGTTGAATTCTTCAGCCCCACAATGACCGCTATATCTCCGGTATACACCTCCGGCACCTCTTCCCGGTGGTTGGCATGCATCAGTAGAATCCGCCCGATCCGTTCTTTTTTATTGTTCGTGGTATTCAAAATCGTAGAACCGGTTTTCAAGACGCCGGAATATAGCCGAAAATAGGACAGTTTTCCCACATGGGTATCCGTCGTAATTTTAAACACCAGCGCTGCCGCCGGCTCTTCATCATCCGCCTTTCTCTCCGCTTCATCGTAAGAGTCCGGATCGATTCCACCCACAGGCGGTATATCAAGGGGCGAGGGTAAATAATCGACAACCGCGTCCAGCATTGGCTGAACCCCTTTGTTCTTAAACGAGGAACCGCATACCACCGGTGTAATCTTCACATTAATCGTCGCGAGTCGTATTCCCCGGATGAGTTCCTCTTCCGTGATCTCGTCGCCTTCCAGATATTTCTCGGCGAGCGCGTCGTCTTCTTCCGCTACGGCTTCGATGAGAATGTCCCGATACGCATTCGCCTGTTCCCGCATATCTGCCGGGATTTCCGTGATTTCGAAATCTTTGCCCGCATCATCCGTGTATATCTCCGCTTGCATTCTGACCAGATCGACGATACCCTTAAAATCCGCTTCCGAACCTATAGGCAACTGGATGGGTATCGCCTTTGTCTTCAGCCGTTCCCGCATCATGTCAATGACCCGAAAAAAGTCTGCGCCTACCCGATCCATTTTGTTGATATAGGCAATCCGGGGAACACAGTACTTGTCGGCTTGCCGCCATACCGTTTCGGACTGAGGCTGTACGGCTCCAACTGCGCAAAACACAGCCACTGCGCCATCCAGCACACGAAGCGAGCGCTCTACCTCTACTGTAAAGTCAACGTGCCCAGGCGTGTCTATAATATTAATCCGATGATCGCCCCATTGACATGTTGTAGCGGCGGAGGTTATCGTTATCCCTCTTTCCTGTTCCTGGATCGTCCAATCCATCGTAGCGGCGCCGTCATGAACCTCTCCCATGCGATGGATTCTACCGGAATAAAAGAGAATCCGCTCTGTGGTAGTCGTTTTGCCGGCGTCGATATGCGCCATGATTCCAATATTTCTTATTTTTTCAAGCGGAAATTCCCGGCTCAAGGCTGTTTCCTCCATTACCAGCGATAATGTGCAAAAGCCCTGTTTGCTTCAGCCATTTTATGCGTGTCTTCTTTTCTCTTCACTGCCGCTCCCGTATTGTTGGCGGCGTCCATGATCTCGCCTGCGAGGCGGCTTTCCATATTCTTCTCACCGCGTCTGCGCGCATTCGTCACCAGCCAGCGGATACCCAAGGTCTCTCTCCGGTCAGGCCTGACTTCTATCGGCACTTGATAGTTTGCGCCGCCCACACGGCGCGCCTTGACTTCCAGTGTCGGCATGATATTTTTTAAGGCTGTCTCCAGCACTTCCAAACCGTTTTTGCCGGTTTTGGATTCAACAGAGGTTAACGCGCTGTACAGCGCCTTCTCTGCGGCGCCTCTTTTGCCGTCATACATAATTTTGTTAATCAGCTTGGTTACCAGCATCGACTGGTAAATCGGATCCGGCAATACTTCCCTCTTGGGCGCCGCTCCTTTTCTGGACATATCGACTTCCTCCTCAGCATTTCAACTTCTCAGCGATCGCCCGGTTTCTCCATGACAACGCAGATGCTGACTCCCAACTTGGCCTAAAGCTAAACTCTGGCTGTACCGGATTTGGGCCGTTTCGCGCCGTATTTTGATCTGCCCTGGTTCCTGCTGGATACGCCGGCGGTATCCAGGGCGCCCCGTATAATGTGATACCGTACACCCGGAAGGTCCCGCACCCTGCCGCCCCGAACCAAAACGACGGAGTGTTCCTGCAGATTGTGTCCGATACCCGGAATATAGGTAGTCACTTCAAAACCATGGGACAGACGGACACGGGCAACTTTTCGCAAAGCGGAGTTTGGCTTCTTTGGCGTTGTCGTGTAAACGCGGGTACAGACGCCTCGCTTCTGCGGACAACTTCTTAATTGCGGCGCCTTTGGCTTTTTGACGACAGCTTCCCTGCCCTGTTTTACCATTTGGTTTATAGTTGGCATCCCTTTTCCTCCTTCCTCTATCATATATAGGATGTGGATTTTTCGAGAAAGTTACCAAAGAATTTTATCATTATGCGTAAGCATATGTCAATAGTTATTCATCTAAATCCTCGAAGTCGTTCAGCTCGTCCAGAGGACGCAAATCGTTGAGTTCATCCAAGTCTTCCAGTTCGGGCAATTCTTCAAGAATGTCCAAGTCTTCCGGTTCCTCCATCTCCTCCAGAACGTCTAGATCTTCCTCCGCTTCGTCAAGCTTCTCCGGTTCTTTCCCTTCAAGCTCCTCCGGATCGTCGATCTCATCCTCCAGCGTACGGAGGCCTCCCCGTTTGTCCAGCACCGCTAAGATCGGATTGGTATCGGCAAAATCTACTTCCTCGTCCTGGTACTCTTCTTCATCCAGTATATCCAGCTCTTTCGGCATATCCCCTTCATCCGGCAGTTCATCGTCAAGCCCGGAGAAGTCCTCTGCTTCATCCTCGTCCCCAAAACCAAAATCAGCAAATTCGTCGTCTTCCATGTCCCGGTACATATCCTGCATATACGCTGTCGAATGATAGTCTTCGTAAGGCGCCCCTTCCGAATGGATCTGAATATCCCGATAGCGGGACATCCCTGTACCGGCAGGGATCAACTTGCCGATAATTACGTTCTCCTTGAGCCCGAGCAGAGGATCCATCTTGCCTTTAATCGCGGCTTCCGTCAGAACCCTGGTCGTTTCCTGGAACGATGCTGCGGAAAGGAACGAATCCGTAGCTAAAGAAGCCTTGGTGATGCCCAGCAGCACAGGTTTCGCTACGGCTTCTTCGCCGCCCCACTCCTGTGCTCGCCTGTTCTCTTCTTCAAACTCAAAGACGTCAATGATACCGCCCGGCAACAACTCCGTATCCCCGGCTTCTTCTACCTTAACCTTGCGAAGCATCTGACGGATCATCACCTCAATATGCTTATCGTTGATATCCACGCCCTGGAAGCGGTAGACTTTCTGTACCTCCCGCAGCAGATACAACTGAACGCCTTTCATCCCCTTTATCTTCAGGAGATCATGGGGATTGATGGAGCCTTCTGTTAACTCCTGCCCGGCGTCAACCGTCTCTCCTTCACCGACCTTAAGCCTGGATGTATACGGAATGGCGTATATTTCCTTCTCTCCGTCATCCGTAAGGACTTCCACTTCCCTGCGCCCTCGCACTTCGGTGATATGGATCGTACCTTCATTCTCCGTGATCACAGCCTGCCCTCTGGGTTTCCTGGCTTCAAACAGCTCCTCTACACGAGGCAATCCGGAGGTAATATCGTCGCCTGCTACGCCGCCGGTATGGAAGGTGCGCATGGTCAATTGGGTACCGGGCTCTCCGATGGATTGCGCGGCAATAATACCCACCGCTTCTCCAATCTCCACATGCTGTCCCGTAGCCAGATTTCTGCCATAACAACGGCGACAGACGCCGTAGCGGGAATGGCAGGTCAGCACAGAACGGATATAAACCTGTTGTATGCCGGCTTCCACGATGGCTTCCGCCTGCTCTTCCATAATTTCCGTATTGGCTTCCACAATGATTTCACCGGTTTCCGGATGCACGACGTTTTCCATCGTAAAGCGGCCAACCAGGCGCTCAAGCAAGGGCTCGATCGATTCCTTACCGTCTTTGATATCATCAACCCATATTCCCATGCCGGTATCGCAGTCGTCCTCCCTGACGATCACATCCTGGGCCACGTCTACCAGCCGCCTGGTCAAATAACCGGAGTCAGCCGTTCGCAGCGCAGTATCCGCGAGGCCTTTTCTGGCGCCGTGGGTAGAAGTAAAGTACTCCAGCACCGTCAGTCCTTCCCGGAAGTTGGATTTAATGGGCACTTCAATGGTTTTCCCTGTGGGATCCGCCATCAGGCCGCGCATACCGGCCAATTGCCTTATCTGGGGGATATTCCCTCTGGCGCCCGAATTCGCCATCATATAGACGGGATTGAACGTATCCATTGTTTCGAGAAGCGCATCCTTAACCTCTTCGGTAGACTGGTTCCAAATCTCGATAACCAGATTATACCGTTCCTCTTCCGTAATCAAACCTCTGCGGTATTGATTCTGTGTCTGCTCGACCTTCTCCTCGGCAGCCCTCAGTATAACACTTTTCTTTTCCGGTATTTTAATATCGGATACGCCGATCGTGATACCGGCTCTCGTCGAGTAGTCGAAGCCCTGCTTCTTGATGCCGTCCAGCATTTCCGCGGTTCTGGCATTACCCAGCAACTGAAAACACTTGGCGACGATCTTGCCCAATTCTTTTTTTCCTACAACCTGGTTAAAAAAGCCCAATTCATCCGGGATGACCTGGTTAAAAATCAGACGTCCGACTGTTGTTTGTATCTGTCCGCCTTCAACACGCACCCGGATAGGCTCCTGTAGATTCACCGCGTCCTGCTCGTAAGCGTAGATCGCCTCGTCCCTGTCCTTGTATATCGGCATCCTGTCGCCCCGTTCAGGGTTTGTCTTCTCCCCCGTCAGATAATAGGAGCCCATCACCATGTCTTGCGTTGGTGTACAGACAGGCTTCCCGTCCTTGGGGTTTAAGATATTGTTCGCCGCCAGCATAAGCAGACGGGCTTCCGCCTGGGCTTCCGCGGATAAGGGTACATGGACGGCCATCTGGTCGCCGTCAAAGTCAGCGTTATACGCCGTGCAAACCAGGGGATGGAGCTGCAGCGCCCGCCCTTCTACCAACACGGGTTCAAAGGCCTGAATGCCCAAGCGATGCAAAGTCGGCGCGCGATTTAACAGTACGGGGTGATCCTGGATGACTTCTTCGAGTACCTTCCAAACCTCTTCGCGGACACGCTCCACCATCCGTTTGGCACTCTTAATGTTATGCGCGTGGCCTTCATTGACCAGCTTTTTCATCACAAAAGGCTTAAAAAGCTCCAAGGCCATTTCCCTCGGCAGGCCGCATTGATGCATCTTCAATTCAGGGCCGACGACGATTACGGAACGTCCGGAATAGTCCACCCGCTTGCCCAGAAGGTTTTGGCGGAAGCGGCCTTGCTTTCCCTTCAGCATATCGCTCAGGGATTTCAGCGGACGGTTTCCGCTGCCGGTGACCGGGCGTCCCCGCCTGCCGTTATCGATCAGCGCGTCTACCGCTTCCTGAAGCATTCTCTTCTCATTGCGGACGATTATGTCCGGCGCGCCCAGATCCAACAGTCTTTTCAGCCGGTTATTTCGATTGATCACCCTTCGATATAGATCGTTCAAGTCTGATGTGGCAAATCGCCCGCCGTCCAGTTGCACCATCGGGCGCAGTTCGGGCGGAATCACAGGCACCACATCCATGATCATCCATTCCGGCCGATTGCCGGAATTTTTGAATGCTTCCACGACTTCCAGACGCCGGATAGCCCGGATCTTCCTTTGCCCGGAAGTCTCCCGCAGTTCCTGCCGCAGTTCATAGGCCATTTCGTCCAGATCCATTTCTTCCAACAGAACCTTAATCGCTTCCGCTCCCATTCCGGCTTCAAAACGACCGCCAAAACGCTCCTTATACTCCCGATATTCTGTTTCTGTCAAAAGCTGTTTCTTCATCAAAGGCGTATCGCCGGGATCTGTCACGATATAGGACACAAAGTAGAGCACCTTCTCCAGAAGGCGGGGAGAAATATCCAATATAAGGCCCATTCTGCTGGGAATGCCCTTAAAATACCATATATGAGAGCAGGAAGCCGCCAGTTCGATGTGCCCCAGCCGTTCGCGGCGCACTTTCGCTTTGGTTACTTCCACACCACAGCGGTCACAAATAATTCCTTTATAGCGGACCCGTTTATATTTGCCGCAATGGCACTCCCAGTCCTTCGTAGGCCCAAAAATACGCTCGCAGAATAATCCGTCCCGTTCCGGTTTCAAAGTGCGGTAATTGATGGTCTCCGGCTTCTTCACTTCTCCGCTGGACCAGTCCAGCATCTGCTCCGGAGAAGCCAAACCGATACGCATCCTGTCAAAGTTGTTTACATCTAACATCGATCAACCCCGCTCCTTCCTTGGTTTGTACTTCATCTGTAATCTCAATCATCGAGTATCGTATCGAGGGTTTTTTCAGGACCGTCGTCGAATACCGCCGTCTCCGGATCATCCGCGGACGCATCAAAAACCTCCTGCTTCAAATCCTCTTCCGCATTGCTAAAGACTTCCTCATCCAGATCGTCCTCCGCCTTGTTCAAACTATCCAGTTCAAAGGATTCCACCGGTTCAAAGGATTCCGCCGGTTCAAAGGATTCCGCTGGTTCAAAGCTCTCTTCCGTATCTTCCTGGCTGGTGTCAAAAGTTACAATCTGGTCGGCAAAATAGACATTGTCCCCATCGTCATTCTCCATATCTTCCCGATCAAAACTGTTTTCATCTAAAGCACGGGAATCCGTCGCGCGCCTCTCCGACACAGCCTGATCCAAACCAAACTCTCTGGCGGATTCCGCGATATCGTCCTCCAATTCCTTTATCTCAATTTCCTCGTTGTATTCCGATAGCACCTTGACGTCCAGACACAGGCTCTGCAATTCTTTGATCAGCACTTTAAAGGATTCCGGCACGCCCGGTTCCGGGACGTTTTCCCCTTTCACGATCGCTTCGTAGGTCTTAACCCGGCCTACCACATCGTCAGACTTTACCGTCAGGATCTCTTGGAGCGTATAGGCGGCGCCATAGGCTTCCAAAGCCCAAACTTCCATTTCACCGAAACGCTGACCGCCAAACTGCGCCTTACCGCCGAGAGGCTGCTGTGTCACCAGCGAATAGGGTCCGGTTGAACGGGCGTGGATTTTATCATCCACCAAGTGGGCAAGTTTCATGATATACATAATACCCACAGTAATCTCATTATCAAAAGGTTCCCCGGTCCTCCCGTCGTAGAGCACCGTCTTTCCGTTTTTCGGCCTGCCGGCTTTATCCAATTCCTCGAGGATATTCTCCTCGGTAGCGCCGTCAAACACCGGCGTAGCGAACGAATAACCCAAAGCCTGGGCAGCCCAGCCTAAATGGGTTTCCAGGGTCTGACCGATATTCATACGAGAAGGTACGCCCAGAGGATTCAAAACAATTTCCACAGGCGTTCCGTCGGGCAGGAAAGGCATATCCTCTTCCGGAAGAATCCTGGAAATGACGCCTTTATTGCCATGACGGCCGGCCATTTTGTCACCCTGGGAAATCTTGCGTTTCTGCGCGATATACACCCGCACCACTTGATTGACGCCCGGAGACAGTTCATCGCCGTTTTCCCTGGTAAAGACCTTCACATCCACGATTTTTCCGGCTTCGCCATGGGGTACGCGAAGGGAAGTATCTCTGACCTCCCTGGCCTTCTCGCCAAATATAGCGCGAAGGAGCCTTTCTTCTGCTGTTAATTCCGTTTCGCCTTTTGGCGTGACTTTGCCAACCAGTATATCTCCCGGCCGCACTTCGGCGCCAATGCGGATGATGCCCCGGTCATCCAGATCTTTCAATACATCGTCAGATACATTGGGAATGTCTCGGGTAATTTCTTCTGCGCCAAGTTTCGTGTCCCGCGAATCGCATTCATACTCTTCGATATGAATGGATGTAAAGAAGTCTTCCTTAACCAGTTTTTGGCTGATGAGCATAGCGTCCTCGTAATTGTAGCCTTCCCAGGTCATCATCGCCACCAGTATATTGCGACCCAGCGCCAGTTCACCATGATCCGTCGAAGGACCGTCGGCAATAATCTCCCCGGCGCTCACCCGCTGCCCTTTCTTTACAATCGGCTTCTGATTGATGCAGGTGCCTTGATTGGAGCGGGAGAACTTTGTCAGTCTATAGCGTATAGATTCGCCTTCATCGTCTTCGACCCGGATCTCATCCGCCGTTACCCGGGCAATCGTTCCGGAAGCCTTTGTAATAATCGTAACCCCGGAATCCCTGGCAGCCTTCTTCTCCTCTCCCGTTCCCACATAGGGAGCCTCTGTCCGCAACAGCGGCACCGCCTGACGCTGCATGTTCGCGCCCATTAACGCGCGGTTCGCGTCGTCATGCTCCAGGAAAGGAATCATCGCCGTCGCAATGGATACCAATTGCTTTGGCGAAACATCCATGTACTCCACCCTTTCCGGCGTCGCAATCATGATTTCGCTGCCGAAACGCGCCTGTATCCTGTTGGATAGAAAGGCCCCATCGTCATCCAATTCCATATTCGCTTGGGCAATCACATATTCGTCCTCTTCCGTAGCGTCTAAATAGTGGATCGTTTCGGTTACTTTATGGGATTCCCTGTCCACCAGGCGATAAGGCGTCTCGATAAAGCCGTATTCATTGACGCGCGCATAGGTGCTGAGCGATCCGATGAGGCCGATGTTCGGCCCTTCAGGCGTCTCAATAGGACACATCCGACCATAGTGGGAATGATGGACGTCGCGGACTTCAAAACCGGCCCTTTCTCTGGATAAGCCTCCGGGGCCAAGGGCGGAAAGGCGGCGCTTATGGGTCAGTTCAGACAAAGGATTCGTCTGATCCATAAATTGTGATAATTGACTCGAACCAAAAAACTCTTTAATCGCAGCAACGACAGGGCGAATATTGATCAATGCCTGAGGGGCAATGACCTCTACATCCTGGATCGTCATCCTTTCCCGAACGACCCGTTCCATACGGGACAAGCCGATACGGAACTGGTTTTGCAGCAGTTCCCCTACGGCGCGCATCCGGCGATTGCCCAAATGGTCGATGTCATCGGTTCTGCCTTCACCGTTCATCAAATGGATTAGATAACGGATAGACTCCACGATATCCTCTTTTGTAAGACAGCGGATTTTATCGGAGATATCCATTTTCAACTTTTGATTCAGCTTATACCGGCCAACATGGGCCAGGTCATAGCGCTTTGGATCAAAGAACAGGGTATTGAGCAAGGAACGCGTACTTTCCACCGTAGGAGGTTCACCCGGACGGAGACGCTTATAGATTTCAATGAGGGCGTCTTCTTCGTTTTCGGTATGATCTCTTTCCAGCGTCAGCAAAATCCGCTCATCATCGCCAAAAAGTCCTTTGATCTGACTGTTTGAACCATAGCCCAAGGCCCGAAGTAGCACGGTGACCGGTAGCCTGCGCGTTCTGTCCACGCGGACATGGATGGCGTCGTTAATATCCGTCTCCAACTCAAGCCATGCGCCTCTGTTTGGGATTACCGTAGCGCTGAAGAGTTTCTTTCCGCTGGGATCCATCGCTTCGTCATAGTAGACCCCGGGCGACCGAACCAACTGACTGACGATCACCCGCTCCGCGCCGTTGATAATAAAGGTTCCCTTTTCTGTCATCAGGGGAAAATCCCCCATAAAGACTTCTTGTTCCTTTACCTCTCCGGTTTCCTTATTAATAAGACGTACTTTCACTCTTAACGCAGCCGCATAAGTAGCGTCGCGTTCCTTGCATTCCGCTACTTGCCATTTGGGTTCTCCCAAATTATAGTCGATAAACTCCAAAACCAGATTTCCTGTGAAATCCTGGATCGGCGAAATATCCTGAAACATTTCACGAATGCCTACTTCCAGGAACCAGCTGTAGGAATCCTGCTGAACCTCAATCAGGTTCGGCATCTCCAGGACTTCCTTGATTCGGGCAAAACTTCTTCGTTCACGCAGCTTTGTTTCCTCAATCTGCCCCATCAATGATTCACCTCGCATCAAATTCTATTTACAAGCGTACACGCGCCATCCCTATACCCTGTTTTTGTCATGGATACAAGCGATCATTCTTTTTTTATGCACATAGCATAATAGCAAGGTACGCGAACCTTGCCTGAAACCGGGTGTACATCTATTTTAAGTTTATTAAGAATGGAATGATTCACCATCCTGTAGAATTCTCATATGCTTTGTTGCCGCGTCTCAAAGAGGCGCATTAGATATTATAAACACATAGCAGAATCACTGTCAAGTAGGATAATGTGAACATTTCGTGAACAAGCATGCAAGCCTATGCTGCTGTATCGCTTCAGCGAAAAAACCAGCGGACAGCTTCGGCGCAGGCCAAGCCGATCAAGCCGCCTGCGAGTACATCCGAAACGTAGTGGGCTTTCAAGTAAACCCGTGAAATGCCCATCAGCCCCGCATATCCAAAGGCTGCCCATGCGGCCAATGGATGTAACGACGCCAGTATCCTGGCGCAGGCGATAGAAGAAGCCGTATGACCGGAAGGAAACGAAAAGCTGTTCGGTTTGGGTATGGAAAGCGTTATCGGGCCGTGCGTAACATAAGGCCTCGGCCTGCGAAAAACACGCTTCAGTATACCCTCTCCCAGAACAGTAGTAATGAGCAGCGCAATCATACACAGCTCTATCGTCCGGCGGTTTTGCGGCCAAATGAGCATGACAAGACAAGTGCATAACCAAACAACGCCCCAGTCGCCGCTTCGGCTGATCAGGCGCATGCCTTTATGTATAAAGCTTTCTTGTGAAAAGCGAAGAGTAAAACTAAAGATTCTCCGGTCGATTCCTTTCAGCCAACCCAATATTGCTCCTCCTTGCTAAAGCGGGCTGCCGCCAACAACCCCCAAGCGCGTGGAAGTCTCACTTTCTGTACAGTGCCTGGCTCCATGGTTGATTGGTGTAAATACCATAACATGACTCTATAATATTGAAATTTCTTAGGTTTGACAAGCATTTTTTCACGCGGCAATACTTTTTTCAGCATGAGCCCGAATCCTGTGTTCAACGAAGATTCATTCACGTGTACAATGGAAAACGCTCCGCGGGGCAAAGACTCCGGGAGCGGTTCAGCAAAAACGTTTTCCGCCAGTGGTCTGGTAAGGCGCTGCCTTATTTCACTTCGACATTGGCGCCGGCTTCTTCCAGCTTCGCCCTCACCGAATCGGCTTCATCTTTAGCGACCTTCTCTTTGACAGGCTTGGGCGCGCCGTCAACCAGATCCTTAGCTTCCTTAAGTCCCAGGCCAGTGATCTCGCGCACAACCTTAATCACGTTAATCTTCTTCTCGCCCGGGGCAAGCAGAATCACGTCGAATTCAAACTGTTCCTCGGCGGCTACCGCATCGGCTGCGGCGCCGGCTGCGGGGGCGGCGGCCATTGCTACGGGAGCGGCGGCGGATACGCCGAATTCTTCCTCAAAAGCCTTAATCAGGTCATTCAGCTCCAAAACTGTTAACCCTCTTACGATATCCAACACTTCAGTGGTTTTTGACATGGGATTTCCTCCTCCTCAATTCTTGCGATATGCTGCACCCATAACAGCGAAAAGTGCAGCCTTAGGTGAATGGTACATGGGGCGCTGCACCTACAAGCGCAAGAGGTGCAGCAGGGCTAATTGCCGTGAAGTATCCGTTTTTTCGCCAAGCGCCCGATTAGGCGGATTCTTCCCGGGTTTTGCGATAGTCTTCCAGCGCGTAGCCGAGCTTGTTGATCGGTCCCTGCATAACCCGTACAAGACCGGTCATCGGCGCCTGCAGCATCCCGGCGACCTTAGCAAGCAGCACTTCTCTGGAAGGCAGATCCGCCAAGCTTTCCGCCATCGCCTGTCCAAAGCCTTTCTTCTCCAAAAAGCCGCCTTTCAGCACCATCCTTGGATTTGTTCTGGCAAACGTTTTCAGTATCTTCGGACCGCTAGCGGGATCCTTCATGCTGAATGCCCAGATTGTGGGACCTGTCAGATATTGGGCAGCATCTTCCACGCCAAATTGCTCGGCAGCAATTTTTCCCAGCGTATTCTTCATGACCTGCAGTTCGACGCCTTCCTTTCTGAGTTGCGCGCGCAGAACGGTAAATTCCTTTACGGTTATACCGGTGTAATCGGCCAGGATAACAGATTTTGCCTGTCCCAGTTTTTCCTTAATTTCTTCGACAAATTGCTCTTTTTCTCCGCGACTTCCCAAAACAGTTCCTCCTTTCTTCCCTATTCCTTTCCAAGAGCAGGATGATGATAAAACCCTCCGCAGACACACGGAGGGTCCAGATTCTATGCTTAAGCAGATTCTGCCGCAACCGGTATCGATCCGGTCCGTAACCGCCGGATTATCTTCTCTCCGTCCGGCTTGTCTGCTTATTCATTCGTTCTGATACCCACCTCGGCCGGCCGGCTATCCGCCCATTACGTCGCGTTCCCAACCCGGGTTTACGCAACACCAGCTGTCTACAGTAGGAGAATTGGTGATTTATTGTACGTTACTCTTCCGTTTATACGACTTTTTACACGACTTTCAACGGGCTTATCCGCACTGCGGGGCCCATGGAGGACGAGACGGCGACGCTCCTGATGTACTGTCCTTTCGCACCTGGAGGCTTTGCTCTGTTGATGGTATCGCTCATGGTTCTGAAGTTTTCCATCAACTGCTCATGTTCAAAGGAGGCTTTTCCGATCACAACATGGATAATCCCGGTTTTCTCCACCCTATACTCCACTTTCCCCGCTTTGACATCCGCGATGGCTTTCGCGACGTCCATTGTCACCGTACCCACTTTCGGGTTCGGCATCAAACCTTTAGGGCCAAGGAGTTTGCCCAGTTTCCCCACCTGTCCCATCATATCAGGCGTTGCGATAGCGACGTCAAACGCAGTCCAGCCGCCCTGGATCTTCTCCACCAATTCCTCCGCGCCTACATAATCCGCGCCGGCTTCTTCCGCCTCTCTTGCCTTGTCTCCTTTGGCGAAAACAAGAACCGACTGGCTTTTTCCCGTACCATGCGGTAATACGACGGCGCCTCTGACCTGCTGGTCGGCATGCCTCGGATCAATACCCAATCGATATGCCAGATCAATGGTTTCATCAAACTTGGCATTTGCAATTTCCTTGACCAGACGAATCGCATCATCCGGGTCGTACAGCGTATCTTTCTCAATTTTTTTCATCGCGTCGCTATAACGCTTGCCGTGTTTTGGCATTTGATCACTTCCTTATCCTTCCGCAATACGCGTTAGTCCTCGACGCTTATGCCCATGCTGCGGGCAGTACCTTCCACCATACGCATGGCGGCTTCAAGGGAAGCGGCGTTCAGATCTTCCATCTTGGCCTCTGCGATTTCCCGGACTCTGTCCCGCGGCACTTTCGCAACTTTCACGCGATTGGGTTCTCCTGACGCGGTCTCGATGCCGGCAGCTTTTTTAAGCAGGACGGAAGCTGGCGGTGTCTTACAAATGAAGGTATACGAACGATCCGCGTAAACCGTGATTTCCACCGGAATAATCAGCCCTGCCTGGCTAGCGGTTCTTTCATTGAACTCTTTGCAAAACTGCATAATATTTACACTGTGCTGTCCGAGAGCCGGCCCGACGGGAGGCGCCGGATTGGCTTTTCCTGCGGCGCATTGCAGTTTAATAAACCCCACGACTTTTTTTGCCATATAATGTCACACCTCCTCAACACCATGATGCGCTGCCGCTCGCGACCCGGAACGTATACGTCCCCCGATCTTCGGTTAGCGGAGCCTTAGTCCAGCTTCTGGACCTGTCCGAAATCCAGTTCGACCAAGGTTTCCCGGCCAAACATGTTCACCATGACTTTAACTTTGCCTTTATCTCCGTTAACGTCCTGAATGGAAGCGTCCAGCCCCAGAAAAGGTTCAGACGTTATACGTACCCACTCGCCCAGTTCAAATTCAACCTTGGTCCGCATTTCATCCATCCCCATGTAACGCAGAATCTGCGTCGCCTCCTCCGTCTTCAGCGGGATTGGTTTATTGCCAGCCCCTACAAAGCCGGTAACGCCGGGGGTATTGCGTACGACATACCAGGTTTCGTCTGTCATGATCATCTCAACCAAAACGTAACCGGGAAACATTTTCTTGTGATTGATCTTTCGCTGACCGTCCTTGTATTCTACTTCGTCTTCAATGGGCACCATGATCCGGAAAATTTTATCTTCCACATTCATGGATTCCATGCGTTTTTCCAGATTGGCTTTCACCTTGTTTTCATATCCTGAATAGGTGTGTATCACGTACCAGTACTTATCCATAGTTACCTGCCCAGATCCAGAAGAAATCCCATGACCGTGCCAACGCCTGAATCCAGGAGATAAATAAATATTGCCACAGCCAAACTGACGCCGATTACTGCAGCGGTATATACCACCAGATCCCGTTTGCCCGGCCAATGCACTCTTTTCATTTCCTGCACCATACCGCGGACAGATCTTTTCATCCGTTCCATCAGTTTTGGCTTATCGCTTTTTGCAACCGCCATTTTATACACTCCTATACAAAACCCTAAGAAAGAGTATTATCTGGTCTCCCGGTGCGCCGTCTTTGTCTTACAGAATTTACAATATTTATTCAGTTCAAGACGGTCCGGATTTGTCTTTTTGTTTTTGTCGCTGGTGTAATTTCTCTGCTTACACTCGTTACAGGCCAAAATGATATTCACCCGCATTTTTCACACCTCCCCATGCGCACAACTATTAATAGTAGAGGAATTCATCCAAATCTCCTAAACTTTATCACAAGGGATTCTCTCTGTCAAGAAGCTTGTGAAATTGTTTTTCTCCGCAAATAAGCGCTCAGTACTATAACGCATGGATCAGCACATAGATTAACGACGCGCATATACCAAGGCCGACCAGAATGAGCCCGACAGAGAATCGATTGGTAATATTTGGCTCTTTTTCGGGTGGATGCGAATAGTGAAGTATCGCCTGCGCCGATCGATCAGGCAGCGACGCCGCGCTTGCTAACAATGTCGCGGAGGAAATCAACCCGCGCGCGAGCATGTCGGGCAGAGACGACACGATACGCACAAGATCTGCAGCGGACAAAACCAGGCCCCGAAGCAGGGGACGGTATAGCAAGTCCTCCATGTCGAGCCATCCGGGCCATTCGACGATGCGTATAATAGCACCGTCATTTCTGTGCCGGATAAGTAAGCCACGAATGATCAGGATGTAGACCGCTATTCCGATAGCAAAAGATATTATTACACCTTTCAGGTTGACCCAGGCGAAATACGCAACAGCCTGATAAACGGCGTACCCGTTGAAAAACCCGCTGCCGCTGTCAGCAAGCGTGTCTGTCAGCCCCGTCAGTATCCCAAAGAAAGGAAGCAACGTCGCAGTGATAACCAAAGTGACAGCGGATCTGCGGCTGACGTACGGTTTGCTTTTTTCCTCTGCATCGCCCTTTTCTACAAAAAGCGTGATGCACAGCCGCAACATATACGCGACAGTCAAGCCACCGGTAACAATGAACGCGATTTCCAACGCATGCAAAAAGATTGCAAGCGGAAACCCTGCGAAAATATGTATTCCCTCAACTATGCTTTCGTGCAGAAGCGTCTTGCTGATATAGCCGCTCCAAAATGGCAAACCGCCCAAGGCCAGTGCGCCCATAAGGAACACAAAACACAAGAGCGGTTTACCTCTGCCATACCCTCTGAGTTTGTCAAGAGCCAGTTCATGCCGGTTCCTATAAATGACGCCCGCCGCGATAAACAAAACAAGCTTCACAAGCGAATGGTTAACGATATGCAAAACTGTGCCGCGAACCGCTATCCCGTTGTGATCTCCAAGAAGACCTTGCATCGCGACGCCAATGACGATAAAGCCTATTTGGGAAACAGACGAGCAAGCCAGGGTCCGCTTAAGGTCATTGGAAAAAACAGCCAACACGGCGCCTAACAGCATGGTGATCGCGGCGAAAGCCAAAAGCGTTACGCTCCACTTCTCGTCAGCCGGAAACAGATAGCAGCTGACGAGCGCTACACCGAACACTCCGGTTTTGGTCAGTATCCCGGAGAGAAGCGCGCTTGCAGGCGCCGGGGCGACAGGGTGCGCTTTTGGCAGCCAGATATGCAGCGGAAAAAGCCCGGCTTTTGCGCCAAATCCGACAAGCATGAGTGATCCGGGCAGATAAAGCGCAGACTTATCCGGCATAGCTGTGCAGGCGTCATAAAGAAGGGCGAATGCAAGTGTTCCCATGCGCTGCCAAAGCAGAAGCATGCCCATCAGAATCGACAGCCCACCGATAATCGCTACCGCGAGATAGGTCTCTGCGGCACGTAGGGCGACAGGGTTTCCCTCATGCGCTACCATTGTATAGGAGGTAAGCGACGTAATCTCAAAGAATATAAACGCGGTGAAAAAATCAGCGGAATAAAAAAAGCCGGTAACTGCGCCGAGGGTCATCATGTTGAATAGCCAGTAGCGCTCAGGACTTTGCTTTCCCGAAAAGTATTCCGGGGAGAAAAGGGTTGTAACGATCCATAGAAACACTGCTGCACAAACCAAAATAGTGCGAAAGCCGTCGAGCATAAATTGCAGCTGAACCCCTCCGATACCAACAAGCCCTAGTTTGGCGTCAGAATGCCATAAGGAAAGAGACATGCTCAGCAAAAGCGCGATCACGCAGGCGCAGAATACGAAAGCGTCGCGCGCGCGCCGACTTTTTTTCCCTATTGCATACCCCGCGGCGGCTGCCAGCATTGGCCAGAACACAGCAGCAGCGATCAGTGATTGGGCAACTCTCATTTTACTTTCATTCCTTAATCCTCGTTCCTAATTCTAAACTCCTTATGTTACCGCGATCGCGATTGTCTCGAAAAACGAGATCAGGAAACCGGGTATCACGCCGAGTATAATAGCTGCTGCGGCAAACAGGATGATCGGCGCCCGCATAAGCATACCCGGGTCGCGTATGCCCGGCGCGTTCCTCTGTTCGGGATCATATAACGCGTCGATGGCGATGGACAGCAGGTACGCGGTGGATAGCAGCGCGCTGAATAGCAGAATCGCTGGGCCAAGCCATGCAAAAAAGCCTATTTCGGCGGATAATGCGCCTGTAGCGATATACCATTTGCTGACAAATCCGCTGGAGAGCGGGATACCGGCTACCGATATGGCAAGGACGGCAAAGCTCCACATAGTCGCCGGCATCTGTTTCCCTATGCCCCTTAGCTCCGCCGCCTCGGTTCTTTTCGTCACCATGACGATAGCGCCCGCCGCGAAGAACAAGGCATGCTTCATAATGCTGTGAAATACGGTGTGCAGCAGGGCGCCGGTCAGCCCTCTCGCAGTCAGGGTTGCCAGTCCAAACATGATGTAACTCACCTGGCTGATCGATGAGTAGGCTATGCGGCGTTTGAGCACAGGTTCGCGGAGCGCGAGCAGGGCGCCGGTTGCTACTGTGAACAACGCAAGGGAGAGCCAAACCGTCTGCACCCAGCTGCCCCGAATAAAGTCAGCGCCAATCAGATAAAACACAAATCGTAACACAGCGAAAACGCCTGCTTTGGTGATTATGCCCGACAGAATCGCGCTTGCCGGCGCAGGTGCTACAGGATGCGCGTCAGGCAGCCATGCGTGCAGAGGAAACATTCCGGCTTTTGCGCTGAATCCGATGATGGCTAGTAGCGTAACGGTCAGGATTTGTCTCTCAGACCCTGCGACATTAACGGCGTTAAGCACTCCGCCCGGTGTGAACTCTAATGGTATTCCAAGGGTGAATAAGAATAGGATCGCAACGAAAGCCAGCGCGGCGCCCGCGATGGAATAGTAGAGAAATTTGAAGCCTGCGGTAATGGCTTCCTTCTTCATCGAGTGCATGACCAGAGGAACAGAGAATAGTGTCATGATTTCAAAGAATATATATACGGTTATGAGGTTTCCTGAAAGCCCGAACCCCATAAGCATGCCAAGGACGATGAGGAAGAACATATAAAACCGGCTCTCTCCGCCTTCGTGCTTCATGTATTCACAGCCGTATATCCCCGCGAAAAGGAACATCACTGACGTAAGCAAACAGAAAAACAGAGCGGGATCGTCAGCTTTAAACAATACCGGCATATGCTGCGCAAGGCTGAACAGTGCAAGCCTCATCTCCGGCATAAGCGAAATAGCAATCACTAAGGCAAGGTTGAGGAATAGGGACAGCACGAAAAACGGCCTTAACAAGCGAGGCTTTCCGAGCGGGCGGAAAAAACCTGTCAGTAAACCTGTGAGTATCGGCAGTAGGATAGGAACGATCAAAAGTAAATCTGATTTCATCTTTTATCCTCGTTTGGTGATGTAGTCCGCCTCAGCCAAAGACCGCCAGTCCTTTTTCGATAACCGAAATCACCAGGCGGGAAAAGAAGCCTAAGAAAAGCGAAGCGGCAATAAACGCTCCGACAGCGGCGCGGTATGCCAGTGACGACGCGCCCTTTTCTATGTGGTCCTCGGGAACCTTGTCGCTTTTTTCAAGTATGCATAATATAGCCGGAAAGTAGTACATAGCGCTCAGCACGGTAGACACTACAACTGCCAAAAAAATGACTATGCCCGCTATGGGCGTATCCACCGCCGCAAACGTTAAGTACATCTTTGAAAAGAAACCAAAGAACGGAGGTATGCCTGAGATAGCCAATCCTCCGATGATAAATGCGGCGCCTGAGAGCGGATCTCTGCGGGCGGCGCCTCGCAGGGCATCGAAATCCTTGGCATTTCCGGAAGCTGCCGATAAGCCGCTCGCCGCGACAAAAAGCATCGCCTTTCCGACCGCATGCGCCGCAATATGGAAGCAAGCAGCCGCCATCCCCGCTTCTGTGTTAAGGCCTATCGCGACGCTGATAAAGCCTATCTGCGCAACGGAGGAGTAACTCAGCATTTGCTTGATATCCCGCTGCCGCCTTGCCATCAAGGAACCATAGATGATCCCTAAGGCGCCGAACACAAGCATAAGGTTCGCTATTTGCAGCTCCCCTATTACGTCAAGCCCGTATGTACGGAACGCAAGCTTGATCAAAAGGAACAAATAACACTTGATGATCAGGCCGGATAAAACGGCGGAGGCCGCTGTCGTCGCGGATGCATGGGCATTGGGAAGCCAGCTGTGAAACGGGAAAAGAGCCGTTTTAATCGCCAAGCCTGCTGTCATCAGGCCGGTGAGTACAAATAGAGGTACTCTGTAGTCGCCGGAAGCCGCGAGCGCGCGTACGCTTTGTCTCAAGCCGGGCATGAGCAAATGGCCGGTAACTCCGTAGAGAAGAGCGATGGATATGAGGATAAGGCAGGAGCCTACAAGACTCATGATGAGATAGACGATCGATGCTGCAGCCGGTCTGCCTCCCGGTCTGGCGGCGACGATGTAGCAGGCGGAAATCGTAATGATCTCTATAAATATATATGCGGTAAAGAGGTCGTTTGTATATACCATCACCAGCAGAGCGCTTGTCAGCATATTCATCATGAGCAAAAAGACGTTGATTCTATTTTCCTCCAGTTCGCGGAAAATATCCCTTTGGCCTCCGGCTATTGACAGGAGGCTGACCAGGCAGAACAGCAGCGCCATAAACGCTTCGAGCGCCCCTGCGCGAATCTCGTTGCCAAACGGCGCGGGGAAATGGCCCATGGCATAGGTAAAGCTTTCCCCTGTGCGCAATGTGAAGGCCAACACTGCTGCAGACAATAGGGTCAGCGCGATATGACAACCATACGTGATATGCTTTGATGCTTGTGCGCGCAAAGGCATGCATGCCACAGCACACAGAATAGGCAGAAATATGCTGATAAACGGAAAATTTTGCACAAGCCGGATAAAATCACCTTCTCCTGCGGTCTGCGGATCTATGCCTATTTGCCTAGCGCATCGCCGGTAAGTGCCCGCTTCACGGTTTTTCTAACAGGGATAGCGCTATAATCTCGTCAAGGTCGAGGGTTTTATATCGATTATAGAGTTTGACAATAAGCGCGAACGCAAAGGCTGTCACGCTCACTGAAATGACGATTCCTGTCAAGATGAGCCCCGTGGGGATCGGGTTAATGTAATCCGCGGCATTATGGCCCCCGACGCTTACAATTGGGGCGGCCCTTCCCAATACATAGCCCTTTGACGCGAGGAACAGATAAACGGCGGTGTCGGCGATATTGAGTCCGATAAACTTCTTCACAAGATTACGGCTGAGCAGCAAAGCGGCAAAACCGATTCCAAACAGAATAATCGAAACGACCTCGTGATAGTTTGATAAAAGGTTTCCTCCCATTCACTCCTCATCCCCTTTACTGAAAAGGATATAGATAATATAAACTGTGCAAGCCACGACCAAGCCCACAGCGATGTTGAGCGGCATGATAAGTCCCGCGCTCAGCAGCTTGCCCGGCGTCCCCAATGGGATCACGGATCGGATATGGTTCGCGCCGGTGTAGATGGAGTACCCCTTTGCAAGCGCGTAGAAAATAAGGCAGACAGACACAGTGCGGCGGTATACCTTAAAACTGAGAAAACGGCTTGCGTGTTCGACGCCATAAACGTTGGCGTGTAGAATCAGCGCCGAGCCGAGGATCGCGCCGCCTGAAAATCCACCTCCCGGACTGAGGTGACCGTTGAGGATGACATAGAAACCGAAGATCATGATCATCGGGATCTGGACGAGCGAGGTTGTGCGCAGTATCGCGTCCTGGCGGGGGCGCTCCGACGCATAGGACGGTTTGTCCATAGCGTGCGGTTTCCGATCATCTTGCATAAGCGCGACGATGGCGCAAACAGCAACAAACAACACGCAGGTTTCACCGAAAGTGTCAAATGCCCTATAGTCTAATATCATACCCGCAACTATGTTGACAGCGCCTGTATCCTCCACGCCATCCTCAAGATATTTCGCGGATACTTCATTGTTTGTGGGGCTGTCCGGATCTCCGAATGCAGGCAGCCAGGATACAGTGATAAGCAGAATGGCTACGATACATATGCAAATAAAGGCGCAAAGCACCCTGAAAAGGTTTTTGGCAAACCAGCTATTCATCCTCGCTCCTCCGGTTTTCCTCTTCGCTTTTCTTTTCCATAACCCTCACTCGTTTGAGAAGAATGAAAAACAATACGCCTGATATGCCCGTTCCGACGGCTGCTTCGGTGATGGCAAGGTCAGGCGATGCGAGTAATATCCAGATCACCGACATAACGACACAATATGCTGCAAACACGATGGCCATGGAAATCAAGCGTTTCATAAGCAAAATCGTCGCTGCGGCGATCACAAGAAAACTGAGCAGTATGATTTCAACTGTCATCATGGCGAATTTCCTCGCATAGTTCGTCCAACCTTGGATTCGTGGCAACCTCTAAATGCGCGATTAAATGGGTAGACACGGGACTGGATAACCAAAGAAAAATAAGGATCAGCAGGAGCTTCCATGACGAGGTATCCCAGCCAAACGCCAGGATGAGAGAAGAGAATGTAAGAAGGAGTCCAAATGTGTCGCAGGTCGCCGCTGCATGAACTCGATTGAGCACATAATTGAAGCGGAACAGGCCCAAGGTCGCGCCAAACAGGACGACGAGTCCCGCTGCCATCAGCAGCGCGGCAAGAACAAACCGAATCCAATCAAGAAATATCATAGCTTCAGTCATATTCATGTTCATCTTCCTCGTGGGCTTCACGGCGGAACAGGGGGTAACACTTATATAGCACAATCATAGTAAGGAAATTGATCATGGCATAGACAATCGCCACGTCAATCAGGCTTTTCTCCTCAAGCAGGTAGGATAGGACCGCAATCAGAATGACCGCTTTCGTGCAAACAACGTTAATCGACACGATCCTGTCGGTAAAGCGCGGGCCGATTATCGTTCGAATGAAGCATCCGCAAATCATTAATGCGAAAAAAGCCGCGCTTACCCAGAGAATCCCCCGATATGCTGAGCTGATGATTTCCATTTGACAGCTATACCCCCAAAACCGGAATTATCGTTATCCGTAATTCACTTATTCCTCAAATTCCCTAAGCATCTTTATGAATACCGAGTCGTGGATCCCCTCGCCCATCCCCTCGTCAAGACAGTGAACACAAAACACTCCATCCTGTATCTCGGCTGTGATCGTACCCGGCGTGAGGGTGATGGAGTTGGCAAGGACGACCCTTGCGGTTTCTGTTTTGATACTTGGCTTGAAAAAAATAAGATGCGGCTTAATATTGATCGAGCGGCTGAAAACGATACGCAGCACGGCTACGTTGGCTTTTGCAGTCTCCCAAACAAGTATCACCGCATACTTGAAACCACATAAACAATAAAAAAAGAACTTTTTGAACGATACAGGTCTGTAATGCATTTGGCTGCGGACGAATAAGTAAACTAAAGTGGATATGACCACACCGAATATCACGACTTCAAGGTCAAGACGAGCGGATATGATGAGCCAGAAAACAAAGAGCATCAGCAGCAAACGCGTCCCCCCTCAAATATTGCATAAATCCGTGTCCGCTACCATTTACTAAAAGAATAGCATTGTGAATTAAGAAAAGCAAGAATTATTATAGAGTATTGCCGCTATCCGGTCGTTACGGCCTGTATCCTCAGTCCGAATAAATCATAGCCCAATACAAGCGTCCGGACGCGTCCTCATGAACGCCGACCCCCGCTTTTCTATACGGCTCATATAACATGTTCAGTTTATGCATCTCCGAGTTCACCCAGCCTTTGACACAGTCTTCCGATGTACGAAAGTATTTGGCCAGGTTTTCACCTCGCAGCCGATACTGAATGCGAAAATCATCAAAAACAGTAGAAAACGATCGGCCATCCGGGCGGTCATGGGAGAAGCGATTTTCTATCTCCTGGGCGCGAACCATTGCCGCGGCATTCAGGATCTCGGAGCAGACAAGAGGCGTCAGTCCGGCTTTCCTCCGTTCAGCATTCACCATCTCCATAATTTCTTCTTCATATTGCCGGAACGTAATTTCTTTTTCTGTACGTTCATATTTGCCTAAAGGTATCTCCTCGTCCAGGATTTCTTCCATTTCCGCAAGCTTTACCGCGACGCCAAGATCATATATTTGAAGCAGTCCTTCCACGGCTTGCCCTTTCGTCGCAGATGCTTTCGGCGCCCGGGAGGATGGATCTGCGGTATCAGAAAAGGCAAGGGACATCCTTTCAACTGGTATGCGCATTCTCATAATAAGCCGTGAGAAATACAGCATAATCTCTTCGCGGCTCATCGTATCGTCAGGAAGAAAGCGATCGTCTTCCACACAGTCGACCACCGCTATGCCACTTATTTTCTGTGCATATATGTCATCTGTATCGGAGAATAGTCTGTGCATAACAATAACGTTGCCTGTGGCGGCTTCGTAGACCTTCACAGCCATTTCGCTAAACTCCGCGCGGGTTACCGGCTCCGCGTAATCCTGCAGTGTATAGTCCGGTATCAAGCCGATGGAGACAGCCCGCTCTACAGCTGCTGGTAACGCTAAATCCGGGATTTCTTTTGGCGCAGGCAAAACCCGTTCTGTAGCATCTATTCTAAAAGCAGTAAATGGATTCGCCAGGAAAAGGCAAACAAAAACTATCGAAAAGCGGGCAAAGCTCCGGCTCCGCTTTTTATATTTCAAAATGGACTCCTTGTAATTTCTATAAAAACCTGTATGATTTCATTATATATGTAGAAAACTTGTTTCTGAAAATACTAAATATCCTATATAATAATTATGACAGATTTTGTCGAAATGTCAACGAAACGATGAACGAATATCTGCATTCAGCAGGTTTTTTTTGAAGGATTGTATGGTTGGAGAAAATCATGTACACTATTGATCGACGAGGTTCTTATCCTATGATTGAAGTCACGGGGATTAGCACGAGTTGGGTCTGGGATAAGAAAAAGTCGCAGCGTTGTGAAACGCATCGTTAACGGGAGACAACAAAATGGAATTTTTAGATGTTGATACAGTGGACAGCGCCCGGGAAAAGCTGCTTTCCAGTGTGATAAGCTGGATGGCGGTCACAGAAGCATTGCCGATCGGGGATGCAGGCGGCAGGATACTGGCGGAGGATATTTACGCCCGGCAAGACATTCCACATTTTCGCCGATCCACCGTCGACGGTTACGCACTCCAATCCGCCAATACTGCCGCCGCGGGGGAGAGCATCCCGGTGCTGCTTACTGAAAAAAGCAAAGTGGAAATGGGCAAACCTGCGCAGATATCGCTAAGCAGCGGCGAATGCGCAGAGGTACCCACCGGTGGTATGATACCCGACGGAGCGGATGCTGTCGTGATGGTCGAATATACCGAAGTCTACGGTTCTGACGGTATTGCCGTATATGCAAGCGTAGCGGTGGGTGAGAATGTCGTGCAAATCGGAGAAGACGCCAGGGCCGGCGATCTACTGCTACGTAAAGGCAGGCGAATACTGCCGCAGGATATAGGCGCCCTTGCGGCAGCGGGGATCACAGCAATCAAGGTAATTCGTCCGCCTCGATTGACGATTCTGTCCACAGGCGACGAACTGGTTCCCATCCAACAGGATCCCGCGCCGGGACAAATCAGGGACGTCAATACCTTTGCGCTGGCCGAATTGGCGCGAAAAAGCGGATTTCATGTCATCTCCGCCGGTGTGCTGCCTGACGATGAATCTGCTCTTGAAGGGGCCTTACGAACAGCAATGAAGGCAGGAGACATTGTCATCGTTTCCGGCGGCAGTTCCCAAGGGCAGAAAGATATCACCAGAGAACTGATAGACAAAGTATCCTCTCCCGGCGTCTACACGCACGGTATAGCGATCAAGCCGGGTAAACCTACGATCCTAGGATATGACGACGCCTCAAAGACACTGCTGGTAGGATTGCCGGGGCATCCCGTATCTGCCATGATGGTGTTTGAATTGCTGCTCGGCTGGTTGATTTGTGAAATCAGCGCCTGTTCACCAAGCCCCGCTGTTCCCGCGCGTCTTGCGCGAAACGTAGCTTCATCGCCGGGAAGGCTCACCTGTTGGCCTGTCTCGCTGGAATGGACAGGCAGCGAATACATCGCGGATCCTATTTATGGGAAGTCCGGCCTCATTACCACCTTGACCAAAGCCAAGGGTTATTTTATCGTAGATAGGGATACCGAGGGTTTATCGTCGGGTCAGATCATCCTGGTACACTTGTTTTAGTTTATGTTCAGAATTATCGGATTATCTGAGCAAGAATTCGTTCTATAGGCAAAACGCAGTATAGGTAACGGAGGAAAGAAAATGGCAGAACGAAATCTCTACTTAACCAACCTTCCTGTCGAGGAAGCCCTGGCACGTTTTCAAGAAGCGCTGGAGCAACATTTCAATAAGGAAACCGAATTCATTGACGTAATCGATTCTCTGGACAGAATTACCGCGGAAGCGGTATTTGCACGGTTTAACTCGCCTTTATATGACAGCGCCGCTATGGACGGCGTTGCGGTCGTCAGCGCCCGCACCCACGGCGCCGGCGAAGCATCGCCCCTTCAATTGACAGAAGGCGAGGATTTCCTGATTGTGGATACCGGGGATCCTGTCCGTCCACCTTTTGACGCAGTGATTATGGCGGAAGATATACAAGAAATTGACGGCAAAACCATCGTCATTCACGCGGCGGCGCCAGCCTGGCAGCATATACGACCGGTTGGCGAGGATATCGTCCAGGGGGAAATGCTGTTGCCCGGCGGGCATCAAGTCCGCCCGATAGACCTGGGCGTGCTTCTGTCCGGCGGCATAACCGGGATATCGGTACGAAAACGCCCTGAGGTAGCGATCCTCCCCACAGGTACAGAACTGGTGGAACCCGGGGAGGAGATTAAAGAAGGCGGCATCATCGAGTCAAATTCCCGCATGTTCGAAGCGCTGGTCCGGCAATCCGGAGGCGTTCCCACCCGCTTTGACACCCTAGCGGACGATTATAACCTGATCCGGGAACGTCTGCTCGACGCCGCGAAGCGCTTCGATATGATCCTTATCAGCGCCGGCACCAGCGCCGGAAGGGAAGACTTCAGCGTACACATCCTTCGTGAAATCGGCGAAGTAATCGTTCACGGCGTGGCCATGAAGCCGGGCAAACCGGTTATCCTTGCCCTGGTCAATGGAAAACCGGTGATTGGCGTTCCCGGTTATCCTGTGTCCGCTTATCTTGCATATGATAATTTTGCGGCGCCGATATTGGCAAAGTTGACAGGCCGCAGGCAGACAGGCGCCCCTGTCATTCGGGCAGAACTGACCAGAAGGTTGGTTTCTTCTCTCAAGCATCGCGAATATGTCCGCGTCAAGATCGGGCGTATCGGCGCAAGGTTGGTAGCCTCCCCCCTTGCCAGGGGCGCCGGCGCCGCCATGTCCATGGTAAGGGCGGACGGCTTTTGCGTCATTGATCAGAACCGCGAAGGTCTGGAAGCCGGTACGGAAGTCGAGGTCATCCTCTGCCGGGGAACGGAGGATCTTGAGCAAACCGTCGTCAGTATCGGCAGCCATGATTTGATCCTCGACGTCCTCGCCGACCTGATTCCCAACCATTTCCCCGGCGTACACGTCTCCAGCACCCACGTAGGCAGTATGGGCGGGCTGTT
>WRMS01000015.1 GCA_009777025.1 Clostridiales bacterium | reverse complement strand
AGTATTCTTTATATAATTGCTTTTCTTGAAATCTATTTATTGTATTCTTAATTTTCCTTCTATCATTTTGGGAAGTAATTTGATAACAAACCCTATTCTGTCTATCCCCCAAATCAATAACAGGATAGTGTGAGTCACCCTCACTATTAAGGTTCTGTAAATCGAGCGTGAAAACAAAATTGAGCAAATCTTTAAATAGATCCTCGCAGTAGCTGTTGAAATCTGTTAAGTTTTTTTGGTTTTGCGTCTTAATATATCCTGGTATAGTGTTTAACAGCAACTCAATATCTTCTTTTAAACGTTTTATGTGAAACGCATCAAGTCTATCTGCCTCTTTTATATAGTTCTTGTATTTTTTATTCAAATCAATACCAACTCCATTACAGACATAAAGAAGAAAATATAAATTAAGCCGTAGTGCGTCATTCAAACGGATATTGCAGCTTACAATACTACCCAACCAGTAACCCAAAACTTCACCTGATCCAATGGAAAACGATGGGTTCATTACCTTCAATCGTATCAAACTCGTGATGGTCAGCAGTCAGTAATTCGCCGCTTATTACCAATGTTTGTGCTAGTGCGATAGAGTCTGCGAGAGAGATTTTATGTGACGCTTTCAGTCGTCCGGCTTCCGCAAAAACATCATCAGAAATCTCATGAAAAATCTGTATCGGCAAACGCCTGATTTCATTTACTATTTCGTCAGCCCGCTCTTTGCCATATGTGCGAAATAAATCATAGTAGACTTCAAGCAGATTCACTTTGTTTATTGTCAGTACAACTTCTCCCGAATCTGCTTTTTCATAAATCTCCTCAACAACATCCGCACCCGGCTCATTAGATAAGACCGCAAGCATGGCACAAGCGTCCAACACATAAGTTGTCATTAGTTTTCAAGCTCCTTTTCAGCTTGTTTGCGTTCCATAAATGCATATGAAGATAATCTCCCATCTGCACACATCCCACGCAAAGGACAGCCTTTAGCTGTACTCACGATTGGAGTAAGCCTGATTTCGCCATTAACTTCATTGACCTTTACTTTTTCCGCCTTTATCAAGCGAAACAGCGGCTCCGGCAATGTGTTTGTGTTAAGTACTAATTCAGCCACAATGGACACCTCAATTCTATAGTCATTAGCGCCACTTCGGACCTCCCGGAGTTCCCTGCAAAGTCGCCAGACTTTGTGGGGTGGGAGCTCGGCTCGAAGTTGGCGGCGTAATCCCCCGTCCACGCCACCGGGCTACACTTCGGAAAAGTGCAGCGAGCATAAGATGCAATTCACTTTTTCGCGGGCGAGTGCGAACAGTGCGTCGATGCAAGGAGGGCAGTTCAAGCGAAGCCCTAATCGCCTGAGTTGGTCACATACTTGGAACAAGTTGGTGATATGCCCCCGTCCCCGCGCCGTCCCTATGACGTAGTATATCACCAAAACACGGCAACATCAACGACAACTGGGCATGGCACTTCGGGACTAAATGTCGAAGCGCCATGTCCAGGAGATTCACAAAGAAATCATTAGTCAAGGTTTCCGGCTTATCTGTCAGGACGCCGTGCAGTTAAGCCCCATAGTTGTTTCCCAGCACCCGCAGACCGCCAGACCTGGGAATCTGTCATCAGCGCGAACAGATCGTCTTTGACCGCCTGCAAATCCAGGCTTTAAAATTCTTTAATGTGACAAAAGTCAGGTTCCATAGGATTACTGTGGCTTGCGTTTTGATGTGGAATGCGCAGTTCCAAACCGTCGGGCCACCAATCCCTGTTTGTGGCGCCTTTGGTAAAATCAATGCTGGATCTCCCGGTTACGGGGTAATTGGATTCTGAAATAAATAAATTCTACGCTCCTTTTCCATTTTTTATTTTCTTTTTTGTGTTTTGCATTTTTTACATATTCCAGAAAACACGACGTCATGCTTATCGACGGAGATGCCGTATTTCAATTGCACCGAGTCATTGATATCGGCAATGTATTGGATATCCACATCCAGAATACCACCGCAGTTCGTGCACTTGAAATGGTAATGATGGTCGGTGCGTTCATCATATCTTTCATAGCCGTCTGGCAGCGAGGCCTGGCGGATTATCCCGTTTGCCGCAAGTTTTCGCAGGTTACGGTATATGGTCGGTTTGCTGATGGCGGAATGTTCTTTTTGGATTTCAGTGTGTATCTCCTCGACGGTAGGGTGTGTATGGAGCTTTTTCAGAGCGTCTAACACAATCTGCTGCTGTACAGTATTACGTTGCATAGCGCGGATCCTCATTCCTTAATGATATTGTTATATAATAGCTATTATACAACAATTATATCTTGTTATCAATATGGTATTGCAGCAAAAAATACAAGATTTTTACAGCGGCGTGCTTATTCAGTGCCAACCTAAGGCAGAGGGACAGCATCCGGCAGGCACGGCGCTAAATGCAGGAAAAACACCAAAACGACAAGCTACCTACGCCATACCGGCGACGAGTCGCCGTCCATGGCTCCCATCGCCTGAAAAATCATCGTGATTTTTCTATGGCTTCGATTGGCGCCCATATGGTGTCTTTGATGCAAAAGCGCCTACCGCCTTGCCGGTCGCTACCCTCTGCCCTTATCACGGCCTGAATGAGTCTGCAGGGCTTATTTATTTAGTGCCAGCGCTGAACTATACTTCCTTCTTTGACAGCATCAGCATGTTTGCCCGGCGCTCTTGACGCATACCGGTTAATTGCGTACAATTTCACTATAGACTTTCTACCTATTACGAGAAAAACTGACTTTAAGGGGGATTTACCAATGAAAGTTTTTGAAAAACCGGGCCGTGAGAATTTGGCCGAAGCTTCCCGTATCGCCATCGAGCGGGCAACCAGCATGGGCAACGCGCCCATCGTCCTATCGACCACTACGGGAGCGGCTGGCGCGCGCTTTTGTGAGATTGCGAAAGAACTGGGTTTCGGGGGCCAAGTCGTGATCGTTACCCATGCTTATGGTTCGATGAAGCCAGGTGAAAACGCGCTGAAGGATGAACACCGCGCCGCCATGGAGCGCTATGGCGCAAAACTTGTCACCGCAGCCCATGCGCTGTCAGGCGTAGAACGCGCCATGAGCACCAAGTTTCAGGGCGTCTACCCCACCGAGATCATCGCGCACACGCTGCGCATGTTGTCTCAGGGCGTCAAAGTCGTGGTAGAGATCGGGTCGATGGCGCTGGATAACGGCGCGATCCCCTACGGTGTACCGATTGTCTGTGCAGGCGGTACAGGCGGCGGACTGGATACGGTCGTCGTCATGAGCCCGGCGCACGCCAATAAAATATTCGAAACCAAAATCCATGAGATCCTGTGTATGCCCTACTGATGGGATGCAATGCCGTCGTGCGCGTATGTCCTTAGGTGAATGTTACAAACGCACAAAATACCACTATGGAGGTTAGCATGTATCTTCTTGCGATCAGTTCCCCTGTTTTTAGCCTGGGCGAAAAGGAGTTGGCGCTCCTGAACGCGGAGGTTCCCGCGCTTCAGGTGGAGCAGCCCACTGCAAAAGAGCTGACAGACAATCATCTGCGAAAGGCAAACGTGATTTACGGCTGGCCGCCTATCGACCGTCTTCGTATCGCAGAAAACCTGCAGTGGCTGCACACGCCGTCTGCAGGGATTGACGCTTATGTGGATTCCTCGCTTTATGCTCGCAGCGATGTAATCGTCACCCGTTCCAAGGACGTTTTCAACATCCAGATTGCCGAGCATGTCATTATGTTGTTTCTTGCGCTCAGCCGGAGCCTGGCTACCAGCGTCCGCTCCACCATGGAAGGCAAGTGGATCCGGATGTCCGGCCAAAGGGAACTCTCCGGCTCGACCGTGCTTATCGTAGGGGCAGGCGCCATCGGCAACGAACTCGCCAAACAACTGCAAGGATTCGGATGCCGGGTGATCGGCGTTAAGCGCGACCTGTCAGTCATTCCGCCGCACTATGACGAGATCTGCAGCGACGCCGACATGGACGCCCGGCTGCCTGAGGCAGACTATGTCGCCCTCTGCCTGCCCCGTACCCCGGCTACATTCGGTATGTTTTCTTACCGCCGCTTCCGCCTGATGAAACCCACGGCGATTATCTCCAATATCGGGCGAGGCGACGCGATCGTGATGGAGGATATCGATCGCGCCCTGCGCGAAGGGCTGATCGGCGGAGCGGGACTGGACGTCACCGAGCCGGAGCCCCTGCCCGAAGGGCATCCCCTATGGAGCGCCCCCAACACCATCATCACTTCCCATACCTCAGGCAACAGTATACGGGCCAACCAACGCCGCTTTGACGTCTTCTATGATCTCTGGAAGCGTTTCGCAGCAGGGCAGCCCATGCACAGCACCGTCGATTTCTCCAAGGGGTACTAAGGGAAGAGCCGCGAAGCGGAGGGATGGGCGCAGCTCCTCTTAGCGAAGCAGCTTACATACCAATGCTGTGCGGCGGGGAAGGGTGATTACCAGAGGCGCGTTCTTTTGCGACTTCCGGTATGCCGGACCGCCGCCGCTTTCGTTTGCTTCCGCGCCGCCGAAGATCTCCCAGTTCGTATTCAACACAAGATCATAGCCGTAGTTCGGCGCCGGATCCACATTCGCGATATAAGTGTAGCGCGGGTGAAAGTTGAAGGCAAACAAATAGTCGCCCTTGGTAAAAACCAGCGCTTTCGCCGCTTCGTCCTGTACAAGCAGCACCGTGGGGAGCAGGAGCAGGCGCTTGCCTTTCAGCAGCTCCACCATTGCCCGGTCAAAAGCCAACAGAAACGCGTAGCGCAACGACTCGTCGTCAGACAGACGCCATTGTCTGCGCGCGTAATGAAAGCTCCATCCGTTGCTTTCCCGGGGGAAGTCAATCCATTCGGGATGCCCGAACTCGTTCCCCATGAAATTGAGATAGCCCTCGCCGGCGCAGGCGCAAGTGATCAGCCGGATCATCTTATGCAACGCCACCGCCCGGTCAATCTTGTCGTTTTGTTCCCATTTGTTCATATGCCAGTACATTTCCTGATCCGCCAGCCAGAACATGATGGTCTTGTCGCCGACCAGGGCCTGGTCATGGGACTCGCAGTAACCGACGACCTTTTCCTTTGGCCGCCTTTGGATAAGCTCGTACCATAACTGCCCCATATCCCAATCCTCATCCCGCGCGTCCCGCAGGGTCTTAATCCAGAAATCCGGCATACCCATACCCAGCCGGTAATCGAAGCCTATACCCCCTTCGGCGACGGGCAGACACATACCGGGCATGCCGCTCATATCCTCGGCGATCAAAACACAGTCCGGATTGATCTCTTTGCTTAACTCAGCCGCCAGTTGCAGATAGGTGATCGCCTGCGTTTCCGTGTTATGAGAAAAATACATGGCGTATTCCGTAAAGGAGGACATGCCATGATTGCGGTACAGCATGGATGTAATCCCGTCGAAGCGCAGCCCGTCGAAATGGTATTCCTCCAGCCAATATTTGATATTGGACAGCAGAAAATGGACGACTTCCGGTTTCCCGTAGTCAAATACCTTGGTTCCCCACGCGGGATGGTCGCCCCTGCCGCCGGCGTGAAAAAACTGATGCTGCGTGCCGTCGAATCCGGCAATGCCGTCCACGGCATTGTTCGCCGCATGGGAATGCACCAGATCCAGAAATACAGCCATTCCCATGTTATGCGCCGTATTGATCAGGTTTTTGAGATCGTCCGGCGTACCGAACCAGGAGGACACGGCAAAGAAGTTCGTCACCTGGTAGCCAAAAGAGCCGTAATAGGGGTGCTGCATCACCGCCATCAATTGAACGGTATTGTATCCCGCCCGCTGAATGCGGGGCAGAACGTCCCTTGTAAAATCAAGGAATGTGGAAATCTGGTATTGTTCGCCAGACATGCCCACATGGCACTCATAGATAAATAGCGGCTCTTTCGCGTCTCTTTTAAAACCGGCGTCCGTCCAGGGAAAGTCCTCTTTCGGCGCCCAAATCACGCCGTTGAAACGATGGTCCGGCTGCTGGAGCGTGCGCGTGATATAGAGCGGGATACGGTCGAACGCCCCGTCCTTTGTACAAACCAGCACCCTTACCTGCATGCCATGGGCAAGCGCGTTTTGATCCGGCAGAAGGATTTCATAATTGCCGTTGCCTATATAGCGCATCGGATGGGATTCCCTGTTCCAGCCGTTAAAGTCGCCGATCAGATACAATTGCTCCGCGTTGGGCGCCCACTCGCGATACACCCAGCCGTCTCCGGTTTGGTGGAAGCCGTAGAATTGGCGTCCGTTGGCGAAATCCGAAAGCGAAAGCTCCTCCCCCAGCAGCCGCGCTCGCATATCGGCATAATTCGCCATTCTCAGCGCGATATCCCGTTCATAGGGCGCGAGGTAGGGGTCATACGATAGAATTTTATATCGGGTCATATAGTTGCTCTTTCTTATTAAACTTTAGTAGTTTTCCATTTCCCGCCGCGAAAGCGGTAATAGATCACCGCGGTTCTGGCCACCTGATCCAGAAACCAGCACCACCACGCGCCGGCAAGGCCCCAGCGAAATTGGACGACGAAGAAGTAACCGATGATCATCCGCATGAACAGCACGCCGGCAATCGTGGAAAATAGGGGCCAGGTTGTGTCTCCGCCGCCCCGCAGTCCGCCGCTGATGGTGATTTGCAGAATTTGGAAAAACGCAAAGGTGGACAGGATACGCAGCGCGGTAACGATATTCACCACTACATCCTGCTCGGTGGTAAATATATGGGCTAAGGCTTCCGGGAACGCCAGCAGCGGCACGATGAGGATCAGGGAGCAGGCAAAACTGATCTTGATGGATTCGGTGAAATACTTTTCCGCAACCTCCGGTCGGTTCATGCCGAGGTTCTGCCCCACCAGGGAAACAAGCGCCGCGCTGATCGCCATCCCGAAATTGGCGACAAAAATGTGTATGGTTCCGGCGATATTATGGGCGGCATATTCGGCGGTGCCCAGATTAATCACGTAGACCGTAAACATGATCACGCCGACGCGCATGACCAGCTGTTCCAAAGCGGAAGATACGCCTACCCGGCATATGCGGACGATCACGTCCTTTGCGGGTAGAAATAGATGGCGAAACCGGGGTTTGATTGGCAGGTCCCGGGAGAAAAACAGAATCCACAGCGCGTAAATACAACCGACAAGCTTGCCCACAAGCTGGGCGATGGCCGCGCCCAAAAGCCCCATCTCGGGAAAGGGCCCCAAGCCGTAGATCAGCGCGTAACCGACGATAATGTTGACAATATTTGCCGCTACGCTGAACTGCATGGACAGCCTGGTCCGGCCCGCCCCGCGCAGCAGAGAGGACACCGCCTGCGACACAAATTGAAAGATGCTGCCGATAGAGCAGTATCGCATATACATATCGGCGAGATAGAAATAATCTTCCGTCGCGCCCATCCACAGGATAATCTGACCGCCGTACAGATACATCAATACCCCGGCCAGAACGCCGGACAAGACGGAAAGCAGCATGGTCTGTTCGCTGGCGAGAACCGCGGCGTTTCTGTTTTCCTGCCCGAGGGAGCGGGCGACCAGCGCCGTGCCGCCTACTGTGAACGCCTGCAGAACAACCTGCGGAATCATGATGGGTTGCGTCGTAATCCCCACGGCGCTGACTACTTCTTTGCCCAGGGGCGAAACCATCGCCATGGTGATGATGCCGATCAGGGAAGCCAGGGTCAGCTCGATGGCGCTGGGCCACGACAGACTGAGGATATCCCGCCGCATCTGTTTTTTATCCGGAATATCCGGCAGGATTTCCGTAAGGCTTTCTGTAAGGCCTTCTGTTAGGCTTTCGTGCAGACCTTCCAAAGCATCAGGTCCTTCCGAGTTGATATAAGCATTATAGTACCATACAGTCTAAAGTTGCAAATAAATAAACATGAAAATGTGGTAGAATGGGACTGCATCCATCGGAAAGGAAGCTGACACATGGCAAATGATCAAATTGTGATCCGGGGCGCCCGTTCCCATAATTTAAAAAACATCGATGTAGAAATACCAAGGGATAAGCTGGTCGTGATCACCGGCCTGTCCGGCAGCGGTAAAAGTTCCCTGGCCTTCGATACGATCTACGCGGAGGGCCAGCGGCGTTATGTGGAATCCCTTTCCTCTTACGCCCGGCAGTTTCTCGGTCAGATGGACAAGCCGGATGTGGACTATATCGAAGGGCTGTCTCCAGCTATTTCCATCGATCAGAGAACCACCAGCCGAAACCCCCGCTCGACGGTGGGAACGGTCACCGAAATTTATGATTATCTTCGCCTGCTGTATGCCCGGATCGGACAAGTCCGCTGCTGGAAATGCGGCAAACCTGTCGAGCGGCAGACGATCGAACAGATCGTGGATCAGATTCTTACCTGGCCCGAAGGGAGCAGATTGCAGATTTTGGCGCCCCTGGTCCGGGGTAAAAAAGGCGAGCATGTGAAGATCCTGGAAGACATCCGCCGGGAAGGCTACGTCCGGCTCCGGGTGGACGGTCTCATGCGAGAGACGTCGGATGAAATCGTCCTTGAGAAAAACAGGAAGCATACGATCGAAGTTGTCGTCGACAGGATCATCCTGCGCCCGGATTCCGGCAAACGGCTGGCCGGCTCTTTGGAGTCCGCCATGACGCTTTCGGGGAGCATGGCGCTTGTATATTGCCAGCTTCCTGCGGGGGCGGACGTCGCCGGGATCACAGCGGCGTTTGCGACGGCTACCGCGCCCGCCTCGGCGGCAGCAAGGAGAGAAAAAGCCGCGGCAAAGCCTGCGACAGTCCCGTCAGGCGCATCCGCCTTCGCGGAGGGGCCTTCCCCCTCCTTATCCCCGGAAGAAGCCTTTCTCGCTTCGCTGGAGGAAGACCCGGACATGCTACAGGATGAGGAGGATGACGAAGAGGAAGGGCTTGAACCGGTACAGCCCTTGCCCCCCGGCGAGTTCGAGCGGGTATTCTCGCAGGACTTCGCCTGCGTCGACTGCGGCATTAGCTTTGAAGAGCCCGCGCCCCGAATGTTTTCCTTCAACAATCCCTTCGGCGCCTGCCCCACCTGCGACGGCCTGGGTTTCAAGCTGGAAGTGGATCCGGATCTGGTCATCCCGGACAAAAGCAGATCCCTGAACGGAAACGCCATCGATCCCTGGATCAAGGGCATTTCCAATTGGTTCATGGGTATCCTGGGCGCGACCTGCCGGCACTTCGGCATTAACATGGATACGCCTTTCGGCGACCTTCCTCCCGAATATCAGCATATCATCCTCCGGGGCGCCGGTAAGGAAAACATCACATTCCACTATACGAACGCCATGGGACAGCGCCGGACTTACCAGAGCCAATATGAAGGCCTGGTCAACATGCTCCAGCGCCGCTACCGGGAATCCCAATCCGATTACTCCCGCAGCGAAACGGAACAGTACATGACTTCCCAGACCTGCCCGGACTGCGAAGGCCGCCGTCTCAAGCCGGAATCCCTATCCGTCTATGTAGGCGACAGGAATATTGACGAACTGACCCGGCTGTCGATCAGTCAGGCACTGGATTTCTTCGCCCTGTTGAAGCTGACGGAACGCCAGCATCTCATCGGCCGCCAGATCCTGAAAGAAATTGTCGCCCGTCTGGGTTTCCTGAATAATGTCGGACTGGATTATGTGACGCTGCACCGGGCTGCCGGAACCCTTTCCGGCGGAGAAGCCCAGCGGATACGGCTGGCGACCCAGATCGGCTCCAGTCTTATGGGGGGACTCTATATCTTGGATGAGCCTTCCATCGGCCTGCACCAGCGGGATAACGCCCGCCTCATCGGGACGTTGAAGTCCCTGCGGGATATCGGCAATACCGTGCTGGTCGTGGAACATGACGAAGAAACCATCCGGTCGGCGGACCATATTCTGGATATCGGGCCCGGCGCAGGCGTCCACGGCGGCAAGATCGTTTGTGCCGGCAGCCTGGAGCAGGTCATCGCCTGTGAAGAATCCGTCACGGGCCAATACCTGAAAGGAGCCAAAGCCATCGCTATGCCAAGCGTCCGCCGGGCGCCCAACGGCAATTGGCTGACCGTCGAGGGCGCCAGGGAAAATAACTTACAGGATATTACCGTAAGCATACCCTTGGGGGTATTTAACTGCGTGACCGGCGTCTCCGGCAGCGGCAAAAGCTCCCTGGTTAACGAAATTATCTATAATAAACTGGCAGCCGACCTGAACCGGGCGAAAACCAGGGCCGGAGACCACAATGTGATACGGGGTGAAGAATATCTGGACAAGGTGATCAATATCGACCAGTCTCCCATCGGCCGTACGCCCCGCTCCAATCCGGCTACCTACACCGGCGTGTTTGACGATATCCGGAAGGTCTATGCCAGCGTGCCGGAATCCAAGATACGGGGCTATCAGCCCGGTCGCTTCAGCTTCAACGTGAAGGGCGGCCGCTGCGAAGCCTGCGCCGGCGACGGGATACTCAAGATTGAGATGCACTTTTTGCCCGACGTCTATGTCCCCTGCGAGGTGTGCAAGGGCAAGCGTTATAATCGGGAAACGCTGGAGATCCATTATAAGGGGAAGTCCATTGCCGACGTCCTGGATATGACGGTCGATGAAGCGGCGGAGTTCTTCCTCAATCATCCCCAGATCTTCCGCAAGTTGAAAACGATACAGGATGTGGGGCTGGGCTATATCCGCCTAGGGCAGCCGGCGACAACGCTTTCCGGCGGCGAAGCGCAGCGGGTGAAGCTTTCTACCGAATTGTCCAAGCGCTCCACGGGAAAGACCTTCTATATCCTGGATGAACCCACTACCGGCTTGCATACCGACGACATCGCCAAACTGCTTACGGTGCTACACCGCCTGGTCAATAACGGGGATACGGTGCTGGTCATCGAACATAACCTGGACGTGATCAAAACGGCCGATTACTGTATCGATCTGGGGCCGGAAGGCGGAGACCGGGGCGGCCGGGTTGTAGCGGTGGGGTCGCCGGAAGAGTTGGTGCGGCAATCCGCCGTGAGTTTCACCGGGCAGTTCCTGAAGCCGGTGCTGGAGCGGGAAGCCAAGCGCGCCCTGCAGTAATTCCGCTGCGCCATTCGCAGCTTTTTGTCTACCCCGAATTTTGATACACAATACACATACGCAACACATATACGCACCCACATTCACAAAGCAAGGAGCACCGTATGCCGGATATACAAGAACACTATGCGTCACAAACGCCGCAGACGGGGCAGGAGGAAGTCCAACCCTTCCGCGTGGTTTCCGACTATAGGCCCAAGGGAGACCAGCCGGAGGCGATCGAAGCCCTCGTCCGGGGGATGGAGGACGGCCTGCCGCACCAGATTTTGCTGGGCGCCACCGGGACAGGCAAAACCTTCACCATGGCCCACGTCATTCAGCGGGTTCAGAAACCTACCCTGGTCCTCGCCCACAACAAAACCCTGGCCGCCCAGCTCTACGGTGAATTCAAGGAATTCTTCCCGGACAACGCCGTCGAGTACTTTGTGAGCTATTATGATTATTATCAGCCGGAAGCCTATGTGCCTTCCAGCGACACCTACATAGAAAAAGACTCGTCCGTTAACGACGAGATCGAAAAAATGCGTCACTCCGCCACGGCGGCGCTGCTGGAACGGCGGGACGTCATCGTCGTGGCTTCGGTAAGCTGTATCTATGGCTTAGGCTCGCCGCAAGAGTACCGGGAGCAGATGGTTTCCCTCCGTCCGGGCATGATCCTGGATCGGGACAAGCTGCTGCGGCGGCTGGTGGATATGCAATTCGACAGAAATGATCTGCATCTTATACCGGGAACCTTTCGCGTCCGCGGCGACGTGGTGGAACTCTTTCCCGCCTCGGGGGAGTCTGCGGTTCGCATAGAGTTTTTTGGCGACGAAATCGAACGCATCTGCGAAGTGGATCTCCTTACTGCCGAAGTATTGAGTGAACGGCGGCATATCAGCATTTTTCCCGCCAGCCATTACGTGGTCTCCCGGGAAACGCTCCTGCGGGCCCTGCGGGATATCGAGGCGGAACTGGAGGACCGCCTGGCCTATCTCACAGGCGAAGGCCGCCTGCTGGAAGCCCAGCGCTTATCCCAGCGCACCAATTATGATATGGAAATGCTGCGGGAGATCGGGTTTTGTACCGGTATCGAAAACTACTCCCGCCATCTGATCGGGAAAACGCAGGGCGAACCGCCCTTTACGCTATTGGACTTTTTTCCGGCAGATTATTTGCTGATGGTGGACGAGTCCCACGCTTCGATCCCCCAAGTCGGCGCCATGTATGAAGGCGACCGCTCCCGAAAACAAACCTTGGTAGACTATGGCTTCCGCTTGCCCTCCGCCTTGGATAACCGTCCCCTGAAGTTCAGCGAATTCGAGGAAAGGCAAAACCAGGTCGTCTACGTCAGCGCCACGCCCGGCCCCTATGAACTGACTAAAACCGGCGGCAAGGTCGTAGAGCAGATCAACCGCCCCACCGGCCTGCTGGATCCGGTGATCGTGGTACGCCCGGTACGCCGGCAGCTCGACGACCTGCTGGGGGAAATCCGCATCCGGACGGAGCGCGGGGAGAGGGTTTTGGTCACAACCCTGACCAAAAGAATGGCGGAAGATCTCACGGACTATTTCCGGGAGCTTGGCCTGAAAGTCCGCTATCTGCACTCGGAGATCAAAACCCTGGAACGGATGGAGATCATCCGGGATCTGCGTCTCGGCGTCTTCGACGTGCTGGTCGGCATCAACCTGCTCCGGGAAGGCTTGGATCTGCCGGAGGTATCGCTGGTCGCCGTACTGGACGCGGACAAGGAAGGTTTCCTGCGTTCCAGCCGCTCCTTGATCCAGACTGCCGGCCGGGCTGCCCGCCATATCAACGGGCAAGTTATCCTATATGGAGACGTCGTAACCGATTCCATGGCCTTTGCCCTGGAGGAAACGGCAAGGCGCCGCGGCATACAGCAGGCCTTTAACGAAACCCACGGCATTATACCCGAATCCGTTAAAAAAGCCGTGCGGGATATCGTCGAAATCACGAAATCGGTGGACGAGGAGCAGACCGGCGTCGGCCAGTTCAGCAAAATGAGCAAGAAAGAGCTGAGAGACTGGGCCGGCAGGATCGAGAAGGAGATGCGGGCAGCAGCAAAAGAACTGGATTTCGAGCGGGCCGCCCAGCTTCGGGACTTGCTGATCGAAATGAAAAGCAACCTGTAAAGTAAAAAAAGCGCTCCGGAGAGCGCTAGAGAATGACTGTACTATTCAAGAAAACCTAAGCAGCGCCGAACGTGGGCTGTCGCCCATAACGCCCTAGAACAGGATGTCTTTCAGCGCCTGCCGTTCAAAGTGCCTGGGCGCCGGTTCCGCGTCTTCCGCCGGATAGCCGACAGGCAGAAAGGCGACCGGAACAATGTTCTCCGGCAAAGCAAAAAGTTCCCTCGTCTTAGCCGGGTCAAAGAACATCACCCAGCAAGAGCCAAGCCCCAATTCCTGCGCCTGCATCATGAGGAAGGTGGTGACAATGGAAGCGTCTACGTCCCCACTCATGGCGTTGTCAAACTTGTCCCGTACCCAGGCCGCATTCTTGTCATAGCAGACAAGAAATACCAGCGGCGCCTCAAAGCGGCAGCGCGTACACTCATCCACCATCTTCAGTTCAGCGGCGTCGGTAATGACCCTGATCCGGTGGGGCTGCCTGTTGCCTGCCGTCGGGGCAATCCGCATAGTATCCAACATCTTTTCCAGCTTGGACTGTTCCACAGGCTGGGATTTGTATTTTCGGACGGAATACCTTTCTTTGGCCAATTCAGCGAATGTTACGTTCTCCATTACCATGATCACTCCTTCTGATTCATCTTAATTATTATAAAACACGGTTGCGATGGGGGAATCGCTTCCCAGAATCAGGGTGTTGTTCCCGTTTTTCAGGGAAACTTTCGCCGCGTCCAGCGCCCGGACAAAGGAATAGAAATCAGCTTTATCCACATCGCCATAGGCCTGCGAAAGGATTTCCATATACTCCTGCTCCCCTTCGGCGATGATTTCCGCCGCCTGGGCTGTAGCGTTCGATACAAGGATATTCACCGTCTTGTCCGTCTCGTTCCGGATCAGCCTCGCCTCTTCCTCCCCTTCGGCGGAGTTTTGGGCGGCGATATTATTTCGTTCCGCAATCATACGATCATAGACGGCGTTTTTATTATCGTCCGGCAAATCCAAATGCTTCGTCTCAATGGACACCATCTCCAGGCCGTAGGACTCCAGCGCATCGCCCAGATTCAGAAAGATCTGCCGGGCCAGGGTATCGCGCCCGCTGATGATGTCGGATTGGCGCAGACGGCTGATTACGTTCTTCAACGAGTTATAGGTATTGTTTCCCACAAAGGATTCCGCCTGGGTAAGGCTTCCTCCCGCCCGCCGGATATAGCTAATGGGATCGACCACGCGCCAGAGAACAAAGCTGTCTGCTACCATGCTCATTTTATCCTGGGTGATGACGTCGGAAATGGGAATATCATAAAAACGAATATCCTTCGGAACGACCTGCGTCGTCTGGATAAACGGCACTTTCAGGCTTACGCCCGGTTCCAGGGTAATCCGTATCACTTCTCCGAATTGCTTCACCGCGATGTATTGATTCGGGAGGGTGATCACCATGGATTGGGAGAGCAGGAACATCACCAGGATCAGCGTCACAAGAAAAATAACCCGGCGGATGATCCCTTTCTGCATGAGCTTTGCCGCTTCCAGCGTCTCGCCGTCCGGCACCGTATTCGGTTCCATGCCAGGCATCCCGGTAAAGTTGCGAAAATTTCTCATATTAAATCTGGCCATACTCCATCCCTCCTATTCTCTCACGAAGCTTTCCAGCGGGAGTACTCTGCTGGTCGTACCGTCGCCGTTATCGATCACAATTCTCAACTCCGGCAGGATCTCTTCCATCGCTTCATAGAACATCCGCTGGCGTGTCATGACGGGATGTTTTCGATATTCTTCATACATGGCGTTAAACACGGCTACCTGCGCCAGCGCTTCATTGATCCGTACCTGCTTTTGGGTCTCTGCTTCTTTTTGGATCGCGTCCACCTGTGCGCGGGCGGCGGGGAGCTGCTCGCTCTCATATTTGCGGGCCTCATTAATCCGTGTCTCCTTGCCTTGTCTGGCTGTCTCCACGTTTTTAAAAGCGTCTTTGACGATTTCCGTCGGCGGCTCGGAATCTTGTATGGTGATGTTGATAAGCTGGATGCCGATATCGTCCATTTCCAGCCGATTGGAGAGTTTTTCCCGGATTTCCGCCTGAATTTCACTCTTCCCGGTAGTAATGACCTCATCTACCTCATGCAAGCCGATGGTGTCCCTGATGTAGGACAGGGCCATGTTCCGGAAGATGGCTTCCGGCTCGTTGGAAGCAAACAGATATCGTTCCGGATTGCTCACTTTGTATTCCAAAAAGAAATCCACGTTCACAAAATTATAGTCGGAGGTAATCATTAAGGATTCGGAAGAAACCGAAACGTTGCTGTTGTCATAGCCGATGTTCAAGCCTCTGGCCGCCATGGATATTTTATACACTTCTTGAATGAAAGGGAATTTAAAATGAATACCCGGCGATTCGACCACGCTTGCCTGTCCCAGCGTAATCACCACCGCCTGCTCCTGTTCCTCGATAACGTAGTACCCATTGATCCCGATGACTGCCAGAATAAGCGCCAGAATGCCGGCGTTGAGCAGCCGGAAAACCCGTTTGACAGAGTTGACTGTCATTACAACACCTCCTTGTAAGATGAGCTAACCTGGAACGATTCGCCAGATGTGTCGCAGGCCGCGACAAATTCCATGTTATTCTACCAATTTTCACCCATAAGGGCAATATTTTTGCTTCCGATGGTTACTGTCCGGCGCCTGCTATGGCGGCGCGGGTCGACGCGTGCAGAATCGACTCCAGGGTTTCGTCGCCTTCGATGATATCTTTCAGAAAGGCAAGGGCCGCCAACATTTGTCTGTCCTCTTCTTCCCCTTCATCATTTTCTACAATATAGTCCGGTTCAATGCCTTCCCCGTCGATCGATCGCCCCGAGGGAAGGTAGTAGCGGCCCTCCGTTACCCGGAGCCCGCTGCCTGTGGGTAGGTTGTACAGGCTCTGTACTGAGCCCTTGCCGTAAGACCGCGTGCCGATCAGCAAGCCGGCCTGACGGTCCTGGATGGCGCCGGCTAAAATCTCGGAAGCGCTGGCGCTGCCGCCGTTAATCAATACCGCGTAGGGGATACGGACCGGATTCGCATTCTTGATGGTAAATACCTGCTCGCTCTCGCGCATGTTCAGCCGCATCAGCTCGCCGTCCGGCAACAGCCGGCCTGCGATTTTGACCGTGGCGCCCACATCCCCGCCGCTGTTGTACCGAAGGTCGACGACCATCGCCTGCGCGCCTTCTTCCAGCAGCGTATCCAGCAACTCGCTGAACATTTCTGCGGAATTGGCGGCAAAATAGTCGATAAAGACATACCCGATCCGATAGCCGGGCAGGTATTCCTCTTTTAATATGCCTGCCTGCACCGTTTCAACGGGAACAGTGGAACTGCGCATGACCCGGTATTCCTTTTCCGCTTCTCCCGCCCTGGCAATCAAAAGCCGGACGACTGTGTCCGGTTCCCCGCGAATCATGGCTACCGCCTCGTCCACGGACAAGTCTTCCACAAGGGTGTCTTCGATGCGCAGGATGGCGTCTTCCACCTGAAGCCCCGCGCGGTCCGCACCGGAATCCGGGCGAATTTCCCGGATCACCAGCCGGTCTCTCACTTCTTTTTCTCCGTTGACCGTTACCCCTATCGCGCCCGTCAAACCCTGGGCGGACATAGCGACCGTTCTGTTGCGCTCCGGCGTCAGGAAATACGTATACGGATCGTTGGCCGATCCGGCAAGGCCGGCAATCGCGCCATCCAGCATACGTCCGATAGATAAAGGCTCCTGATAATCCCTTTTGACCAAAACCATAACCTGAAGGAAGTCTGACCATTCCCGGGGATACATCAAGTAGAACGCGCCAAGGATAAGGGTTACCAGGACACAAAAACCAAGGCCAATCGCGCGCAAGCGTTTCATTGCGTCCTTAAGTCGTTGATTCACTTAAGCCACTCCGTTTCAGCGGACTGCTTATTTCGGGCTTACGAAATATTGTCCGTTGTTCAGGGGGTCGACCGTCGATCCGTTGATCATGATCTGGAAATGCAGGTGATTGCCTGTACTCAAGCCGGTGGTCCCTACACCGCCGACCTTATCCCCCTTGTAGACCATGGCGCCCTGGGAGACGCTGATCGAGTTCAGATGGGAATACTGCGTGGCTACGCCGCCGCCATGATCGAGGATTACCGTTTTGCCGAAACCGCCGTAGGTCGTCGCCATAATCACTCTGCCGGAATCGGCGGCGATCACCTTCGCTTCGCGCGGCGCGCCGATATCGATGCCGCTGTGGAAGCGGTTCACCCTGTAAATCGGATGCAAGCGATATCCGTATTCGGAAGTGATTCTTGTATTCCCCGGCGTCGGCCATGCCAGCGTGCCGCTGCCCATGTAGGCTTCTTTGTATTTCGACTGAATGTCTGCTACAAATTTCTCCAGCTGTTTGGACAGCGCGTTGAGTTCATCTTCCGCTTCCCTGGACAGCGCCAGGTCTGCCTGCAGTTCCCGTGACAGACGGTTCTGTGTGCTCCATTGCCTGTTCAGCTCGGCGCTTTTATCTTCGCGAACGATTTTTTCCGCTTCCAGGCTGGATCGTATCTCTTCCAGCTCCGCCTTTTGCGCTTCCAGCTCCGCCTTTGCCTGTCGCAGTTCTGTCAGCAGAACGATATCGTTCTCCACAACCCGCTGCATCAGGTCGTAGCGGGTGAGGAAATCCGTGATGCTGGCGGAGTCGAAAAGCACATCCAGTACGCTCATGTCTCCATCCCGATAGATTTGGTTCAGGCGCTCGTCAAAGTACTGATTCCGGAGATTGACTTCTTCCGTCTTGATCCCGATATCGTTGCTGAGACTGTCAATCTGCGCTTCCTTCTCCGCGATCTGCGCGTCCAGTTCGTTCATTTCCTTTTCCAGTACGCCTATCTGGCCGGACAGCACTTTCATTTCCCCTAAAACCGTCTTCTGCTCAGAAGCGATGCGCTGCTGTTCTTTCGCCAAATCTTCAACCTTTTTGTCGATTTCTTCCTGCTGCTGCCTGGCCCGCTCGATGGCAAGCCTGTCCTCCTCGGTCATGGCGGACGACGCGGCCGAAAGAATAGGAAACACCACAAGGGCAATCCCTACCAGACAGGCAATCAGAACGACCATTCGTTTATGCATACAAACCTCCTTGCCTTCATTATACCCGTAAATACCGGATTACGCTGAGAAAACTTCCGATCAGCCCGAGAAGGCCGCCATAAGCCAGTATATTGAGTCCCATGTTGATCAGAATCTCCATATCCGAGAGGAGGGGGATAAAGTACAGGTTTTCTGTCAAATACTTTGCCAGCCCCAGATAGCCATAATATAATATCCCGCAGGCCATAACCGAGCCAAAGACGCCGATAAACAAGCCCTCCACCAGGAAAGGCCAGCGGATATACCAGTTGGTGGCGCCAACCAGACGCATGATGGTGATTTCTTCCCGGCGGGAGTACACCGTCAGCCGGATGGAGGTAGAGATCAGAAAAATGGCTGCCACGCTGATCCCCAGCAGACCGAGCAAACCGGCCCGGCGCACCCAGTCGGCTGTCTGAAGCAGACGTTCTACCATGCCCTTCCCGTAGCGGACCATTTCGATGCCCGCCGTATTCTCCAGCCTCATGGCCAGGCCCGGTACCAGATCGGGATCCGTGGCCTTCACCTTGATCAGGTCCGGCAGCGGATTATACACGCCCACCGTGTCGCTGAGATTGGCGTCGGCGCCGAAGCGGCCGTTCAGTATAATCAGGGCTTCCTCTTTGGTCACAAAGCTGGTTGTGGCTACGCCGGGCAGCCGGCTGATTTGCTCCGACAGCTCCGCGCCTTGATCCCTGGTATAGGAGGTTTCGATGTAGGCGTTGATTTCCAACTCGGATTCCACAGAGGTGACCATATGATCCACATTGGTGATAAACAGCCAGACGAAGCCTAGCAGAAAGAGGCTGATCGCTACGGTGGAGATGGAAGCCACGCTCATCATCTTGTTCCGCCATATATTCCGGATCCCGTCGCGGCATACGTAGCCGATGCTGCTAACTTTCACTCTGCATCCCCCCGATCCGCGGCTCCCTGCTTGCGCCGGCATGGCTTCCGTCTCTGTCGTCCCATACCACGGGAGAATAACCCCCGTTCTTCTCATCGCGGACCACAAAGCCCTCCCGGAGCTGGACTACTCGTTTTCGCAGTTTATCCACCATGGCTTTATCGTGGGTGGCAATCAGTACCGTCGTTCCCCGGCGGTTGATCGCTTGAAAGATCTGCATAATTTCGGCGGATGTTTCCGGATCCAGGTTTCCCGTAGGTTCGTCGGCGATGATCATCGTCGGATTGTTCACCATCGCCCGCGCAATGCCCAGCCTCTGCTGCTGCCCGCCGGAAAGCTGGTGGGGATAGGCGTTCTTTTTGGTTTCCAAGCCCATCATTTCCAGGATCATCGGCAGCCTCTGCCGGATTTGCGACCTGGTCAGCTCCACGGCTTCGGCGGCAAAGGCTACGTTCTCATAGACCGTTCTGGTCATCAGCAGGCGGAAATCCTGAAAGACGAAGCCGATGTTACGACGATAAAAAGGGATCTCCCACTGTTTCATCCTGGCAAGATTCTTTCCCTCCGCCATGACCTGGCCCGAAGAAGCGACTTCTTCCCGAATGATCAGCTTCGTCAAAGTGGATTTGCCCGCGCCGGAAGGCCCGACCAGAAAGACAAATTCCCCTTTGTCGATATTCATCGTGACATCTTTCAATGCCGTGACTTTCACTTCGCCGGCATAAATTTTGCTTACATTAAAAAACTGAATCACCCGGCCGGGACCTCCTTCATTGCGATGGCTTTCTTTGCCAGCGACGCGATATGCTCTTTATCCAGGCCGTAAAGCTTCAGAAGGCTGCCGGGTACGCCGGACTGTCCGAATTGATCCTGCACTCCAATCCGAAGCACGGGCACAGGGCAGGTTTCGGACAGGACTTCCGCTACGGCCGCGCCCAGGCCGCCCAGCACGTTATGCTCCTCGCAGGTAACTACGGCGCCGGTCTCTTTCGCGGCGGCGATAAGCGTAGCCGTGTCAAGCGGCTTAATGCTGGATACGTTCAGCACTCTGGCGCCGAGACCTTCCGCAGCCAGGAGATCCGCCGCTTCCAGCGCTATGCCGGTCATCACGCCGCAGGCCGCCAAGGTGACGTCGCCGCCCTCCCTGAGGATTTGGATCTGCCCGGGATCATAGTCGGGTCCGGCGATAGCGCTGTCAAAGACGACCGGCGCCTTCGCCCTGCCCAGCCGGATATACGCAGGGCCGGGATGATCGGCAAGGTAGCGGATCATGGCCGAGGCTTCCGCGGCGTCCGCGGGCGCCAGGACCTGCAAGCCGGGTACGCTGCGCATCAGCGCGATATCCGAAAGCATCTGATGGGACATCCCGTCTTCGCCGACGCTGAGTCCGGCGTGGGTCGCCGCTATTTTTACATTGAACCCAGATCCGGCTATCGTATTGAGAATCTGTTCGTAGGACCGGCCCGCGGCAAACATGGCAAAGGTGCTGACAAATACGGTTTTGCCCGCCGCAGCCAAGCCTCCGCCCATGCAGGTCATATTCGCTTCCGCTATCCCGGCGTTAAAGAAGCGCGCGGGCGCCACTTTCTTAAACTCCGCCGTCATCGTGGACTTGGACAGATCCGCATCCAGCACCACCAACTGCGGATGGCTTGCCGCCAAATCCGCCAGCGTACTGCCGTAAGCTTCCCGGGTAGCCGGGCCTTGCGCCACTTCCCCGCCTTTTGCGTAAATCACATAGGGCGACACTTTGGTGGAAGCGACCTTTGCCCCATCGTCCGATGCAACAGCGCGGAGCTCTGTGTGCGGGATCGCCTCGCAGGCTTTCGCCACAAGCGCTTTCATTTCCTCCGGGCTGATTGGCTGCGCTTTGCCGCCGAGTTCCCCGATTGCCTGGCGCCACTGGGCTTCGTCCGGCGCCTTGCCGTGCCAGCCCCCTTCTCCCTCCATGAAGGAAACGCCTTTTCCTTTCACAGTCTTGCATAATACCAGGGCCGGCTTGCCTTTTACCCCCCGCGCCCTGTCCATGGCCCGGCAAAGATCGGCGGGATCATGGCCGTCCGCGGTTTCTACATGCCAACCAAAGGCGATGAATTTGGCGTCGATGGGTTCGGGGTTCATGACTTCGGTGATGCCGCCGTCGATCTGGAGCCCGTTCCAGTCCACGATGCCGATCAGATTGTCCAGCCCGTAGTGCCCGGCTGCCATAGCGGATTCCCAGACCAGGCCTTCTTCCAGCTCACCGTCGCCCCAGAGCGTATAGACCTTGTAGTCTTTGCCGTCCAGCTTGCCGGCCAGCGCCATGCCGACCGCCACGCCGCCGCCCTGCCCCAGGGAACCGGTGCTGGTCTCAATGCCCGGCAAGGATCCGAGATGGGGATGGCCTTGCAAGGGGCTATGCAACTGGCGCAATGTAGGCAGATACGCCGGGTCAAAGTAGCCCCTGCGCGCCAGGGCGCTGTACAGTACAGGCGCCGCATGGCCTTTGGATAGTACGAAGCGGTCCCGGTCCGGCCAGTCCGGCCTTTCCGGATCGATCCGCATCTCCCGGAAGTATAGACAAGTGAGAATCTCCGCTGCCGACAGGGATCCTCCCGGATGGCCGGATTTGGCATTCCACACCATATCGATGATATCTTCCCTGATTTGACGGGCTATCTCCGCCAATTCCCCTTGCTCCGCCTTACCGGTCCACTGTGTTGCTGCTGTCATGGCGATTCCCCTTTCTATTGTTTATCACAGGTGTTTATCACAGGCTTCAAAGTACTATCTATCACTCTAACACATGCTAACGATCTACACAGATCCGAATCCTGTGCGGAACGAAAAATCGTTCAAAGCTCTGCCTCTTCGTCTGTCGCCGCCAGATTCGCGCCTGTAGCCCTTGCTTTTAACCAGGCTTCCATAAAGCCGGTAATATCGCCGTCCATGACCGCCTGGACATTTCCCGTCTCGTATTTGGTCCGGTGATCCTTCACCATGCTGTAGGGGTGAAACACATACGAACGGATCTGGCTGCCCCAGGCAATCTCCTGCTGCTCTCCCCGCAGATTGGCTACGGCCTGCTCCTGTTCCTGACGCCGTAAGTCCAGCAGCTTTGCCCGCAGAATGCGCTCGGCGGAAGCCCGGTTCTGGATCTGGGAGCGTTCGCTTTGGCACTGTACGACAATCCCGGTGGGGATATGGGTCAGCCGGACGGCGGAGTCTGTTTTATTGACATGCTGGCCGCCCGCCCCGCCGCTGCGGTAAGTGTCGACTTTCAGTTCTTCCGGGTCCAGGATAATCTCGTTTTCGTCGTCCTCCAGCTCCGGCAGCACATCTACCGCCGAGAAAGAGGTATGGCGTTTGGCGGAGGAATCGAATGGGGAAATGCGTACCAAACGATGTATGCCTTTTTCTGCTTTTAAATAGCCGTAGGCTTTATCTCCCTTGATATGCAGGGTTACGCTCTTGACCCCCGCTTCGTCGCCGGGCAGATAATCCAATGTTTCCACCGAATAGCCCTGGCGTTCCCCCCAGCGCACAAACATGCGAAGAAGCATTTCCGTCCAATCCTGGGATTCGGTGCCGCCCGCTCCCGGATGGAGGGATACGATCGCGTTGCCGCTGTCGTATACGCCGGAAAAAAGCACCTGCAACTCCATCTGCTCCAGTTTCGCCGTCAGCTCCGCCAGCAGCGAGCCGCACTCCTCCAGATAGCCGGGATCCTCTTCGCTCAGCTCTAAGGCTGCCGACGCATCCTGCCAGGTCATGTCCAAGGCTTTCATTTCTTCCAGTGTTTTCTTGACCGGCGATAGCTTTTGGGCAATCTTTTGCGCTTTGGCCGGATCGTTCCAGAAATCCGGCTCGCTCATTTTCTTCTCCAGCTCCGCCGCCAGCGCCTCTTTTCCCGCCAGGTCAAAGAGACCCCCTAAGATCGTCGATTTTGTTTCTGCAACCTTCCAAGTCTCTGCGTAGTTCCGCTGTCATAGTTACCTCCTAAGATGAGCTGCGCCTATAACCCAAAGCTGCGCAGCCATAGGTGAATGTTACATGGGGCTCCGCCCCATACCCCGTCGGGATTCGCGCACATGTCGCTCATCCCTTCCGCTTCTCGGCGCTGCGTTACCGCAGCGTTAGCAACTGACACTTTTGACTTCTTGTTTTAAATTGATGCCTTTAGGGTGTCAGTTACTAGTATTGTATCTTCCCTCTGTATCCAATCTGTATACTCAAGCGCTCTTGCCGCAGCATTTTTTATATTTCTTGCCGCTGCCGCAGGGGCAGAGGTCGTTTCGGCCTATTTTGCTGCTGACGGCAGGCTGCTTTTTTTCCGCTTCCATTTCCATTGTTCCGTTCATGCCCGCAGCGCCGCCCGCGGCCCTTCCGGGCGCGCTTGCGCCTTTTCCGCCGCCGGACCCGGCCCGTCTGCTCCGCCCGGCGCCCTGGCTGCCGGCGGATTGCTTCCCCGCGCTTTCCCCGATGGAGGAAACACTGTCATGCTGGGCTACCATATTGCGCCGCTCCCGGGGCTGTTCCACCAGGCGGGCATAATACACGATCCGCACGATCTCCTCTTGAATCGCGGCGATCATGGCGCCGAACATGTCAAAGGCTTCGTGCTTGTATTCGACGAGAGGGTCTCGCTGACCGATAGCCCGAAGCCCGATTCCCTGGCGCATCTGATCCATGGCGTCCAGATGGTCCATCCATTTTTCGTCCACGACTTTCAGCGTGATTAAGCGCTCCAGATTCCGCATCATCTCCGCGCCAACGAGTTTTTCCTTCGCGTCGTAGTCGGACAGGGCCAGCTCCAAAAGCTTTTCCCTAAGCTCCTCCGGCGCCAGTTGCCCCTGGTCCAGTTCCTCTCTCTTCAGCCGCTTGGACGGTAAAAAATGTGCGTACGCGTAGTTGAGTAAACCTTCGATATCCCAGTCCTCGACGTAGCGCTGCCCGGAAGCATAACGGTCCGCCGCCTGCTGGACTACCTCCTCCACCATTGTCCGGATCGTCGAATGGAGATCCACATTTTCCAGGACGTCGCGACGCTGCTTGTATATCACTCTGCGCTGCTCGTTCATTACGTCGTCATATTCCAGAACATTCTTTCGGATGTCGAAGTTTCTCGCTTCCACCCTGCGCTGCGCCGTTTCTAAAGCACGGGAAACCATAGCGTTTTCGATGGGGATGGTATCGTCCATGCCCAGTTTATCCATGACGTTGATGATGGCGTCTCCGCCAAACAGGCGCATGAGATCATCTTCCAGAGAGATGTAAAATTGGCTGGACCCCATATCCCCCTGACGGCCGGACCGGCCCCGAAGCTGATTGTCGATACGACGGCTTTCATGCCGCTCCGTACCGATGATATGCAAGCCCCCCGCGGCAACCACTACGTCATGCTCCGCGTCCGTCTCTTTCCTGACCACAGCGATCTGCTCCCGGAAATACCGGCGCGCTTCCTGATACTCCTGTTCCTCTTCGGCGATGAGGCTGTGGCTGGACGCCAGCTCCACTACTTCCGGCGGAAAGCCTTCCTCCAGCATTTTCGAGCGAACGACAAACTCCGGATTGCCCCCCAGCAGGATATCCGTGCCACGGCCGGCCATGTTGGTGGACACCGTCACCGCGCCCAGACGGCCCGCCTGGGCCACGATCGCCGCCTCCTGTTCATGAAACTTGGCGTTTAATACATTATGCGCAATGCCCCTGGCCGTAAGCATACTGCTCAAAAGTTCGGATTTTTCAATGGAAATAGTACCCACAAGCACCGGCTGTCCGGTCTGGTGACAAGCAATGATGTTCTCCACAACGGCGGAAAATTTACCCGGCTCCGTACGGAAGACGATATCCGGCAAATCCTTGCGGATCATATCCATATTCGTGGGAATGGAGACGACGTCCAGCTTGTATATTTTGTGGAATTCTTCGGATTCCGTCATGGCTGTACCGGTCATGCCGGACAGTTTCGTGTACATACGGAAATAATTCTGGAAGGTGATGGCGGCCAGGGTCTGGGATTCCTTCTCCACCTGCACGCCCTCTTTCGCTTCGATCGCCTGGTGGAGCCCCTCGTTGTAGCGGCGGCCAAACATAAGGCGCCCGGTGAATTCGTCCACGATGATGATCTGCCCGTCTTTCACTACGTAATCCACATCCCGCTTCATCAGCGTCCGGGCGTGAAGCGCCTGGTTCACATGATGAGAGGTCTCCGCGTTTTCCGGGTCGTATAGACTGGTAATCCCCAACAGGCCTTCGATTTTCGCCGCGCCTTCATCGGTGAGGACGGAACGTTTTGCCTTTTCGTCCACGCTGAAATCCTGTTCCGGCTTCAAGCGCTTGATGACCTCCGCCATTTGGCGATACATCTCCTTGGGCGCGTCGCCCTGCCCGGAAATGATCAGCGGCGTCCTGGCTTCGTCGATGAGGATGGAGTCCACCTCGTCCACGATGGCGTAATGCAGCGGCCGCTGCACCATCTGATCCGCCTGCAGGACCATATTGTCCCGCAGATAATCAAAGCCGAATTCGTTATTGGTGCCATAGGTGATATCCGCGGCGTAGGCCCGGCGGCGCTCTTCATTGCTCAGGCCATGGATGATGACCCCGACCTGTAAGCCCAGAAAGTTATGCACCTGTCCCATCCACTCCGCGTCGCGGCTTGCCAGGTAGTCGTTGACGGTGACGATATGCACGCCTTTGCCTTCCAACGCGTTCAGATAGGCGGGCAGGGTTGCTACCAGGGTCTTGCCTTCGCCGGTTTTCATCTCCGCAATCGTGCCGTGATGAAGCGCTATGCCGCCCAAAAGCTGCACGTCAAAGTGCCGCATGCCCAAGGTGCGCACGGAGGCTTCGCGCACCACGGCAAAGGCTTCCGGAAGCAAATCCTCCAGGCTTTCCCCCTGCTGGAGCCTGCGCTTAAACGCCAGCGTCATCGCCCGCAGGTCGTCGTCGCTGAGTAACTGCATTTGCGCTTCATGCTTATTGATTAACGCTGCCATTTTTTCCAGGCGGCGAATTTCTCTGGCGTTTCCGTCAAACATGGTTTGTAATATGCCCATGCAGATCACACTCCCTGCTTTCCTATGCTTTGATGGGGCGCTGCCCCATTCCCCGTCGTTCCGCGAGGCAAAGCCCCGCTAGCCTCCCCTTGTTTTGATGGGCTCAACCCTTAATACAACATTTTATCACCGTTTAGCCTTGTGATCAAATGAAACATTGGTGAATTGCTTCCATAATATGCCAAAAAACTTGCCTGATCGATTGCGGGAATCAGTCAGGCAAGCGCTGGGCTTATGTTTGTTCCGGACCTGTGATACTGGCAGACCCTGAACTTTACTCTACACCGTAGAAAGGCGCGCTGTTAAAATGGATCCGAGGTCGGGCTGATGGAAGCATTATAGTCGTCTACAGTTTGCAAAGCATACTGCAGCCCCCCTGCCAAAGGTTCATTGGGGTCATAGAAATCGCCGATGTTTTCCATCGTAATGGCAATGGTGGGCGTGTAGGTATTCGGCACAATATTGTTCATATCCAAGCCATCCGCAAACAAATTCCGGACGATCGTCATCATACCGATAGCGTTCATGGAAGAACTGTTATTCCCAATGGCCATAAGCTTCCCTTCCAGAATGGCTTCCATCCCTTCCCTGGTACCATCCGCGGCGCAAGTGACGTAGACGTCCTGACCGGGAACGATGCTATTCTGCCGGAGAACGACTTCGACGCCAGGCCACATGGGATCGCATTCGACAAACAGAATGTCCATCGTCTGCCCATGGGCTACGATCAGGTCTTCCGCGGCAGCTTGACCGCCTGGCGCGTCCGGATTCGCGTTAGGCGTCTGTCCGTAACCCATCAGTTCCAGTCCCAGATCCGGCTCGGACAGCTTACCGCTGTCGGCAAAGCGCCTCCACACATCATAGCCGTCAAACATGGCTTCCCATTTGCTCGGATAAGGCTTTCCGTCTATCTCCCGCGCCGCGTATAGGAAGCCGCTGATGAAGCCGTTCGATCTGCTTTCCGTATCACCGGAGCCCAGTTGGATGAGGACAAAGCCGACGTTAAATACCATACCCGGTTCATACAGCTTTCTGGCTGTGTATTCGCCGACATACCAGCCGGATTTATACGAACCGGAAAGGATGCAGGTGATGACATTCGTATCGGAGGTAACCGGCTGATTCGATGTAGCGATAACCGGAATCCCCGCGTCGGCAGCCCTCTTGAAGGTAGGCGCAGCCGCCTGGACGTCCACGTTCGCCAGGATAATGTCTACGCCTTGCGTGATAAAGGCGTCCAGTTGCTGGAGACCAACTTCCGTATTGAAGTCGCTGATCTGGAGATCAAAATCATAGCCATACTCCGCCGCCAGGCTGGCGACGCCCTGCTGCATCGTGGTAAAGAACGGGCTGCCCATGGTACCGCTGGACATGGCGACTCTCACGCTGGTCTTCTTCTCCACCGGAAGCCCCTTCGCCACATCGGTCCTGTCCGCCAGTTCCTTTGGCGGTATGCCGCTGAACGCGATGGGGTACGCTTCGATAATATCGTAGACCTTGTCCCTGGCGGGCCGGTTGTCTTCCGCGGCTGTTCCGCCTCCGCCGCTTCCTCCTCCGCCGCAGCCCGCCAAGGTGAGAAGCAAGCCGAGGATCATGAAGCACGCGGTAAGTCTTATGCCTTTTTTCATTTCCTTATCACTCCATTCTTGTTTTAAATTGATGCCTTTAGGGGTCGGGTAGGATGGTGCCTCACAACACCACCCCCCCCCAGATCCGTGCGTGCGCAATTAACGCACACGGCTCCTCACAGGTAGTTTCCGTCTAGTCAGCTGTAGACGCTGTGGTGAA
>WRMS01000014.1 GCA_009777025.1 Clostridiales bacterium | reverse complement strand
CTGTTGGCGTTGAAAAATGGCGAAGCCCATATCGCGCCGACGCATCTATTGGACGAGGAGACGGGCGACTACAATATACCGATACTCCGGCAGATGTTTTCGGGACGGCAGATGGCTTTGGTCAAAGGCGTCGGCCGTGTGCAGGGCGTCATGGTCAAGAAAGGCAATCCTCTTGGCATCCAGGGGATCGAAGATATCAGCCGCTGCCGCTATGTTAACCGGCAGCGCGGCGCCGGCACACGGGTACTCCTGGACTATAAGCTAAAGTTGGCAGGCCTCTCGCCCGACTCGATCACAGGGTATGACCGGGAAGCAGCAACCCACATGGCGGTTGCCGCGGCGGTTGCCGGCGACAGCGCCGACGCAGGGCTGGGCATTTTGTCCGCTGCGAACGCCATGAATCTGGACTTCATTCCTGTGGGGGATGAGGAGTACGATTTCGCCATGCCGGCGGAATTTCTAGAATTGCCGCACATCCAGGCGTTCATCTCCATGCTGAAAAGTGAAGACTTCGCCCGCAAGCTGGACGAGTTGGGCGGCTACACGAACGAACGCTGCGGGGAAATTGTCCTGCTTGACTGCTGAAACGCCCCTTCAGGACCAATGAAACGATAAGTACGCAAACATTATTTTCAGCAAGCCGTGGTTTTTTTCCTTATTTGTGATAACATGGTAGCATAAATGCATATGGGGAGCTGGTCCCGACCGGCTGAGACTGAGTAGCGAAGGTACTCTGACCCTTACACCTGATCTGGATAATGCCAGCGTAGGAAAGAACCTGTTTTCCGGCCCGGTAATCTCCAGATTGCCGGGTTTTTTGTTGTATCCCGGCTGCCTGTGCAAGACGATTTTTCGCCGGGCACAGCATATCTACATAGGGAGGATGATCAAAGTGGAAACAAACAAAAGTACCGGATCCGGAGTAAGCACAACAAGGACCTTGACGGAAAGCGCGCTGCTGGTGGCCTTGGCTGCCGTATTGAGTTTATATGCCGTATTCAAGCTGCCAAACGGCGGCTCCGTAACCATCGGAAGCATGATTCCTATCCTGCTGGTTTCGATGAAACACCCCTTTCGCTGGTCTTTGGCCGTGGCCTTCGCTTACTCCATGATTCAAATGCTCTTCGGATTCTATGCCCCTCCTGTAGAAAATCTGTTCAACTACAGCCTGGTCGTCTTGCTGGATTACCTTGTCGCTTTCAGCGTATTGTGCCTGGCAGGTCCGGTCTATAGAGCTCTTCGAAGCGCCTGGTCCGTTCGCTTTCGCCTTCTGGCGGCTGCGCTGTTTTGTTTCTCCTTACGCTTTGTATGTCATTTCCTTTCCGGAATCCTCATCTGGGCTGTGTACGCACCGCCGGACCAGCCTCTGTGGCTGTATTCCTTACTCTACAACGGATCCTACATGCTCGGCGAAGGATTCGTCAGCGGGGTGATTCTTTTTCTGGCTGGAGAAAAGCTGATGAAATACTATCTCGGCGGCGCCTGACTGTAAGTGTCGTGCCTGCCGGATGCTATCCCTCCGCCTCAGGCTGGTTCTTAATATGCGCTAAATCATCTTACTATGGGGGCGCCGCTTCGCTTTGGTTGTAGCGGCAGTCTGCTTTGGCTAAAAAGGTCGAGGAAATTCCTTGACATAAATAGCTTTAGCTCATATTATAGTCTATGACGACCAACAAAAATAATCATTGATCCGACTGGCAAAGCATCGGATCAATGCGCGTTGAAGGAGGCGGAAATCAATGGGTAAACCAAAATTCGAACGTACAAAACCCCACGTAAACATCGGAACCATAGGGCACGTGGATCATGGCAAGACCACGCTGACCGCGGCAATCACGCTGGTGCTGTCGGAGAAAGGCCTTTCCCAGAAAGTGGACTTCGATCAGATCGACAAGGCGCCGGAAGAGAAAAGCCGCGGCATCACCATCAACACGGCCCATGTGGAATACGAAACAGATAAACGGCATTACGCCCATGTGGACTGCCCCGGACACGCGGACTATGTCAAGAACATGATCACCGGCGCGGCGCAGATGGACGGCGCGGTCCTGGTCGTGTCCGCTACGGACGGGCCCATGCCCCAGACCCGGGAGCATATCCTGCTGGCCCGTCAGGTAGGGGTGAACTATATCGTCGTGTTCATGAATAAATGCGACGCGGTGGACGACGAGGAACTGCTGGAGCTGGTGGAGATGGAGATACGCGAGCTGCTCAGCGCCTATGAGTTCCCCGGAGACGACATTCCTGTGATCCGCGGTTCCGCGCTGGACGCCCTGCAGAACCCCCAGGGGGAATGGTCCTCCAAGATCATGGAACTGATGGACGCGGTGGACAGCTTTATCCCGACGCCGGACCGGCCGAAGGACCAGCCTTTCCTGATGCCGGTAGAGGACGTATTCTCGATCACGGGCCGCGGCACGGTCGCCACGGGGCGAGTAGACCGGGGCGTGGTCAAGGTGAGCGACGAGGTAGAAATCGTCGGGTTGAAGGACACCAGCCGAAAGACGGTGGTCACGGGGGTGGAGATGTTCCGGAAGCTGCTGGATCAGGCGGAGGCCGGAGACAACATCGGCGTACTGCTGCGCGGCGTGGACAAGAAAGAGATCGAGCGGGGGCAGGTCATCGCCAAGCCGGGGTCGATCAAGCCTCATACCAAGTTTGAGTCGGAGGTCTATGTGCTGACGAAGGAGGAAGGGGGACGCCATACGCCCTTCTTCACGGGATACCGGCCGCAGTTCTACTTCCGGACCACAGACGTGACCGGGGTGGCGACGCTTCCCGAAGGCGTAGAAATGTGTATGCCCGGCGACAACATCCGGATGACCATCGAGCTGATCACGCCCATCGCCATCGAACAGGGCCTGCGCTTCGCCATTCGCGAAGGCGGCAGGACTGTCGGTTCCGGGGTGGTGGCTTCCGTCGTCATGTAATGGCGGATCCCCTGTAAATCATAAGCGGACAAAACAAAACCAGTATAAAAACAAACACAAAAAGAGGACTGTTCCCCGGCGATTGTGGCCAAGGGGCAGTCCTTTTTCTGTTGGAATTACACCGAAAAATGTGCGCTATATCCTGCGCATCCTGGAGGCATAGAGCCCCAACAGAAGTTTCATGCGGGTATCGGCTTCATCGAGGGAAAGCCCCAGTATATCCTCAATTTTTCTGATATTATACAAGACCGTGTTCCGATGCATATGCAGCAACATGCCTGAACTTGTCGCGTTGCGCTCCTGCTCAAGGTAGGATAGCAATGTTTTTTGCAAAGTAGAGCCGTGCTTTTTGTCATACAATTGAAGTGTTTTAACGGCTTTGAACGCGACGCTGTTGGCCAGCACACTGGGCATGATCTCGATACTGTTTGCGATTAAGTGATAATGCCAGTATTCTTCATAGAGGTAGAAGCGGAATCCGGATCGCCCTTTCTCCTCAAGGCGGAGCAGCTCGCCTATAGAAACAGCCGCCTGCGCCTGCGCGTAAGCGGAACCCATATCCCAAAGGCTATCAAATGTGTTGCTAACACCGCTATTACAGGGGAGTTCCCCGATCATATCCGCGAGTAGTTTTCGTCTGGATTCGGTATCCTCCGTGCCGGCGACCCGGTGGAGTACCAGAATGTCGCGGTTATACACAATGGCGTTTGTGTCTTTCAAGCGGATGGAGAGATCCTGCGCCAGCCGGACCGCCGGGATGTCCAATGTGTCATAAAAGACAATCAGGTTCAGCTCAAAACAGCCTTCAAAGGGCAAATGAAGGGATCTGGCACGGTTTTTTGCCTCATCTTCGCTGAGAAACGTATTGCGGATCAGTTCGCTCAAAAAAGACTCGATATAGCGGAGTTGGGCAAATTGAGGCTGTTCTTTCACAAAGTAGTAGGTAATATACTTAAGCAACAGTTTATATAGCTCTTCGATCGCTTCCGAGTATTCCCGCGGGCTGCACACCATCGTGACGATAGCATAGAAGGAATCGTTATATCGATATAGCTTTTTCACGGTTGCATATTGACTGACCCGGGCGTCATGGCTCACAATCAGTCCATCCTCGCCGGCCGTCTCAAACTGCTCGATGGGACGATGCTTGAGCAATAGCTGCAAAGCCTCTTCGGGTTGCGCGACCTCCGGATGGTACCCGGTATCTACCAGATGCAGTAAAGACTCATCGTCCGCTTCGACATTCTTGGTATAGGCAAGCAGGTTGAAGGAGGCGTCCATGACGGAGATATGGTTACCGATGATGGGCTCGCAAAGGCGCATCAAGTCCTGCATGCCCCGGTTCGCCAGTACGGATTCCTGCATCTGCATCACCCAGGACTCGATACGGGAAAACACTTGCCGCACCGCGTTCAGCAGCTCTTTCTGATCCATGTTTTGATTGATGATGTACACCTGATGCAACGCTTCGGCAGTCTCCAACGCGTCTTGCCTGCGGTCGCGGACGCAAAGAAAAGAGAGGGCTTTTCCTTTCGCCGCGGTGAGCGCTTCGGATAACTTTGCGATAAGCAGAACGTCATCCCCATGGCCGGCGTTTCCGGGCACATAGATTTCGTAGCTCGAGAACCGGGGATTACCCCGGAGCGACGTCTCCAGGTCGATATGCAGTTCCGAGAGGAGCAGTTTAAGGGATATATCCATAGAAAAACCTCAAAACAACCTCTAGCGGCGCGTAACGCTTATGTTGGAACAGACAAAGTTTATAGAAAAACATGTCCGTAAAGACAAAAAATACAGATTAATTTAGAGAAGATCACAATACCGTGTTTTCATAAACGATTTGGACCAGCATTCTATGTTTATACAGCCATACCAGGTCGGATTAATTGATCTTAGTACCAATGGATACGACGCCTCACGGGGGAAATCGGGATGGGGAAGAGGCAATATTTGTGATCACGCCTGCGTAATTGATTATATTGCAGAGGACAAAGGGGTGTCAAGTTTGGGCGGGCATCCGCGCCTGTCTGGAAGCAAAGAATATGGAAAATGATAGGTGTACAGAAAAGCTGTTTTCGTGATATAATTTTTGCCGGAATCCTTCTGTTTTTTCGGCGGCGACCGTTGAAAATCCGAATGAAAAAATGAATGCGGGAGAATAGCTTATGGCGCATGTGATGGTTATTGGCGGAGGCTTATCGGGGAGCGTTATCGCGAACGCGTTGGCCCAATGCGGACAGAAAGTCACGATCGTCGAGAAATCAGGGCGAATCGGCGGTAAAGTCAGATCGTATGGCTGCAAGGCTACCGATAAATGCAATAATTGCGGCGTATGTCTGGTTAGCGGATTATGGGAAAAGGTCGAAAAGAGCCCCCATATCAACATTATCCGCGACGCAACCCTGACGGATATCAACGGAAAAGCCGGGGATTATTCCGTTGCGGTAAAGACCGGCAGCGACTTGCAGTATATGAACGGTATCTCTTCCGTCGTTGTCGCGACCGGTTTTGAAGAATCTCCGGCATTGGGCGGGCATCTCCAGATTGAGGGCAAGGAAGGAATCATTCGGGGCCTGGCGCTGGAAGAAATATGCCGGACAAGAAGCAAAGACGCGCTTTTTGATCAGGCGCCAAATCGCGTAGCCTTTATCCAGTGCGTCGGTTCGCGCGACAGGAAAGAAGACGCCATGTATTGTTCCAGGGTGTGCTGCAGTTATTCGACCCGTGCGGCAAAGGTGATACGCCATTATTATCCCGATTGTGCGATTACCTTTTTCTATATGGAGATGCAAGCGGTTTCCGGCGGCGACTATTTTAAACAGCTTGAGGACCTGGGTATTGAGTTCATCAAAAGCAGGCCGCTGAGAGTGAAGGCAGGATCTCCGGCTACAGTTGTGTTTGATGATCCTTACGGTGGAGGTGTACGCGAACGGGAATTTGATCTGATCCTGCTCTCGGACGGAATCCATCCGCCGAAAGACGCCGACAGGCTGGCAGAAATCTGCGGCCTCGGTCAGGATGGGGACGGCTTTATGAGAAACGCCGGTCCCGCGGAGGATACCGGCATATTTGTTTCGGGCTGCGCAAAGGGGCCCGGGCGGATCGAGGAAGTCTACGCCGACGCGTTGGCCGTAGCCGAGCAAATACTCGCGCGCTGAACCGGCGTCCGGGATGAGGATTCGCATGAACTCATCCACACACGCGGCGGAAGGCAGAATCCTCCCTTGCGTGAAGAGTTGTTCAAGGAGGTTGGGGATGAATATTCTGATCATGGGGCAAAGCGAAATCAACGGTATTTTGGCTGAGCGTTTCGAGAAACGGGGCTATTCGGCTTTCATCATCGAAGACGCCAGCAAGATAAAGGCGTTTCATGGAGAGAGCGGCTGCTTTAAGATCCGGTTGGGCGCCGGCGCTGTGGGATCCGGCGTTGCGGAGGATAGGGAAGCGGCGGCGGTGATCGTAACCGAAACAGCGGGAAAGGCAATGCCTGCTATCGACGGCGGAAAGCCGGTTTGCCTGCACGAATCCGACGATTTGAGACGGATAGCCGGATCCCGGACCAAGTACCCTGTGGTCTTTCTGCTGGATTACTTTAACGAGTCGCCCCAGGCATCCACGGTCAAAGCCTTACACGAAGCCCGGGCGCTCGCATTAAGAAAGCACAACGTAATCTATATCTTTCGCTTTATGCGCTCCGCCGGAACGCCGCACGAAAGCCTGTATCAGGCGGCAAGAAAGGCCGGCGTCACCTTTATCAAATACGAATCGCTGGACATAGCGTATGACAAGAACAAAGATCTGTTCCAAATCAAGGTCTCGGACGGCGTAAATGAAGTGGATATCCTCACCAAGCATGTGATTTCGGACAGCGGCTACGGCGTAGACGGCGCCTACGCGGAAATTGCCCTGAAGCTGCGCTTAAGGGTGAATGAAGCCGGATACATCAATGAAGATCGATATATGTTAAGCCCTACTCTCACAAGCAGGAAAGGGGTATACTATTTCAGCGGGGATACAGCTGCGGACAGGATCAGCGAGGGGATAGACTATACCTTGTCGATGATTGAAGCGGACGTCGGGATTCCCGCCCGCGCCGGAGAGGAGACAGATCCGGAAGACGTCAATCGCACAGAAGACTATGCCATTGTCGACGCAGAGAAATGCGTATTCTGCTATAGTTGTTACCGCGCCTGCCCGCATGGCGCTATGACGCCGGACGAGGAAGCGCGGGTGATGAAGAATATGAAGGTCGCCTGTGAAGCCTGCGGTATTTGCGCCGCTGTCTGCCCGGGCAATGCCATCACGATCACAACAGATGATTTTTCGGATGAGCGGGAAGGAAAGCGCGGCAAAGTCAAGTTGTTCTGCTGTGAGAATTCGGGCGCTGTCGCCCTGCAGGAAGTATTGCCTGCCATGGGAGACTTGGCTTCGAAAATTGACGCGGAAACCCTTCCCTGCGGAGGCAGAATCGGCTTTGAGCAGCTATCCGGCGCTCTGCGCCAGTACGGAAAAGTGATGGCGCTGGTGTGCATGGACGACGCATGTAAGCACTTTGACGGCAATAAGCGCGCTTGCAGGCAGGCGGAAAGGTTATCCGCTATGCTGGAAACTGCGGGTATTGATCCCGGCAAAGTAGAAGTATGCAAGATATCCCATGCCATGTCTGCTGTTTTACAGGACACGCTAATAGACTTCTTAAAGGAGGGAGCAGTTTGATTGTCGCGGAACAAAAATCGTTTGATGAGATTGCAGAATCGCTGGAAGGATTTCAATCCGTCGTGGTGGCGGCTTGCGGAACGTGTGTGACCGTATGTATGTCCGGCGGGGAGAAGGAAGCGCTGAAACTGGCGGATATGCTGCAGATTGACGCTGTTGCCAAGGGCAAGAAACTCGCCGCGACAGTGATTACGCCTACCAGACAATGCGATATGGAGTTTCTGGACGAAAACGAAGAGGCCCTGGACAGCGCCGAATGCATTCTGTCCCTTGGTTGCGGAGCGGGCGTACAGTTTCTGGCGGAAAAATTTCCCGACAAGGTCGTATTGCCGGGCCTGAACACAGAGTTTATCGGTGTGAACAGGGATTTGGGATATTGGACGGAGATGTGCCAGGGCTGCGGAGACTGTTTGCTGGCGAAGACCGGCGGGGTGTGTCCTGTAACAAGATGTTCCAAAATTAACTTTAACGGACCCTGCGGCGGTTCCTTCTCGGGCAAGTGTGAGATCGATAAGGAGACGGATTGCGCCTGGCAACTCATCTATGACCGGCTGAAACGGCTGGGAAGGGTAGAGAAACTGCTGGAAATACAGGAAGTCCGGGATTGGCGGACCAGCAGGGACGGCGGACCCAGATCAGTCAAAAGAGAAGATATGATTGTGTGAGGATAAGGTGCTTATGTCTAATGAAAAGAGTAATTTACAAAAAGTACTGGAAGCCGGTCATTTCTCGGTGTCCGCCGAGATAGGCCCGCCGATGAGCGCCAACGCGGAATATGTGCTCAACAAAGCGGAGGAACTGAGGGGACTCGTAGACGCCGCCAATGTGACGGACAATCAGACGGCGATCGTCAGAATGTCAAGCATTGCCGCGTCGTACCTTGCCTATACAAACGGAGTCGAACCCATTGTGCAGATGACCTGCAGGGACCGGAACAGGATCGCGATGCAAAGCGATCTGCTTGGCGCTTACGCCTTAGGGTTAAAGAACCTGCTTTGCCTGTCAGGGGACCATCAGACTTTCGGCAACCACCCTCAGTCAAAAAATGTCTATGATATTGATTCCATCCAGCTCATTGATGCGTTAAGAAGGCTGAAAGAGGAGAAAGTATTTATCGGCGGCAGCGCGTGCAGGGTTCCGCCGGAGTTCTTTCTGGGCGGAACAGTGAATCCTTTTGCGGATCCGGTTGAATTGCAAATCATCCGGCTTCAGAAGAAAGTAAGGGCAGGCGCCCAGTTCATCCAAACGCAGGCGATCTATGATGTAGACAGGTTTGCCCACTGGATGGAAGAGATCCGGCGTCTTGGCCTTCACGAGAAGACCTTTATCCTGGCGGGTGTACTGGTGAACAAATCCCTCAGGTCGATCCAGATGACCCAGCAGGTACCCGGTATGCTTGTGCCGGACGCGCTGGTGGAAAGAATGGCCGGGGCTGCGAACTATGAGGAAGAAGGGGTTCGTATTGCCCTTGAGCTGATTGATCAACTCCGCGGGATAGAAGGCGTCAGCGGGATTCACATCATGGCAGTCGGATGGGAAGAAATCGTCCCGTCCATAGTAGAAAAAGCAGGATTTCTGCCCAGGCCGTCGATGGCAAGTGCAGCGGAATGATAACAGGAGGGGCAAGAGATGGATCAGATCAAGACCTTGGAACAGAGCTTTAAAAATGAGGTAGCTTCCATTCCCGGCGGAGAGCGTGTGCTGAACTGCTACCTTTGCGGCACTTGCACCGCGGGCTGTCCGATCAGCGAAATCACAGCGGACTACAATCCCAGAAAAATCATGCGCAGGATTCTGCTCGGCCGCAAAGACGAGCTTTTGCGTTCAGGAGAGATCTGGAGATGCTACCAATGCCATACATGCGTATCCCATTGCCCGCAAGACGTGCGTTTTGCGGATATCATCCGGGCGTTGAGAGAAATCGCAATAAAGGAAAAAATTGTAAATTCTGAATTTGCGGAAACGGTCGAAGGGTTGGACCTGGAAACCAGAAAACTGAGACTGGAGAAAGTGAACAAGCTGATCGAAAAGAACAAAGTTGAAGGTGCGATATGAAAAAGCCGGTTATGGTAGTAGGAGGAGGAATAGCAGGTATCCAGGCGTCTACGGATCTTGCCGACATGGGGATACCGGTATTCTTGGTGGAGAGTTCTCCCAGCATCGGTGGGAGAATGGCGCAGTTGGATAAGACGTTTCCAACCAATGATTGCTCGGCGTGCATTCTTGCCCCAAAGGTAACGTCCTGCTTTACGCATCCCTTAGTGAAAACGTTTACGCTCAGCGACCTTGTCGAGATTAAGGGAGAAGCGCCTGAGTTTACTGCGGTGGTAAGAAAAAGGCCGCGTTATATCGATGAAGAGAAGTGCAAGGGCTGCGATGATTGCATGAATGCTTGCCCTATACAGACGAAGAGCGAATTCGATATGGGGATCGGCAGCAGAAAAGCCGTCTATAAACCCTTTGCCCAGGCTGTGCCAAACAAAGCGGCCATCGATAAAAAAGGGACTTCCCCCTGTAAATATGAATGCCCTGCCAATCTGGACGCCCATGGCTATGTTTCGCTCATCGGCGAAGGCCGATATGAAGACGCGCTGAAAGTGGTCAGGCGGACGACGCCTTTCGCAGGCGTATTGGGTAGAGTGTGCCTGCATCCTTGCGAACAGAATTGCTCGCGGCAATATGTAGAGGAATCCGTGTCCATATGCTCGCTGAAGCGGTTTATTGCCGACGATGAGCTGAAGAAGGGGATAAAGCCTGCCGTAGCGCTGCGCGAAGGCTTGGAAGAAAAGTCAGACAAGATCGCCATCATCGGCGCCGGCCCGGCTGGATTGAACTGCGCCTATCAGCTTGCGCTCAAGGGCTACAAGCCGACTGTTTTTGAAGCGCTGCCTGTTGCGGGCGGTATGTTGAAGGTAGGGATTCCGGACTACAGGCTTGACAAGGATGTGTTGAAGGGCGAAATCGAACTGATTGAAAATATGGGCGTAGAAATACGCCTGAACGCCCGGTTGGGAAGGGATTTCACGCTGGATCAACTGAAGGCGGAGGGCTATAAAGCGTTCTTCCTTGCCATCGGCGCGCATAAAGATATGAAAATGGGCGTACCCGGAGAAGAAGGAGAAGGCGTCCTGTCCAGCGTGGACTTTCTGCGGGAACTCAACTTAGGCAATACGCCGTCTATAGGCAAGAAGACGCTGGTCATCGGCGGAGGAAACGTCGCGATGGATGCGGCGCGTTCGGCGCTACGGCTGGGCAGCGATGTGACAGTGGTCTACAGGCGCACAGAGGAAGAGATGCCGGCGAATCCCTGGGAAGTGGAGCACGCCATGGAAGAAGGCGTCCGATTCGCGTTCCTGACCACGCAGACGGAAGTTATTTTTGAAGACGGTAAAATGAAAGGGCTGAACTGTCTGCAGAACGAGTTGGGAGAACCGGACGCCAGCGGCAGAAGGAGGCCGGTGCCCATCGAAGGTTCCGACTTTATCATGGAAGCGGATACGATTATCGCCGCGATCGGGCAGTATGTCGATGGCGAGGAGGCCAAAGCGGCAGGCTTTGATGTGTTTAATGAACGTGGCGATCTGGCTGCGGACAGAAAGACCATGGCCCTCAGAATGGAAGGCGTGTTCACAGGCGGAGACGCGATGAGAGGACCCGCTACCATGATTGAAGCAGTCGCCGACGGAAACAGGGTCGCTAAGGCGATCATCAATTATCTGGAAGGCGCCAATGCGCAGTTGGAACCCTTTTTGCTGCCCCAGACCCCGCTCGAGGAAATCGATACCCGGAGTGCAAAACGGGCGGCCAGGGCAAAGATGCCGATGCTGGATATGCGGAAGAGGCGGACAAGCTTTGAAGAGGTTGAGCTGGGACTGGACGAAGAGACGGCGAAAGCGGAAGCGTTACGCTGTGTGGATTGCTCCGTGTGCTGTGATTGCAGGATGTGCGAAGAAGCCTGCGGCTCGGACGCCATCTTCCATGAGCAGGAAGAAGAGATGATCGAGATCCCTGTAAGTTCGGTGATTTTGGCGCCGGGCTATGACGTTTCCAGTGATATTCCGCCTGAACTGGGATACACGCGCTATGAAGACGTCGTGACCAGTCTTGAGTATGAACGTATTCTGTCTGCTTCGGGGCCGTTCCAGGGGCATGTACAGAGACCCTCTGACGGCAAAGCGCCCGAGAGGATTGCGTTTATCCAATGCGTCGGATCCAGGGACCATCAGTGCAACGCGGATTACTGTTCGGCAGTATGTTGTATGTATGCGGTGAAGGAAGCGGAGATCACCAAAGAACACCTGACGACGGTGAAAGACATCGATATATACTACATGGATATGCGGGCCTACGGTAAAGATTTTGATAAATATGTGGATAACGCCAAGACAAAGTACGGTATCCATTTTATCCGCAGCAGGGTAGCGGAGACGGAAAGGGACGAAGCGACAGGAAATATCATTCTGAAGAGCTGTGATGAGAGCGGCGCGTATCACGAAGCCGCCTACGATATGGTCGTGTTGTCCGTCGGCATTGTGCCGAACCGCGACAATGTGGAACTCTTACACAAGCTGCAGGTCAAGACCGACCGATACGGCTTCATTTGGACGAATGAAATGACGGCGCCCCTGACGTCCAGAAACGGGGTTATGGCATGCGGCGCGGCGGCGGGGCCTAAAGATATACCCGAGACCGTCATTGAAGCAAGCGCCGCCGCAGCAAGCGCGGCGAAGATCGCGAACCGCATCGATGTGGATCTGTACAGGGAGTATGCCGCGTTTTTCCAGGAGGAGCCGGAAGTCCCCATGCGCGACGTATCGAAAGAACCCATACGGATAGGCGTCTTTGTGTGCCACTGCGGCGTCAACATTGGCGGGTATCTGACGGTCAAAGAGGTCGTGGAATACGCAAGGACCCTCCCCTTTGTCGCTTTTGCCGAGGAAGGGCTCTACACCTGTTCCGTTGACTTCCAGAAAGTGATCAGCGACAAAATATTGGAGTACAACCTGAACCGTGTGGTTGTCGCATCCTGTACGCCAAGGACCCATGAGCCGTTATTTCAGAACGTTTTGCGAAAATCCGGACTCAATCCCTATTTATTCTCCATGGCGAATATTCGGGATCAATGTTCGTGGGTCCATATGGACGATTATGCCAGGGCGACGCAGAAAGCGAAAGAGCTGGTCAGAATGGCGGTAGGAAAGGTGACCTTTGCCAAACAATTGTCGAGAAAGAAGATGGACGTGAACAAAGACGCCCTTGTGATCGGCGGCGGGATTGCCGGCTTATCGGCAGCCCATGAGCTGTCCGGTATGGGCTATCATGTACATATCGTCGAAAAGGCGGACAGGCTGGGCGGCAAGGTACTCAACCTGGATACCACCATGTTTGGCCGACCCCTCAAGGGCTATGTTGACAATTTTGTCCTCGAGGCTATGCTGGATCCGAACATCAGCGTGCATCTGCGCTCACAGATCAAGGACTTGAGCGGATTTGTCGGCAACTTCGTGACGGTGATCGAAACCGCGCCGGAAGAAGGAGCGCCTGACGAAGGTCATGTGGAAACGGAGATTCAGCATGGGGTGGTGATTGTCGCTGTAGGCGCTTCCGAGAGAAAGCCGGACACCTATCTGTACGGCAAGAGCGACAAGGTCCTGACACAGCTTGAATTTGAGAAAAAGCGCAGAGACGGCGCGATGGATCTCTCTAAGATCCGAAGTGTGGTGATGATCCAGTGCGTTGGTTCCCGCGAACCCGATCGTCCCTACTGCAGCCGCGTATGCTGCAATCATTCGATCAAGAACGCGATTCTTCTAAAGGAAACTGACCCTTCGATCCAAGTGACGGTTCTTTACAGGGAAATCCGGTCTTACGGGCTCAATGAAGCCGCCTACAGGCAGGCCAGACAATTAGGGGTTCAGTTTGTGCGCTATGAGGACGACATTAAGCCGACGGTGACAAAGCAGAGAGGCGGACGTCTATCCGTGACTTCTTATGACCCGCTGCTGACGGAGAATGTGAGTTATGACGCCGACCTGGTGCTGCTGGCCAGCGCCATCGAGCCGGACGCGGATGGGAATAAAGTCATCGCGCAGATGCTGAAAATCCCGATGACGCAGGAAGGATTCTTCCTGGAAGCCCACGCCAAGCTGCGGCCTGTGGATTTTGCCACCGAAGGCGTATACTTGTGCGGACTGGCCCATAATCCTAAAAGCTTTAAAGAATCCATTATCCAGGGAAAGGCCGCCGCGTCGAGGGCGGGAACCATCATCTCGAAGGATTTCCTGGAATCGGAAGGCGCGATAGCCACTGTCGACCAGGAGCTTTGTTCCGCCTGCGGCAACTGCGAGCAGGTATGCGCATACAAGGCGGTCGAGGTGGAGGATGTGGTTATCCGGCGGCAGAATGTCAGGAAAGCCGTGATTAACGACGTGCTTTGCAAGGGCTGCGGCACATGTTCGGCTATATGCCGCTGCGGCGCCATCGACGTCAATGGCTTTTCGGACAAACAGGTCATTAACGAAATCGAATACCTGCTTCGCGGCGGGCTTGTTCAGGATGGGGGGCGGTGAGTCCATGGCTGATGAGACAGTCAACACGAACCGGGAATGGGAACCGAAGATCATTGCCTTTTTGTGCAACTGGTGCAGCTATGCCGGCGCCGATTTGGCAGGGACAGGCAGGCTGCAGTATCCGCCGTATGTACGGGTCATTCGTGTCCCCTGCTCAGGCCGGATTAATCCGATCTATATCATTAAAGCCCTGACCGATGGCGCCGACGGGGTCATGGTATCCGGATGCCATCCGGGAGACTGCCACTACTTGTCCGGGAATATGTATGCCAGGCGCAGATTTACTGTGCTGAAGAAGCTGCTCACGACAGCCGGCATTGATCCGGACAGGGTACATTTCACATGGGTGTCTGCGTCGGAAGGCGGAAGATTTGCCGACGTGGTCAGGGAAGTGACGGAAAAAGTGATGAAGCTTGGACCAAACAGAACGTGTGAATACGCTGAGAACGTTTTGGGAGGCAACAGGATATGAGTTTTGAGATCCAAAAAGAGAAGATCAAACAGATATGCAGGGAGCTATTGGAAAAAGGCGAAGTAGACGTCATCATCGGCTATACCGCCGGTGAAATCGAAGGTACGCGCATTCCGTATATCTTTAGCAAGCCGGAAGAGGCGGACAAACTGGAATGGGACGAACGATGCACGCCCAACCTTTGTACCTATCTGCACGGGAGGAAAGATAAAGTCGGTATCGTTGCCAAGCCTTGCGACGTAAGAGGAATTGTGAACTACCTTGTCGAAAGCCAGTTGAAGAAAGATAAGGTCTATATCATCGGCGTCGATTGCGCCGGGATGAAAGATGACCAGGGAAACCCGTCGCCGGGCTGCGGGGAATGCAGTGTAAAGCAACCGCCCCTCTACGATATGCGGGTGGAGAATCCCGATGTGACAAACGAGAAAGGCGCCCCGCCAGAGGCCGCCGACCCTGCCGACCTTATGGAGAAACTGGAACGGTTCCAAAATGAATTGCAGAAATGCATCTTGTGTTATTCGTGCAGGCAGGCTTGTTACGGCTGTTATTGTCAGGTTTGCTTCATGGATCGCGGCGTACCGAACTGGCAGCCTGCGACTCCTGATCTTGGCGCGAAAATGGTGTATCATCTGGGAAGGGCGATGCACCTGTCGGGGCGTTGTGTGGAGTGCGGGGCCTGCGAAAGGACCTGCGCCTCCGGCGTCAATATCCGTTATCTGATCAAAGAAATAAGCGACTTTATCGAAAAGACCTATGGATACAAAACCGGCCTGGACGCGGAAGATCAGCCGGTGATGACGACGTATGCGTTTGACGACAAGGAAATAGGGTTTCTGGGGGGTGACGCCGATGCGTAACCAGATCATTACGAAGGAATTTCTCTCCGCCATGCTAAAAAGCTTGACGAAGGACTACCGCGTTGTCGCTCCGGTAAGGAATGGCAAAGTTCTCGAATTCATGGGGATTTCCGGGGATACGGAAATCGTGATGAATGACGAGATCCCGTATAAGTCCGCAAAGGATTGCTTCTTTCCGCAGGTAGAAAAACTGCTGACATTCAAAGACGGAGAGGTTGCGGCGAATATCAACGCGGAAAAAACCATTATCTTCGGCATGAAACCCTGCGATGCTGAGGCTTTGCGCGTTCTCCGGGAGGTTTTTTTAGCCGGGCAGTACCAGGATCCGTTTTTTCAAAGCCATTTTGAGAACACGCTCATCATCGCGGTGGGATGTGTTCGTGAAAAACCCGGATGCTTCTGTGCGGAGCGTGGCATTGACAAAAGCTTTACCGACTTTTGCGATATTCTGCTGAACGACGAAGGGGGAGAGGAATATACGGTTGTCTACCTTTCCGAGAAGGGTATGGACTTGCTCGGGAGATTTGAGGAAACAAAACATATCCTGCCCCCGCCTGAGCGAAAAGCCGCCGAGACAGCGCCGGAGGTAAAGAAGGTAGAGCTTAACCAGGAGCTTGATGAGACGGCGTATTTCGATATCATCGATTGGGGGAAAGCCACGGAGATATGTCAGGGTTGCGGTATTTGTACTTTTATTTGCCCTACCTGCCATTGCTTCGATCTGAAAGACGTCTCCATGCAGGGCGCGACAGACCGTTTCCGCTGCTGGGACAGTTGTATGTACCCCAAGTTTACGCTCCACGCTTCAGGGCACAATCCCAGGGCTTCGACGAAAGAGAGATATCGTCAGCGGGTGCTGCATAAGTATTTATATGTTCCCCAAAACTTCGGCTGCACCGCCTGTACCGGTTGCGGCAGATGCATCAGGAGTTGTCCCGCCGGTATGAGCATCCGAAAGGTTGTCGAAGAGGTAATGGAGGTGCAGCCGTGATGAATCCGTATCTACCCGCACGGGCTGAGATTATGGAAGTGATCCAGGAGACATTCTCTGCGGATCTCGATGTGAAGACCTTCAAACTCAGATTTGCAGACGGAAGGCCGATGGAGTTTTTGCCGGGGCAGTTTGTGGAATTCTCTGTACCCGGTATGGGGGAATGTACATTTGGCTTTGCGTCGTCCCCCCTTATTAAGGATTATTTTGAATTGACGATCAAGAGGACAGGCAAGGTCACCGATGCGATCCATGCCTTGCACGCAGGCGATTCCGTATGGATCCGGGGACCTTTCGGCAATACCTTCCCCCTTGCGCTGATGGAAAACAATGATTTGTTCTTTGTCGCCGGAGGGTTAGGCCTGGCGCCTCTCCGGCCGTTTATACTCTATGCGCTGAATGAACAGAACCGGAAGAAATACGGCCGGATGCAAATGCTGTTGGCTGCAAGGACCAGCAAAGATCATTGCTTTGCCTACGATTATGCCCATTGGCGGAGCGTAGCGGATACGAGCGTCGACCTGACAATCGACAACCCGGAACCGGATTGGCACGAAAAAGTAGGGTTTCCCCATGAATTAGTGAAAGATATGCAGTTTGATTTTTCCAAAATGTACGCGATTCTCTGTGGGCCGCCTGTGATGATCAAAGCCGTGCAAGCCAGTCTGATGGAGATGGGTTTACCCATCGACCGGCTCTATACGACGCTGGAGATGCGGATGACCTGCGGCGTTGGGAAATGCGGGAAATGTAATATCGGGAAGCAATATGTCTGCGTGGACGGACCGGTTTTCTGCATGGCGGAGCTGGCGAATATGCCCGCGGAGTATTAGGAATTTAGATAGACGACAGGAGAAAGGAGGCTTTGGCTGCGCGATAAGCCACAAATATGACGAAGTAAAAACAGATGATTATAAATTTGGAGGGTGAATAGAAATGGCATTTACCAGCGACATTGATATTGCACAGAGCGTAACCATGGAGCCTATCGAAAAAATCGCGGCAAAAATCGGACTGAATGCGGATCAGCTGGAGCACTACGGCAAATACAAAGCCAAGGTCGACTATAATATTTTGCAGGAAATGAAGGATAAGCCGGATGGGAAGTTGGTTTTGGTGACCGCTATAACCCCTACGCCGGCAGGAGAAGGAAAAACCACGACCAGCGTAGGCCTTGCGGACGCGCTGCAGCGAATCGGAAAAAAGGTTATTCTCTGTCTTCGTGAACCCTCGCTGGGACCGGTCTTTGGCGTCAAAGGCGGCGCTGCAGGCGGCGGCTATGCCCAGGTGGTTCCCATGGAAGATATCAACCTGCACTTCACAGGGGATTTTCACGCGATCGGCGCGGCAAACAATCTGCTGGCCGCTATGATCGATAATCATATCTATCAGGGGAATGCGCTGCAAATCGACGCACGCAGGATAACCTGGAAACGTGCTGTTGACATGAACGACAGGCAACTACGCTTTATCGTAGACGGGCTGAACGGCCGCATTAACGGGGTGCCAAGGGAAGACGGTTTCGATATCACGGTTGCTTCAGAGATTATGGCAGTGTTGTGCCTGTCCCAGGACATCGACCATCTAAAAGCGAATCTGAAAAAAATGATTATCGGCTATACGCGGGAAGAAAAGCCGATTACGGCGGGGGACCTCAATGCCCACGGAGCGATGGCGGCGTTGCTAAAGGACGCCCTGAAGCCTAATCTGGTACAGACGCTGGAGCATGCCCCTGCGTTTATCCATGGCGGGCCTTTTGCCAATATCGCCCATGGCTGTAACAGCTTAATGGCGACCAGGATGGCCTTGAAACTGGCGGACTATGTGGTCACCGAAGCTGGATTTGGCGCGGACCTGGGTGCCGAGAAACTCTGCGACATCAAATGCCGGATCGGCGGGATCCAGCCTTCCGCATGCGTGATCGTCGCCTCCGTTCGGGCGCTGAAGCATCATGGAGGCGCTGCGAAAGACGATTTGGGGAAAGAGGATCTGGCGCTACTGGAAAAAGGCCTGCCGAATCTCCTGAAGCATATTGAGAATATGAAAAATAACTTCGGACTTACCTCTGTTGTCGCGATCAATCGTTTTCCCAACGATACAGAAGCCGAACTCGAACTCATTCGGACCAAATGTAAAGAATTCGGCGCGAATGTGGCGCTGTCGGAAGTATGGGGCAAAGGCAGTGAAGGCGGCGAGGACCTGGCTAAGGAAGTCGTGCGGATCGTCGAAGAAAAGCTGTCTTCGTTCAAATACGCCTATGATGAGAACCTTTCCATAAAGGAAAAAATCGAAACCATCGCAAAGAATATTTACGGTGCGGATGGCGTCGACTTTGCGGCGACGGCGACGAGGGAGATGGGGATGCTGGAGAACCTCGGATTCGGCAAACTGCCAATCTGTATGGCGAAGACCCAGTATTCGCTGTCGGACGACCAGAAGAAGCTGGGCGCCCCCAAAGGCTTTAAAATCTCCGTCAGGAATCTGAAAGTATCTGCAGGCGCCGGGTTTATCGTCGCTTTGACCGGCGATATCATGACGATGCCGGGACTGCCGAAAGTACCCTCCGCAGAAAAGATTGACGTGGACAGCACAGGGAAAATATCAGGACTGTTTTAAACAAGAGTGGGCTGCCGCCCATAGAACGAACCAATTTGGGGCGATGATGAGTTCTCTATCATCGCCCTGCTTTTCAGAGAGGCATAGAAATCTAAAATGCCAAAAAATGGAAATTATACAAGGAGTGGATGACATGGTAGATAAGAGCTGTGCGGCGTTTATCGAAATTCTGGCTTCCAAGGAGCCTGTGCCGGGCGGCGGCGGCGCTTCGGCGCTGGTGGGCGCCATCGGTATGGCCTTGGGAAGCATGGTGGGGAACCTCACTTTAGGGAAAAAGAAATATGCCGACGTCCAGGAAGATATACAGGTTATCTTGGAGAAAGCCGGCGTACTGCAGGAAGAGTTGAAGGCGCTGGTACAAAAGGACGCCGAGGTATTCCAACCGCTTTCGAAGGCATACGGCTTACCGGCGGAGACGGAGGAGCAGAAAGCCACGAAGGCCAGGATCCTGGAAGATGCGTTGAAGATCGCCTGCAGCGCGCCTGTGGAGATCATGGAGAAAGCGATGGCTTGTATCGATCTGCACGAAGAGCTTGCCCAAAAAGGCACGCGAATCGCCATCAGCGACGTAGGGGTAGGCGTCATATGTCTGAAATCGGCTTTGCTGGGGGCGAGTCTTAACGTCTTTATCAATACCAATCTGATGAAGGATAAAGCCTATGCCGAAGAGATCAATCAAAAGACCGATAACATGATCCGTGAAGGCTCGCTGAAGGCTGACAGAATATTTGAAGAGGTGTTCCAACAGATACGTTGAACAGGAAAGGATGATGACACTTGGCGAATCTGCTGAAAGGGATGGAAGTCGTAAATGGCATGAAAGACAGGCTTTCAGCCAGAGCGGAAGAATTAAAGAAAAAGGGCGTGACGCCCTGCCTCGGGATCGTCAGGATTGGAGAAAGGCCCGATGACCTGTCGTATGAGCGAGGCGCCGTCAAGCGCTGCGAGGGGATAGGGCTGGCCTGTAAGCTGTACAGTTTCCCCGCGGATATCGATAACGAGAGCTTTCTCAACGAATTCAAGAAAATCAACGCGGATGCTTCCGTGCACGGGATACTGGTATTCCGGCCCATGCCGAAACACATCGACGAGGAGCGCGTCAAAAATAGCATCGATCCAAAGAAAGATGTAGACTGCATGAGCGACGTCAATATGGCCAAGGTCTTTGCGGGGGATGAGACGGGCTACGCCCCCTGTACGCCAAGGGCCGTTATCGAAATGCTGCACTACTTCAATATTGCGCTCAAAGGCAAGCGGGTAACGCTGGTCGGGCGCAGCCTTGTCGTGGGCAAACCCCTGGCGATGCTGCTGCTGAAAGAACACGCCACCTTGACCATATGCCATACCCGTACCCTGGACTTGGAAGCGGAGTGCAAAAAGGCGGAAATCCTTATTGCTGCCGCAGGCGCCGCGAAGATGATCAAGGCGTCCCACGTCGGCGAAGGCGCTACCGTCATCGATGTGGGGATCAATGTGGATGACGAAGGCAATTTGTGCGGAGATGTGGACTTCGAAGGCGTCGAACCGATCGCGGGCAGCATAAGCCCTGTGCCGGGCGGCGTCGGTTCGGTGACCACCTCGGTATTGGCCTTGCATACGCTGGAAGCGGCGGAAGCGCTATAAGCGGCGGAAGCGCGATAAGCGGCGGAAGCGCGATAAACGGCGTGCACAGCACCGTACTGATAGCCTGCGGGACGCTGTGGCGGGTGTTCGGGCTGGTGATGAAGGAGATGGGAGGCGAAGCGCCCGCTACCCTATGGCTGGATCCCGGACTGCATGTCCATCCGGGCAGGCTGCGGGCTGAACTGGAGGAGTACCTGGATAGGCTGCCCGACCACTGCCGGACTGTTCTGCTTGGCTTTGGCTTTTGCGGCAACAGTATGGTCGGCCTCGAAGCGAAAGGCAGGACCCTTGTCCTGCCAGCGGCAAGCGATTGTCTGTCGCTTCTGCTGGGCGCAGAGGAAAAACGGGAGAGTATGGGCAGCCGTGTTTACTATGTCGCAGGCAGTCAGAATGCGTACGGCCTAACCATCCTGCATCAGCATGCCCATGAAAAAAGCCGCCGCGGTGAGGCGGAGGCCGGGAAGACCATCCGGGCGATGCTGGCGAATTATCAGAAGATCGCCGTGATCGACGACGGGGTATACGAGTGGCAGCCTCTCATGGCGGATACGGCGCGTTTTGCGGAAGAATTCGGCTTGCCGGCAGAGCGGATAACCGGGGATCTTAGCTGGTTCCGGGATCTTGTACGAGGCGATTGGGACAGGGACAGATTTCTCGTGATCCCGCCCGGAAAGACCATCAGACTGGAAGATATGCTGAGGCGTAGCTAAAGCACCCGATCCGCTCCTGCGTAGACGTTAAAGCGGCTGCCTCTGGCAAAGCCGATCAGCGTCATATGGATCTTTTCGGCGATCTCCACTGCCTTGCTTGTCGGTGCGGAAATCGAAACTAAAATCGGGATACCCATACCCGCGGCTTTGATCAGCATTTCGGAAGAGATCCTGCCGCTGGTGAGGAGTATCCCGTCTTTTGTATCCAAAGCGTCCAGTAACGCTTTGCCGACGATCTTGTCCAGGGCGTTATGTCTGCCTATGTCTTCATAGAACAACGCCGTCGAGTCCGGCAGGATCAACTTACAACTGTGAACGGCGCCTGTGTCTTGAAACAAGGCAGATTGCCGGCTGAAGACGTCCATCATCCGGATCAGCGCCTCCCCGCTGACCTGGCGCCGGCAGGGGATCTCCGGCAAGGATTCGCTTTGGAAAAAAGCCTGGTTGACGCTGCCTCCCGCGAAACCGGAGGTGACAGTCCTTCTTTCGGGAACAGCCAGGCGCGCGCTATCACGGATCACGACGTAAACCTCATCCCCGCTAGGCGGATTCGGGCCGATGCGGATCACATCGGAAAGGGAACGGATTCGTCCCTCAGAAAATAAAAAGCCCAGCGCCAGTTCATGCAGGTGCTGCGGCAGACACATCAGAGAGATATAGTAGGCTCCATTCAAGAAGAGATTGAGCCTGAACTCCCGAATGACGCTGTCTTCCTGTTCTTGGAAGGCGTTGTGGGTGTATTTATGGATGATCCGTTTATCGAACAAGGCTGATATGCTCCAGATCCGCGGTATAGTTGAGATTGGTGAACATCGACATGTTTTCGCTAAAAATTCTGCTGAATCTGTCGTCCATATAGAGTGCCTTGGCGTTCAACAGGATATCATGAATCTTGTAATTCCCGCGCAAAATCTCTTCTTCAAATCGTTCCGCCATCCCGGCGGAATAGAAACTGTACAGCGGTTCGATAAAGCCGCCGTTCATCGGCACCAGGGCCTCGGGTGTATACTTGTGATACGCCAGCAGATCCATCATAAACTGTATATGCGCAGGTTCGATAAAGGGCATGTCGCAAGCAGTCACAAAGACATATTGGGAGGAGGTCTGCTTTAAGGCGGAATAAATCCCGACAGCCGGTCCGACGCCGGCTTTGGCCTCGTCCTCGATGATTTCCAGATCAAACACGCCGAGCCTTTCCCTCTCGCCCCCGCTAAGCTTAACGCGATCAAAGCAAAGAGATAGCTTATCAACGAGGATATCGATCATATACCGGCCATTGATCTTTAGGAGGGACTTATCAAAGCCCATGCGTTTGCTTTTGCCGCCGCAGAGTATGACCGCTTCGCCAAAATGATCCAAAGCTCTAAACCTTTTCCAATCTCACAGCGCAGACCTTCAGTTCCGGTTCCTTTGCGGTGGGGTCATAGGCGGTGTTAGTGATAACATTGACATGGGTGTCTTTGAAGTGGAAGGGGATAAAGACGATGCCTTCCTTAATCCTGTCCGTAAGCTTTGCTTTCGCGCGGATGGCGCCTCTCCGGGATACGACCCGGATCTCTTCGCCGTCAGATAGATTGAGCCGCGCGGCGTTTTCCGGATGGATTTCGATATAGCCCTCGGGGGCGATCTCCATAAGGCCTTGTGTTTTGCCCGTCATGGTCATGGTGTGATAGTGATACAGAACCCGGCCTGTCGTCAGGATGATGGGATATTCGCTGTCCGTCTCTTCGGCGGGAGGTGAATACCGCACCGGCAGAATGAGCCCTTTGCCCCTGGAGAAGGATTGGCTATGCAGCACCCTTGTGCCGTTTTCCTCTTCCGCTTTGATCGGCCAGAAGATACCGTTGCTGCGGCGGATCTTGGGGTAGGTAACGCCGGCGTACTGGGGCGTCACGGAGGTGATCTCCTGCATAATTTCCTCAGGCGTGTGCAGATTGTTTTCGTATCCCAATCGAGACATGACTTCCAGCAGGATTTGATAATCCGGCTTTGCGTCTCCGATTGGCGCGATCGCGGGCCGGATCAGCTGGATGCGGCGTTCCGAGTTGATGAAGGTACCGTCCTTCTCCGCATAGCTGGCGGCAGGCAGCACAACATCCGCATAGGCGGCGGTTTCCGTCAGGAAGATATCCTGCACGACAAGGAAGTCCAAGCTTTGCAGAACCTTCTGGACGTGGGCCGCGTCCGGATCCGAAATCACCGGATTCTCGCCGACGATATACATAGCCTTGAGCCCCGCTTCCATCATTTGCGTCGCCGTAAGGCCGGTTGTATCAGGCAGCGTTACGCCCCAGGCTTTCCCGAATTTCTCCCGATTTGCTCCGAGGGCCACCGGCTGGTATCCTGGGTAGTTATCCGGCAGACAACCCATATCGCAGGCGCCCTGTACGTTGTTTTGTCCCCGGAGCGGATTAATCCCGGTGCTTTCTTTGCCGATCATGCCACAGATCATAGCCAGATTCGCCAGTGTGCAGACGCCGTCAACGCCATTCGCATGCTGCGCTATGCCCATGCCGTAGATGATCGAGGAGCGCGGGCCTTTGGCGTAAAGCTCAGCAGCCTGTATAATCAGATCCGGTTCAACGCCTGCGATGGCGGCGGCTTTGGCGGGGGTGTACGCATCCAGAACGCCGACCAGTTCGTCAAAGCCTTCCGTCCTTTCCTCAACAAAAGCCTGATCATAGAGCTTGTTGGTGATAATATGGTTTAGCATACCGTTGATCAGGGCGATATCGGAACCCGAATCGTGGGGAATGTAGACGTCGGCATACTCGCGCAGGGGGATTTCCCGGGGGTCGGCGATGATCAGCTTCGCGCCGTTTTCCTTTGCGATCTTGACAAAGGTTCCGATGACCGGATGGGCTTCCGTCGTATTGGAGCCGATAATAAAAATGACGTCGGCGTGTTTCATCTCTTCAAAGGTATTGGTCATGGCGCCGCTGCCAAATACTTGGGAAAGCGCCGATACGCTTGTGGCGTGACAGAGCCTGGCGCAGTGGTCGATATTGTTTGTGCCGATCACCGCGCGGGCGAGCTTTTGCGCCAAATAGTTTTCCTCCGTGCTGACTCTGGCGGAAGACAGCACGCCAATGCTGTCGGGGCCATAGGTTTGCTTTATCGCGCTGATTTTCTCCTCAATGCGCGCATAGGCTTCGTCCCAGGTGGCTTCGGTCAGCCGGCCCTCTTTCCGGATCAGCGGGGTTCTCAAGCGGTCCTTATTGTTGATGAAGTGAAAGGCAAAACGCCCTTTCACGCAGAGTAATCCGTGATTGACGGCTTCTTTCATCGGCTCTATGCCGACGACCTTTCCATTCTTAGTCAATAGATAAAATTGACAGCCAACGCCGCAATAGGGGCAGGTGGTTTGTGTTTTTTCCACATCCCAGGTCCGGAATTTCTCCCCTGTAAACTTAGGCATTAGCGCGCCCACAGGGCAATTGGAGACGCAGTTTCCGCAGGAGACGCAGCCGGCTTCTTCCATGTCCATCCCGAAGGGGGTATTGATTTCGGTTTCGAAGCCCCTATTGGACATGGCCCATACGCTATTTCCCTGGAGCTGCGTGCAAATGCGGGCGCACTTTCCGCAGAGTATGCATTTGTTACGGGAAAGATAAAAGAACTTGTTGGAGGCTACAAAGTCCTGAGAACCCTTTCTGCCTTGATATTTCTCAATGTCCACGTCATATTCGTAAGCATAATCCTGAAGCTGGCATTGGCCTGCCTTCTCGCATTGCAGGCAGGTAACGTCATGGTTGGAAAGCATGGTCTCCAGTAAGCGTTTCCTCATGCGCATGACTTTGGGGCTATGGGTGAGAATCTTCATGTTTGGCGAGACCTGTGTAGCACAAGATGGCAGCAGCTTACCGGAACCTTCGGCTTCTACGACGCATATGCGGCAGGAACCTTCGACCTTCAGCCGTTCGTCATAACAAAAGGTGGGGATGCTGACGCCGATCTCCCGGCAGACCTCCAAAACCGTTTTGCCCTCGGAAACAGAAAGCTTCTCATTGTTAATATAGATATCGATCATGGTATAGTGCTCCTTATGCTCTTGTAATCGCATGAACCGGACAGTCGTCCATACAGGCGCCGCATTTGATACATAGAGACGGATCGATGCTGTGCCGTTCTTTTACTTTACCTGAGATTGCCGATACGGGACAGTTTCTGGCGCATTTTGTACATCCGATGCAGCTCTCTGTAATCGTGTAACTCAGCAGCGCGCTGCATTCGCCCGCCGGGCATCGTTTCTCTTCGATGTGAGCCAGGTATTCCTCCTTGAAGTATTGGAGCGTGGTGAGAAGCGGGTTGGGGGCGGTCTGCCCCAGGGCGCAAAAAGACATTTCCCTGACCATTTCGGCAATTTCTTCGAGTTCCTGTAAGTCTGCCATTGTGCCCTTACCTTCGGTGATTCTTTCAAGGGCTTCGTATAGGCGGACCAGGCCCAGCCTGCAGGGGGCGCATTTGCCGCAGGATTCCTCGACCATAAACTGCATGAAGAATTTCGCGATACCGACCATACATTTACTGTCGTCCATAACGATAAGTCCGCCAGAGCCCATCATGGAACCGATTTCTTTGAGCGATTCGTAGTCTATGGGCGTATTCAGATGCCGGGAGGGAATACAGCCGCCTGAGGGTCCGCCGGTTTGCGCTGCCTTAAAGCCCCTGCCTTCGGGTATACCGCCGCCGATGTCATACACAATCTCCCGCAAAGTGATGCCCATAGGCACTTCCACCAGGCAGATGTTGTTTACGTTTCCGCCCAAAGCGAAAACCTTCGTCCCGGGGGAACCTTCGGTACCCATGGAACGAAACCAATCGGCGCCGTTCAGGATGATTTTGCCTATATTCGCTAAAGTTTCCACATTATTGATCAACGTCGGGCAGTCGAACAAGCCCTTGACTGCCGGATAGGGCGGCCGCAGTCTGGGCGTTCCCTTCATACCTTCGATGGAGCTGATCAGCGCCGTTTCCTCACCGCAGACGAAAGCGCCCGCCCCGTAACGGATCGAGATCTGAAAGCAAAAATCCGTACCCAATATGTGATTGCCCAGGTAGCCTCTTTCCTCCGCCTGTTTGATGGCAATCTCCAGGCGATGGATGGCCAGGGGGTATTCCGCCCTCACGTAAATATAGCCTTCGTCAGAACCGATGGCGTATCCGGCGATAGACATTGCCTCGATGACCGAAAGAGGGTCCGCTTCCAGAAGGCTCCTGTCCATGAACGCGCCGGGGTCGCCTTCGTCGGCGTTACAGACAACGTATTTTTTGTCGCCGGGGGCGTCCATTGTAAACTGCCATTTCTGGCCGGTGGGAAAACCGGCGCCGCCGCGGCCCCGTAATCCCGAATTGGTGACGAGTTCGACGACCTCGCCGGGACGCATCGTTCGGATTGCTTTTTCCAGAGCCTGAAAGCCTTCGTGTGCAATGTAGTCGTCGATGTCCTCGGGATTGATCAAGCCGCAGCGCGCAAGCGCTACCCGTTTCTGCTTTTTGTAAAAATCCGCTTCAAACAGGGAGACAGGCTCGCCGCCGGTATTCTTGAATAAAAGCCTTTGGACGGGCAAGCCGCCAACGATATGCTCGTGAACGATTTCCGCAACGTCTTCCGGACTGATTTTGGAGTAGAAGCAGTCGTCAGGCTGGGTGATGACGACGGGTCCCATGGAGCAAAGCCCGAAGCAGCCTGTCTTAATGACTTTGACGTCCGTCTGACCGCAGTCCTGAAGCGCCTGTTCAAAATTTTCAATGATCGTCAGGGATTTTCCGGATACGCAGCCTGTTCCGGCACAAACATAGATTCTGTCGCATCTGCGCTCCATATCCTATACCTCCGCGTTACTTTCTGTATACATAGCCAATACTTCCGTGAGCTTTTGTTTCGTAAGCAAACCGAAGACGTTTTTGTTAATGATCATGGCGGGGGCAAGGGCGCAGGCGCCTATACAGCGGCTTGCCACAAGGCTGAATAAACCGTCTTCCGTGGTCTGGTTCTCTTCGATATTCAACCGGCGCTTAATTTCATCCAGAATACCTTGCGCGCCTTTGACATAGCAGGCGGTACCCAAGCAGACGGAGATTTCGTATTTTCCCTTCTGTTCGGTGGTAAAGCGGGAATAGAACGAAGTCACCTCGAATACCCGCGAGAATGGGATCTTCATTTCCTGCGCGACAAGCTGCTGTACGTTCATCGGCAGATAGCCATGTTCCTCCTGTATCAGCGTCAGAACCTGAACCAGGGAACTGGGACCTTCGCTATGCTCCCTGATGATATCCAGGATGATTTGTTTTTCTTCTTCGTTTTTCACCTTAACAACCCCTCTGCATAGTAAGAGATAACCGTAACGCACCAATATGATTATATGGAAAGTGCTGCCGTTCGTCAATGAGAAAACCATGTTGCCGACTACAATTAATCCGTCTCCCCTTGGCTGTGCAGACAGCGTGCAATCGTCCGGCAATCACTTCTTGCATGCAGCTTTGAAATGGACTTCAGAAATGGCTTCTGCTATACTATGGTCGGTTGATTTATCACAGACCCATGCTGAACGTTAGATGAGTCCATGCAGGAAGAGTGACTTTGGAGAGGGATTGCCAACGCAAAGGGAGGAATATCGGATGAAGAAACTAATCAAGAATATCAAACATGGCGTGGCTCTGCCATTGGCCGAACAGGTACAGTATCAGGAAGGGCAGATCGTCA
>WRMS01000013.1 GCA_009777025.1 Clostridiales bacterium | reverse complement strand
AACTTTGCGCCGTTATTATCGAAGCTGTGGGTGATCTCATGGGCGATCACGAAACCTATCCCGCCCAGGTTCTCCTCCATACTGGCGTTAACGTCGTAAAAGGGCGACTGCAGGATACCCGCCGGGAAAACGATCTCGTTCGCGGCCAGATTGTAGTAAGCATTCACTGTAAAGGCGCTCATTGCCCACTCGGATTGATCCACAGGCTGATCCTGTTTCTCCAGGAGTGCTAACCGTGCTTTTCTGGAAATGGCGACCACATTATCAAAATAACTGCCGCCTTCTTCCGGGCCCTTGAACTCGATATCGTCGAGAAAATCATCCCGCTTGTCCGGATAGCCGATTTTCATGCGCATGGAGTCCAGCTTAAGCATGGCCATCTTTTTCGTAGCTTCCCCCATCCAGTCAAGCTGCGTCAGGCGGTCTTTGTAAACAGCAACGATCGTATGGATCATATTTTCAACGTCCGTCTTAGCTTCGCCTGAAAAATACCGCTCGATATAGAGTTCTTCAAGATAAGACGCCATCACGCTTTGGACGGCTTGCGACGCGATCTCTTCCGGCGTCTTTTCCCCCTGCACACCGGTAAAAAGCTGCACAAACGCGTTATCCGCTTTTTCAAATTCCTCATTCAAGAATGGGCCGAACGAAAGGATGACCGACAAGTGGAAAGCGGCTTGCAGCGAAGGAAAGCGATCTTCGGCAAAGTAAGCGGCATACGCTTCCAGTATGCCGGGGTCGTTGACAATTACGCTTTCTACGCTTTGATACCCGTCTTCCAGCAGGAGGCCTTGCAGATCCAGCATGGGAAAGAGCGCCTGTACCTCTTTCATGGTAAACACATTGTATACTTTATCCACATTCGAATAATCCTGCACATCCAGCATTTTTGTCGACAGATCCTGCTCCAACAGGAAAAACAAGCGCGCCGACTCTGCCGCAGCGGCGTCGTCCAGCCCTGACAGCCCGAACAAGGTAGCCAAATAGTCAAGATAGATTTCCTGAACAGATGCATACTCCGCAGTGTAATACTCTTTTGGTAAGGAAATAGAGGGGCTGCCGACTGTCATAATATGGCGGCTGCTATTCTTCAAGTCGACTTGCGGTAGGAAACCAAATAGCATGGTTACGCCTGTCGCCTCCATCAGTTCGCGCCGGATCAGCAGCAAGTCTTCCAGGCTTTTTGCGGCGCCGATCGCATCCAGATAGGGCCGGATCGGCTGGATTCCCGCCACGTTACGCTCTTCATAATTCATAATATTGCGATAAAGCGCGGCGATTTTGGCTTCAGGGCTTTCCCGTTCCGGTGTACTGTCCAGTATCGAAGTGATAATCTGACTGACGCGATTGGCATTCGTGTTGCCCAGGTCGCCAAATACGCTGCCTGAAGGCTCGCCCGGGCGTATACGCATCGATGCAAGCGCTTCGCGATTCACAGCAGCATAGAAATCGTCTTTCGGGTTCGTACCGGAGACAGCCCATAGCCGCTGCAGATAGGTTTCAAGCTCCCCCGCGCTAACAGGCTCGTTGGGATACAGGTTACCGCTCTCCCCGACGGTGAGGATCCCGGCTGTGTTCAGGTTGGCAATCTCGGATTCCACCCATGCAGGCATATCGGTAAAGCTTACATCCGGTTGAGCCAAGCGGCTGTAGTGTTCGTTCATCGGTTCCTGCGCACCAAACGCGCGGCTTAACAAGGCAAGGGCTTCAGCTCGTGTGATCGGTTGTTCGGGAAGAATTCGGCCATCCGTGTAGCCATGTAGCAGAGCGCCCTCGAGCAAAGGGTTATAGGCGTCCGCCGCCTGGCTGATCCGTTCGGCTGCTTCGCTTCGGCTGAGATACACGGGCGCGTCCGCCACAACGGCAACCGGCGCTATGGCGAATACCATAACCAGAGTCAACACCCATGTGATTTGCTTGATAAATGGTTTTCCGTTTTTCATTTCCTTCTCCTCCGATCATTTGCTTCATTGATCGCTTGTCTGTAGCTGAAATAAACTATAGCTCGATATGCATTCTCCATGATTATAACCATACTTTGGCAAATGATCAACTACCTTGTGCTTGAACTGTGCTTGAACCGGGATGAATCATAAGGCATAATGGTACTGACGCGGGCTGCCGGCTGCGGCGCTGCGTTACCGCAGCGTTAGCAACTGACACTTTTGACTTCTTGTTTTAAATTGATGCCTTGAGGGCGTCAGTTACTATGATGAGCTGCGGCAGGAACAGGCTAGTGCTTTACGGGCGGAGGCAGGGAAAGCATGATCTACAGCAATATTCGAAGCGGAATCTTTATCGCCAGGCCGAACAGGTTTATCGCAGAAGTGGAACTAGATGGCCGGACCGAAATCTGCCATGTCAAAAACACCGGAAGATGCAGAGAGCTGCTGATTCCCGGAGTAAAGGTATATGTGAATCAGGCGGATAATCCGGCCCGTGCAACAAAGTACGATCTGGTGTCCGTCTATAAAGACGGACGCCTGATTAATATAGACAGCCAGGCGCCAAACAAGGTTTTTTTGGAATATTTGCAAGCAGAACGCTTGATCGCGGGCCTTACCAGCATACGGGCGGAAGCGAAATACAGTGGTTCGCGTTTCGATTACTATGCAGAAGCGGAGAATCGTGGTATCTTTATCGAAATAAAAGGCGTGACACTGGAGGAGGGCGGGGTCGCTCTCTTTCCGGATGCGCCCACGCAGCGTGGTGTGAAACATTTGAGCGAGCTGGCAGCCTGCATAGACGAAGGATATGAAGCGCGCATAGTCTTTGTGATTCAAATGTGCGGCGTACGATATTTCACGCCTAACCGAAAAATGCATCCCGCATTTGGCGAGGCGCTGTCTGCCGCAGCCCGCGCCGGCGTCAAGGTTAGCGCTTGGGACTGCGACGTGACGAAGGACAGCCTGACGATCAGACAAAGCGTGCCGATACGGTACAGCACGGACCCGGATCGCGTGTTATCCCGGCGGCCAACTCCCCCATAACGCAGGCAAAACAGTGAAATCGGAAAAGGGCCGGAAAAGATTCAGCAAAATATCAGAATAATTTCAGAATAATTTCAAAAAAATAGTTTATAATGAATCAGACGGCAATGCCAATGAACAGAACAGGAGAGCGGAACATGAGCGGAAGAAAAACAAAAGCAGCCAGGAAAGCCGGAATCCGGCCAGACAAGCAACAAGCAAAAAGCGAGAAGATCGCCAAAAAGAAGGTTTCCAAAACAGTCTTTTGGATTTCCCTTACGCTTTGCGTTTCTGTTGTCGTAATCATTACCGTACTGTCCATCCTGAATAGGGACACTTCAAGCAATACCACTGCCGGCGCAGAACTATTCCCCTATAGCGAAGGCATTGATGAAGGCGGCTTTTGGAAAAACACTACGGCGCTTGATCATGTTGCGCTTCTGGAGTATCAGTCCTTTCCGATCCCGCAAGAAATACATGACATTTCAGACGACGCCGTCCAATCCGAAGTATACTATTTGATGGGAAGCTTCTATTCTGAACCAAAACAAGTTACAGATCGCGCGGTCGTTGACGGCGACACAGTGAACATCGACTATGTCGGGAGCGTAGACGGCATTGAGTTCAGCGGAGGCTCTACCGGGGGCGAAGGGACGGATGTAACCGCGGGAAGCCTGGATTATATCGATGATTTTTTGATCCAAATCATCGGCCATATGCCTGGTGAAACGTTCAATGTGGAGGTCACATTTCCCGATGAGTATGACAACAATTCCGATCTTGCCGGCAAAGACGCGGTGTTCGTGACAACGATCAACTATATCCTCGAGTACACGGCAGAGGCAGACTATGATCTATCTGACGATTTTGTGGAAGAGAATATTTTTGCAGACTACGGCTGGAAAACCGTTGATGAAATGGAAAGAGGCATAAAAGAAGATCTGCAAAAAGTAGCCATTACCAGCTATGTCAGAGAGTATATGGTCAATGACTTGACTTTTTACGAATGGCCTGATGAGATAATGCGCTATCAGGAAGATCAGATCATCTTTCAGGAAAAAGACATGCTGAACTATTACCAGAACCTGGCGAATGATTACGAAATGGATCTTGAGATATTCCTGCAATCGTTTGCGGGCGTTTCCAGCCCAGAGGAATTGTTCGAGCAAAACCGTAACAGCATTCAACAAGATTTAAAGCGAACCCTCGCTGTCCAGGCAGTAGCGGAGGACGCGGGCATCACGGTCAGCGACGAGGATATGGAGCAGTATCTGCCCGACTATACCTACTATGAAGAAATGTACGGTCTGCCTTGGCTGAAGCAATACGTCCTCGGACAGAAGGTGCTGGATTACGTCCTCGAAAACGTCGTGTTAACTTGAAAAAGCTAAACGCTACCCACGAATCGGGAAAGTAAGACACCAAATGGAATGGTAAGTAGAGAATATGGGCGCAGTATTTTTTATGCTTTTTATGGCGGTTGTATTTTTCAGTGCCGTTATTCTAATAATAACGAGCGCCGTCTTGATTATCCTTTGGCATGTTCGTAAACGCAGAGGGAAAACGCCCAAGAAACGTTGGCTCGTGATCCCTGTGTCGTTTTTGGTCATAGGTGTTATTGCGGCGCTGCTTCCGGTTGGTTATATCGGTTTTTTGCGTAAAGTGAACAGTGCAAATCAAAAACCGGTGGTTTACGCGGCGTCAGGCATAACCTTGTATTGGCCGGTTACCGGCAAATATAGCTCGACCAATACCCGCTTTGAGATGGATGGCGCAGGCTATGTCAATTTCATCCAAAACATATCGGGCGAGCCTTTTTTTCTGGATTATAGTGAGGATATACTTGGCGAACCTGTCGCCAATATCAAAAACGATCCTTCAACCAGCAACCCTTTTAATGAATGGATGACCTGGCTTTTGACCGGCAGCACATCGGATAAACTCAATACAAGGACTGTCTATACGGTCGTCAATGATCATGGTTTTCATCTGTATCATATCAGCGGCTTATCAAGTACCAATACCTTTTGCCCGGAAGAACAAATTGACGCAATCAAAGCATATTATAACGATATAACCAATTACGATACGCAAAACGTCAAAATAAAGTACTCCGTGTATACAGATAGCAAAGGCTCCGGCATGCGACATAATACTCCTTATCTCAACGTCGAAAAAGAAATACTTCTAGCTGACGGTGTTTTTGCCGAATTAAGTCAAATCCTGGAATATAAACAGAACGAAGTACAAATAACTATCCCGGATTCCTATAAAAAGCTGGATGAGGCAGCCTCGCCCGGGACTCCTGTTTTCGGTTATGATGAACGGCGGCTGTATGCCTACAGTGCAGATCGCATAGCTTACAGGTATATCGTGTTGGTTTTCATTGAAAACCGGGCGTACATAGAAACACGATCTTCTTCCGACTATATCGCGGGTTATCCTTTGCCCGACGAAATGCATCAGTATATCATCAATACGGTCTTCGGAGATAGATAAAGAAGGCTGACAATCACAGAAAACTATGATTTTCAGCCTTTTAAGCTCCCTCGCTGCGATTCGAACGCAGGACCCTTCGCTTAGGAGGCGAATGCTCTATCCCCTGAGCTACGAGGGAAATACCCGTATGATATCCCGGATGTGTCATACACAAGATGCATTATATCACTCTGCGTCATTTCTGGGAAGCTCTCCGGGGCATAAAGCAGCAACTATCGGCCTACAATGGGGGACTCTTCAGAACCTACGATAAGGCCTGAATCCGTATCCCCTTTTCGCGTGCCTTAGCCGAACAAGGATAAAAGAATACCCGCTGCGATAGCGGATCCAATAACGCCCGCGACATTTGGCCCCATCGCGTGCATCAGCAGCCAGTTGGCAGGGTTTGCCTTTTGTCCTTCTATTTGCGATATCCGCGCGGCCATGGGCACAGCCGACACGCCTGCCGAACCGATCAGGGGGTTAACCTTTCCGCCCGTCATCCAGTACATCAGCTTTCCAAACAGTAGGCCGCCAATCGTGCTGAATATAAAGGCCGCCAATCCCAGGAGAATGATCAATAGCGTTTCCGGGCGAAGGAAATTTTCCGCTTCCGCCGTCGCCCCTACTGTGACACTAAGAAAAATGGTAACGATATTAATCAACGCATTTTGCGTGGTGTCGGTCAACCTGTCTACCACACCGGATTCTCTGAATAAATTACCGAGCATGAGCATCCCGATTAAAGGCGCGACGGAGGGCAAAAGCAGTATACAGAAAATGGAAACAATAATGGGGAAACACACTTTCTCTGTTTTTGACACCTCCCGAAGCTGTGTCATCACCACTTCTCTTTCTTTTTTTGTCGTCAGCGCCCGCATAATCGGCGGCTGTATCAACGGAATCAGCGCCATATAAGAGTATGCCGCTATCGCAATCGCCGGCAACAATTGTGGCGCTAGTTTTGTCGTGAGATATAAAGCCGTCGGCCCGTCCGCGCCGCCGATAATCCCAATGGAAGAAGCCTCTTGCGGCGTGAACTTCAACAAACCCGCAATCACAAAAGCCGCGCTGATTCCAAGCTGCGCGCCGGCGCCTAAGAATAAGCAGGATGGCCTGGCAATCAAAGGACCGAAATCCGTCATAGCGCCAATTCCCAGAAAGATCAACGACGGGTATATGCCCAGTTTTACCCCTTGATACAGGTAGTATAGCAGTCCGCCAGGTTCATTGCCCAGCGGGCCATCCATAAGTCCCGCTAAAGGAAGATTCGCAAGCAATACGCCAAAGGCAATGGAGAGCAGCAAAAGCGGCTCAAACTTTTTTACAATAGCAAGATACAGGAGAACGCAAGCTATCGTTATCATCACGAGATGCTGCCATGTCAGTGCGGCAAAGCCGGAAGTAGCCCATATAGTTTGCAATGCTTCGGTAAACATAATCTCCTCCTGCTATTTTTTCGAAATAGATTCAAAGAACTGAATTGCGCTCGTTGACAGCTTTACCAGGGCATATAGGCTGGCCAACAACGCGATGACCATGATGAAGCAAAACGCAGCGCTTAAAATGAAATCGCCTATGTTCACAGGAATCCCCTCTCTTCTTTTTATAGTAAAGGACAGAGAACCTCATAGGAAGCTCTCCATCCCTAAGTTAAAGCATACAACAGTTTTATCCAATGCCCGGCTCGCCACTATTTCCCCGCTTCTCCGGCGGTGCGATCATGGCGGCTACGCCCCTGGATGGACTAAACGAAATCCAGTTTCCTTCTGTCATTCTGCCCAACCGGAAAGTTACAATACTAATTCCAAAACTTTATATCATACGCCGTATGCAAAGTCAATAAAAATCCTATCAAGATCCTATCAAGAAAAAGGCGCCTTGTATCTATGAGTAGAGGATCCCTTCATTCGGTATTTGAAGTATAAAATTGCCTGCCGTATCGGGCCGCTTCGTCATAGATCCAGCCCATATGCTCCTCGCCGACGTAGGAAACCTCCGTCATGCCGGAAGTGGAAAAGACGTAACCGCCTCCGGGCGCACAGCGGTCCATCGCCGAGCGTACAGCCGCGCGTACGACAGCCTCATCGGCGCCCCGCATAGCCGCAGGGCCGTTTGAGTCCCAGGCGCCATCGAGGATGAGCCTGTTGCCGTGGCGGGCTTTCACCCCTTCCAGGTCATTGAAGCGCTGTGCAGGATTCCAGGAGCGCAGGCCGATGTCGACGAAATCATCTGCGAGCGTATCCGCCTTCCCGCAACAGTGGATCTCCGGAACGCAGCCCGCCTTGACGATGGCATCCACCAGCCTTTTGTGAAACGGCTTAATTCTATCGCGATACAACGCCGGCGACATAAACGTACCCTTATTGAACGCGAGGTCATCGCAAAGGACGATGCTGTCCGGCTGGAAATACGCGCCAATACGCGCCACCAGGCCTTCCTGAAACACGGTCAGCGTGTCCAACAGGTCGTCCCATGCCTCCGGCTCAGTCAGCATGGCTTCCAGCGCCTCCGCGTTGCCCAGTAAAGAAGCCATCCACACGAAAGAGCTTCCCGAACCGGTGCCGCCAAACAAATACTTAATATATTTATTCTCCCTGTCCCAGTCCGCCGTTTCTTCCTTCACCGCAGCCTCCCAGTCGAAACTGTCCAGATCCGGGAAGGCGGTAGCCGGAAACTGCTCCCTCCACTTGCTGACGTCCGTGACCCGGTGCTCGTCCGGCGCGGGCATCGGCCCAAATCTGGGATCTGAGATCTCGTGCAGGACGCCAAAGATGTCCCGGAACCTGTCTCCTTTTTGGCGCAGACGATTGCCTCTGCCCGCGCGGAGGAAGACCGGGCCGAAACCTTTGTTCGTTGCATGCTCCGATATCGGAACCCATGCCGGTATCTCGCTACGGTAGAGTCGAAGCAGATTTTCCCGTTCGCTCAGCTTTGCCATACATTCACCGCCTTTTGCACGATTTTCTTTGCAAGTTCACAGCGTTTGATTGCTTGCAGTATATCGCCGGCGCCGGTAAGAGTCAATGCCTTTCGCCCAGCCATAAATCAAAAACCCGCGCAGGATAGCTGTGATGGTAACTGCCCACCATACGCCGCTGATTCCAAGAGGGGTGGCGGCAAGCCAAACACAAAGCGGTACCCGAATCAGGTTGCATATAATACTGGAGGCGGAAGATGGTGTTGTACGCCCTATTCCGCGAAAATATCCGCCGCCTATGCCTTCCAGACTGCCGGGAATTTGACACGCAGCCAGGATTCGCATATACGCCGCACCCATTATTCGCAGCCTGTCTTCTGCTAAAAATAGACTATACAAAGAGTATCCGTTATAGAACAAGATCAGCATCACGAAAGCGCCCCAAGCCAACATGGTAAGCGAGGCGGCGTGAAAGCCTTTTTCTATGCGATCCCATTTTCCGGCGCCGTAGTTTTGTCCGACAAAGGCCGTCATTGCCGAGCCGAACCCGCCGCCGATCAGCCAGCTTAAGGATTCGATCTGCAATCCTACACGCTGCACCGCCAGCGCATCCGCGCCAAAGCCGGAAACCACACGGGTTACCATCATGGATAGAGTAGTAAAAAAAATACTCTCGACAGCCAGGGGTATGCTCCAGCGAAAGATCTGCCTGATTTTGGTCAGGTTTGGTTTCTCCCGCAATGCAAATCGTTCAAAAGGCCTGTCTTTATGCCTGTGTATCGCAATGAAAAGCAGCAAATTGACTGTCCATTGGGCTATGATGGTTGCCAGCGCCGCACCCCGGATGCCTAAGTTCAGGGAAAAGATCATTAGCGGATCCAATATCATGTTCATGATCAGACCGACAGCGTTCATCAAAAAAGGGACCCGCGAATTACCGGAGCCGTTAAATGTTCCCGTATATACAGCGGACATGCATGTCGCCGGTATGCCAAGTCCTATGATTTGCAGATACTCCTGCGCTGCCTTTACCACATGGGTTTCCTGAATATTATACACCGACATCAACGGGCCGCTAAATAGCGTCAGCATCGCGCCATAACTTACGCCAGACGCCAGCGATAACAACCAGGCGTTCTGCGCAAATGCTTTCGCCGTCTCCGGATCACCGCGGCCTTTGTTCTGCGATACGCCGATTTCGGCGCCCGTCCGGCCAATTAACAGCAGCGCCATACTCAGCCACATATACATTCCGGACGTTCCGGAAGCCGCCACGGCATCCGAAGACAACCTCCCCAGCCAGAACATATCGGTAAGATTATATAGCATTTGCAGAAGCTGCGTTCCCATGATAGGCAAAGCAACATATACCAGCTTCTCCATGATGCCGCCGGTTGTCAAATCTGCTTTTTTGTCCATTATTCACCTTCACGCAGGATATACATTATGCAAATCCTGTCTATTCCGGATCTGCATAAGTACCAAAAATCATACCACATCCCGCACATAAAGTAAAAAATCCATTTTTCTCTTTTCATTCACATTGTTTCAGGTTATAATATCAATTGCTTACCGGATGCGGACCTTTAGCTCAGCTGGCAGAGCACCTGACTCTTAATCAGGGTGTCCAGGGTTCGATCCCCTGAAGGTCCACTCTCAAAAAGCCCCTGAAACCCTTGCTGTACATTGGATTCCCGGGGCATTTTTGTTTTATGTGATGGAACAAATTTTAATATTCTTCGTCTAGCATAATGAACTATCCATTATTGTGGAGGAGGATATGACTCAAATAAATTCCCGGCTTGCTACGAGCCAAGACGATCGAAAGAGGAGGGAGTCCTGTGATCAAGAAATACCTGAGTATCATCCTGTTGCTGTTTATCGCCCTTTCCAGCCTTTCCGCCTGCGGCGCAGGCAGCAGTTCAAGCGGCGGCAGTGCAAGCAGTTCGGCTGGAAGCGGTTCTTCTCCGCAATCGGTAGCCCCTTCAGCGCCCGCCTACAACGAATCCGGCTATGACTATGCAAGCACAGCCGGCGAAGGCTATTATGCCGATGAAAAAGCCGCCTCAGCAGACAGCGTCATACCGGCGGATCGAAAAGTCATCCGGAACGCTTCCCTGGACATCATGGCGGAAGACGCTGCCGGCTTATACGGAAACATCGCGGCTTATGCGACCGGACTCGGAGGATATGAGTACAGTTATTCGGTCACGAATCATGAGACTTATTCGATCATTTTTGCCGAGTTTAAGATCCCGCCGGAAAAGCTCAATGCGTTTATCCAGTATGTCGGGGAACGAGGCGAAATCATAAACAGCTCCATGAACTCCGAGGATATCACGGAAAGCTACTTCGACGCGGAAACCAGGCTGGATACGAAACGCAAATCCCTGGAGCGGTATTATGATCTGCTTGCGAACGCGTCCAGCGTAGAAGAAATCGTCTATATCCAAAGGATCATCGACGGAATCACAGAAGACATCGAGTCCCTGGAAGGCCGGCTCAAGGTATGGAACAGCCAGGTCAATATGGCGACGGTCAACATGTATATCCGTCAGGAGAACGACCCCTTACAGATCCGGAAAGAGATCAGCTGGAATACGCTGAGCGTGGACGACATGGGCTATCTGATACGGCGGGGCTTTTACTCCGTTTCCAATACGATCATGTCGCTCCTGCAATGGCTGGTGATTGCGCTGATTGGCTATTCCCCGCTGTGGATTATCCTGGCAGCCGGCGTTTTCCTATGGTTCACGCTGAGAAAAAGAAGCAAAGCAAAGTCAAACCCAGCTAATGAAAAAAAGGATGCGTAGCCGCCGTCAACAACCCTAGTCCTGTGCAGACCACTAGTCCCGTTTGAGGCTGTCCACGTATTTGGCGGCTTCCTGCCCGGCTTTCAGCCCATCTCCCACCGCGTTCGCGATTTGCAGAGGCGGCCCGGTGCAGTCGCCGCAGGCATATAAGCCGGGAATGCTCGTTCGCTGGTTCTTATCCACTGCGATATATCCCTCCGCCATCTGCAAGCCGCTAACCATCGACTGAGGCGCCAGCGTCTCTCTTAGGATGAATACGCCCTCTGTTTCTATTTCCTGATCGGGCAGCTCCTTCAGCGTTACCGCACTGACCTTTTCTTTGCCCCGTATGGCAGACAGACTTCCCCGGCGCCACTCGATATCCGCTTGCAGCCCTTCCGGCCTTTCACCGGGGCTGATATAGACTACCCGCACGCCGATCTCCGCAAGATAATTGGCTTCTTCCGGCGCGTCGCCGGCTGTGCCGTATACGACAGCGTCTTTTCCCCGATAGAACATACCGTCGCAAGTAGCGCAATAACTGAGCCCTTTACCCAGATACGCCTCTTCCCCTTCGATGCTCTTTTCTCTGGTTATGCCGGTCGCCAGGACAAGCGCTTTCGCGGAAGCAACCTTGCTGCCGAAGCTGACCATCCATTGCTCCCCCATAGGCAGGACATTGGTCGCCCTGCCTTTTTCTATTTCCACCCCAAGGCGCAACGCATGTTCCCGGAAGCCTTCCATCATTTCCCGGCCGTTTAGCCCCGGCATACCCAGATAATTATCAATTCTTTCCGCTCGGACAAGCATCGAGCCTTCCGCGTCCAGCAGAAATACCCTGCATCCCCGTATGAAGCCGTTAATCGCTGCAGACAGGCCAGCCGGCCCGCCGCCGATCACGACGATATCAACCTGTTCATCCATATCCAATTACTCCTCAATATTTCCTGGGAAATGATCTCTATCTTCCCGTACCTTGTATTTCTCGCTCTCTTCTACAGCCATAGCGTCACATAAAGTATTATACTTGTCCTCGCTATGCCCTTTTACTTTGTACCATGCGATCTGATGTACCGCGCTGAGCGCAATAAGCCTCTGCCAAAGCGCTTGATTCTCCACGTCTTTTTTGCCGGATGTACGCCAGCCGTTGAGTTGCCATTTAGCAACCCACCCTTTGGTAAAGGCGTTGATCAAATAGGCGCTGTCACTATAAATCTCCACGTTGCACGGACGTTTCAGCGCCTCCAGCGCCTTAATCGCAGCCATCAATTCCATGCGGTTGTTGGTGGTATCTGCCTCTCCGCCCTGCAACCGCAGCTCCCGTTCTTTCCATAGCAGGACCGCACCCCAGCCGCCCGGACCCGGGTTGCCTGAGCAAGCGCCATCTGTATAGATTCTGACTTGGCTCCTATCGTTTGCCAAAACTGACAGCCTCCAGATTATCCACTACCTGAATCCATAAATTGCCTTGCTTTCTCTCCATCGGCCACTTCTTCTCATCAAGGATATATAGAGGCCGCTCCGCAGATTCCTTATTCCAGCTTCCCCGGATAATCTGGTTTTCTGTGATACCTATGGCCTCCCCTTCGCCTACTATCTCTACTGCGGAGGTGGGAGGCGCTGTGTTGCGGGCCCTGCTCGGCGCAGTCAGTATCATAATCGTATCCGCGACAATCGGCGCGCCATCACCGCTTGACTGGGCTGCACCATTGATATAACGCCGGTATTGGCCTCCCTCGCCCAGGGTATCATCCCAAATCCACTGCACCTGATACCCGTTCCTGCCTTGTACATAGGTCAGCGTAACCTGCCCGTCCGCAAGCGCCGTCCCTTCGAAGACATCGCCCACAGGCGGCAAAACCGGATCTTTGAAAGCAAACTGTTTATTCGCCGCGGCTTCCACCAATAGCGCCGTACTGGTGAACGTAGCGTGGGGCCTTCTTCTGTTCCGATCCTGCCAGAAATACCCCTGCGCATTGCTCATTTCATTGATATCTTTGATCCGCAAGTTGCCAATCATGGTCAGTGCGTCTTCCGCCCCTCCCACATGCGCAAAAGGCAAATCCATGCCTTTCGCCAATTGCACAAAATAGTACCGGGCGCTGCGAACCGGACCAATTACGGGGGCCTCTTTCCGATAAAACAAAGCCAGATACCTGGTAATCCCGCCCTCCGCAATGATTTCAAATACGACGTCCGCCTTATCCAATCCCATCTGCGGACGGGAAGTTTCCTCATTATCAATCATGACGAGGAGACCGGTTGGCAGTTCCGGTTCCGGTTCCGGTTCCGGGATCTCCCTGACCGGCGGAATCGGCTCCCTATGCCCTTTCCCGATCCATGCCGCCTCCTGACCGTTATCCTCCGGCGTTTCCTCTCCGCCGCAGCCCGAAAGCACAACGGAAAACGCCAGAATCGCAAGGAGTGCGATCACTATTGTCCTTACAATAGATGCGGTTCTCATTTTGTCACAGCTCTCTGTTTAATTCAACATTGATACAATTGACAATCGCGGTATCATGCGGCCCAGTTGTCCGAATGGATCCGTTCCCTGACGGCTGGGGGCCGGTACATCCGGCTTATTCTGCTTCTTGTTGGCTTCCTGCTCGTGGCGCATGTTTTCACGGGCTACCGCAAGCATCAATTTGATCCTGTTCTCCTGATTCACCTTGGTCGCACTTGGGTCATAGTCGATCGGCACTATATTGGCCAAGGGCTCCCTTTCCCGGATCTTTCGGATCATCCCTTTTCCGCAAATATGATTGGGCAAGCAGCCGAAGGGCTGCGTACAAACAATATTTCCATAACCGTTTTCCACCAATTCCAACATCTCCGCCGTTAACAGCCATCCTTCCCCCATCAAACAGCCTGTACCGATCACGCCTTCAACCAGGGATTTGGTATGAGAAAAGCTCGGCGGCGCAATGAAATTGGGATAGAGGGCAATGGTATCAATCATCACCTTTTGCATTCGCTGAAAATAACGGGATATTGCTTCACAGACCAGTGCGCTGATGGTGTTTCCCCCATACAGCCGGCTGTTTTCAGGCTTTGCGTCCAGCGTATAGAGTGCAAAATCCAACAAGCCCGGCACCATGACTTCGCAGTCCTGCTCGGCGAGGAATTCCTCTAAATTATTATTGCCCAGGCTGGCGTATTTGACATAAATCTCGCCGACAATGCCCACTTTGACCTTCGGCTTGTGTTCGCACGGGATCGCGGTGAACGTCGCGGCCATTTCTCTAAAATTATTCTGCATCTGCGGTATCGTAAAGCCTTCCCCTTCATTGAACTGGGAAGTAAGGCGGGATATCCAATGCTCTACGAGACGCGCGGATCTTCCTTTCTCAATTTCATACGCTTTGATCTGATTATTCATCGCCATCAAGCCGTCCCCGTAGACGATGGCTGTGATCAGCTTGAATATCAGCGGGATGGTCAAACGAAAGCCGCTGCTTTTCTCCATGCCGGACACATTAAAAGATACCACGGGTATATGTCCATAGCCCGCTTTCTTGAGCGCTCTTCTCAGCAAATAAATGTAATTCGAGGCTCTGCATCCCCCGCCTGTCTGAGACATGAGAAAAGCAATCTTGTTTTCGTCGTATTTACCGCTCTTTATCGCATCCAGCATTTGCCCGATGATCAGCAGCGCAGGATAACAAGTGTCATTATGGACATATTTCAACCCTTCTTCCACTATTGCCTGACCGCTGTTTTCCAGCAATTCCACGCGATAACCCTGGTCATGCAGTATGTTCTTCAGCATAGAAAAGTGAATCGGCGCCATCATCGGAACTAATATAGTGTACCCGTCTTTCATCTCTTTTGTAAAGGCCACGCCGGGGATCCTGTTTCTCCCCACGGTTTGCACGTCCAGCCTCTTTTCTGCCCTTTTTCTAACCTTGACCATTTATCCTTTTCCTCCAATTGTCTCAAGCAAGCTCCTTAATCGTATTCTAACGGTTCCCAGATTCGCGATTTCATCAATTTTAATCTGTGTATAGATTTTCTCTTTCTCCTCGACAATATCGCGCACTTCGTCTGTCGTGATCGCATCGACGCCGCAGCCGAAGGAAACAAGTTGTACCAGATGCATATCTTTCTGTGTCCCCAGATAATGCGCCGCCGCATAAAGCCTGCTGTGATAGGTCCATTGATTGAGAACCGTTCCCGGTTTTTTCTCCATCATAGGACTCAGCGCGTCTTCAGAAATAACCGCCGCGCCCATTCCTGTGATCAATTGATCAATGCCGTGATTGATCTCGCCCTCTATGTGATACGGGCGACCGCACAACACGATAATCGGCTTGCCTTCCTGTCGCGCCCCGGCAATAATCATTTTACCTTTTTCTTCTAGCTTTCGCCAATAGTTTTCTAACTCCCTGTACGCTTTTTCGCAGGCGACTTTGATATGCTTAAGCCGGATTCTTTTTCCCATATTCTCTTTCATCGCCCTATGTATAGTATATACAAATTCTTTTGGCCTGTGTAGGCCGATATAGTCATAGATAAATGTCGACTTCTTTATCCCGGGCTCATTGGCTGCTATGACTTCCGGATAGTATGCTACCACCGGGCAATTATAGTGGTTGTCTCCCAAGCCTTCATCCAAATTGTAAGTCATGCAGGGATAAAAAATGGCGTCAATCTTTTGCTCCAGCAAATAGCGGATATGACCGTGCAAGAGTTTTGCCGGATAGCAAATCGTGTCGGAAGCAATGCTGCCCTGGCCTTTCAGGTAAAGCGCTCTGTCTGAAGGCGGGGAAACCAGGATTCGATAGCCCAGTTCGTTAAAAAAGGTTTGCCAAAAAGGAAGCAGCTCGTACATATTGAGGCCCATAGGGATACCGATGACTTTTTCCGTCAAGAGAGGCATAGTGTTCACCTTCGCATGTGCCTTTGTTTTTCTTGGATGTTGCTTCTTGGTATTTTCTCCCCCCGCCCCTATCCGGCTGTACTCCTCCAACAATTTCCTTTTATACGTATACAAGTTAAGCTCTTGTTGTTCATCCCTTTTGGTAGTTGGCCGGGAACATCTGTTACCGCCGATATACCGTCGTTCATCGTTAAACGAATTGATTGTCAATTGGCAATTATTGCTGCATAAGCCACAATTCGTGGAAATGGTTTGATGGGTCAGCTCCTTCAATTCCTCCGCCGTCAGCAGGCCTTGTGCTAAACCGCTGCGCGGCAGCCCGCCCTTTGCCCGCTTTTCTTTCGCATACAGCGCCGCACCGAAGGCGCCCATTAAGCCGGCTATAGCCGGGCGGACGACGCAAGTCTTCAGTTCCTGCTCAAAGGCGCGCAGCACACCGTCGTTCAGAAAGGTTCCGCCCTGCACCACGATATGTTCTCCCAGCGGTTCCGAGGCGGATGGCCGGATAACTTTATACAGCGCATTTTTCACTACGCTGATCGATAAGCCGGCAGAAATGTTTTCTATGGAGGCGCCGTCTTTTTGCGCCTGCTTGACAAGAGAATTCATAAAAACAGTACAGCGGCTGCCGAGCGCTACCGGACGTTCACCAAATAAACCCAGTCTGGCAAACTCCTCCGTATCATAGCCCAGGGCGTTGGCAAAGGTCTGCAGAAACGAACCGCAACCGGAGGAACAAGCCTCATTCAGAAAAATATGGTCAATGCTTTTGTTTTTAATCATAAAGCACTTGATATCCTGGCCGCCAATGTCGATGATAAAGTCTACTTCTGGAAGGAAACGCAGCGCCGCTTCATAATGCGCTATGGTCTCTACGACGCCGTAATCCATACGGAAAGCCGTTCGGACAATGTCTTCCCCGTAACCGGTGACTGCGCTGCCCAGAATGGGAAGGGAAGGCCATTGTTCATAAAAATCCGATAAAAACTGTCTGACTGGCGGAACAGGGTTTCCGCTATTCGTCTGGTAACTGCTGCAGAGAATCCGCTCCTCTTCATCCATCATTACCATCTTAATGGTTGTTGATCCGGCGTCTACGCCGAAATAAGCGCCCATCGTATCCGGCCCGGGGCTGCCATGCTTTGCGACGGCTTCCTGATGTCTCTTGCAAAAGGCTTCATAGGCCGCTTCATCCGCGAATAAGGGTTCTGCGTAAGTGTATTGCTCCGTTTTGCCATATTCTTCCAGTCTCCGTATGACTTCCTCCAGGTTCACCCTGTCTTTCGCAGAGTAAGCCGCGCCCAAGGCAACGTAATACAGAGAGCCCTCCGGACAGAAGCCTGTGGTCTTTAAACTCTTGTCAAAACTTGCGCGCAGATGGGGCAGAAAGGTGAGAGGCCCGCCCAGATAGATCACTTTACCGGTAATCGGCCGTCCCTGTGCCAGCCCGGTGATGGTCTGGCTGACCACCGCCGCAAATATGCTGGCTGCAATGTCATCCTTTCGAGCGCCTTGATTCAGCAGCGGCTGTATATCCGATTTAGCGAAGACGCCGCAGCGGGAGGCAATGATGTATTCCTTCTCCGCTTGTCCGGCTAATTCGTCCATTTCGTCCAGACTTATTTCCAGCAGGGTGGCCATTTGATCCAGAAACGCGCCGGTTCCGCCTGCACAGGAGCCGTTCATCCTGACTTCCAGCCCGCCGGAAAGGAAGAGGATCTTCGCATCTTCCCCGCCAAGCTCAAGGATCACATCTGCTGACGGCAGCAATTTACCGGCTGCCACCCTGGTGCCATATACTTCCTGGACAAAGGATATCCCGCAGCTTTCGGCAAGGCCCATTCCCGCTGAGCCGGAGATAGCCAGCTCCGCGGCGTCAAACAGTTCGGGAACTTCCTTTTGCAGTTGCTTCAGCAAGCAGATAGCGCTATCGGTGATCCTGGCGTAATGACGCTGGTAGGATTGATAAATAATCTGCTCCCGTCGATCTATCGCAACACATTTAATGGTTGTAGAACCAATGTCAAGCCCGATTTTCAATAGAAACTCCTCAATATCGTTTTCATTATTATACTCTTCTCGAAAGATTTCGCAATAGTCAGGCACGGAACGGCAACTTTTGTTCCATTTCCAATCCGGCCTTTTTTTGTTATACTATTGTAAATCCATGCGACCAATGCGAACGGGAGGAATCCTATGCCGGCGTTATGGCAATACCTTATCGTATGTCCCTTTGTCTTTCTTGCCGGACTGATCGATTCCGTCGCCGGGGGAGGCGGCTTGATCTCGCTCCCCGCTTATATGGCCTCGGGACTGCCTGTCCACATGGCCCTTGGCACGAATAAGTTCTCCTCAGTTTTCGGCACAGCCCTGTCCTCTGTCCGCTACTACATGCACAAGAAGACAGATCTCCGGACGGCGTCGGTCTCCATCGTCTTTGCGTTGACCGGCCCGCGCTTGGTGCGCGAACCGTGCTCTTTGTCGACCCCCTATTTCTACAGTATGCCCTGCTTGCCGTCCTTCCTGTCATCGCCGTCTTAGTACTCAAGAAGAAAGAATTCGGCGAAGAAAACAAGACGGAACAACTATCCCCAGCAAAGCGTTTCTTCTATGCTTCCGCCATCGGCCTTGTCGTTGGCTTTTATGACGGTTTCTTCGGACCGGGTACCGGCACTTTTCTTGTCCTTCTTTACACCTGGCTTCTGCGCTGCGATCTGATCACCGCTTCCGGTAACGCGAAAGTAATCAATCTGGCGTCAAATATAGCTGCTTTTGCGACGTTTCTGCTTAATGGCGAAGTCCATTTCCTGCTCGGCTTTCCGGCTATGTTGTGCGGCTTAGCCGGAAACTTCATCGGATCAGGATTGGCCTTAAAAAAAGGCGCCCGGATCATCCGGCCCGTATTTATCCTTGCCTTGATCCTGCTGATTGCGTATGTGGTCAATAGTCTACGGCTCTCGCGATAAGCGCAAATTCTTCCAGAGACAGGGTTTCCGGCCTGCGCTGATAATCCAGCCCCGCTTTCTCGAGGACTTCCGCCCAACCCTCGCCTCCTCGGGGCGCTAAAGGTTTCAACGATTTGAGCCCGTTTACCAGATTCTTTCGCCGTTGATTGAATAAGCCCCGGATCACGCGCCAGAGTATCTCTTCCGCAACATCGGGCTTGTTTGGTTTGCGCTGAAACGCAACGACCGCCGAGTCTACCGGAGGAGGCGGCGTGAAATACTCCGGTCCAAGGCGCATGACTTGCTTTGTATCGCCGAACCAGGCTGCCGCCAGCGCCAGGAGTCCGTAGTTGTCACTGCCCGGAAGGGCGGTGACTTTGTTTGCGACTTCTTTTTGCAGCAGTACCGCTCCCGCAGCCAGGCCTTCCGTATGACGGAAGATGCCGGAGAGGAAGGCGGTTGAAATATGATACGGCAAGTTGGCGCATAGTTTGTATGTCCCCCCTTCCACCAGGCTGTCGAGATCCATCTTCAGGATATCGCCTTGCAGGATCGTTACGCCGGGATTCTGCGCAAAGCGCTGCCGCAGAACCGGGATCAAAGCTCTGTCCAGTTCCACTGCAATCACGCTTGCACCGGTTGCGGCCAGCGCCGCAGTCAAACTCCCGGCGCCTGCGCCTGCTTCGATCACGACGTCACCGGAGCGAATACCCGCGCATTCCGCAATTTGCTCCAGGATAAAGGGATGGAACAGAAAGTTTTGACCAAGTTCCTTTTTAAAACGGAAACCCTGACGGACAAGGGCCGTCAGGACCGGATCAGACGGATTCGCCATCGTCCCGCATCATCTCCCTGTACGCCGCAATGAAATCCTGCTTGCTTACGCCATAGTCATTGAGCCTGCGCAAAAATTGCTTGCCGTTGGGCCGCCCTATCCCCAGAAGCAAAGAAAGCCGCTCCCTTTTTTCCCCGGCGCCTTCCGCGCCTGCCAATCCCATATTCACGATTTCCGCCATAGTAAAAGCGTCCGGTTGTTTTTCTGATTTCGTCGCTTTTGCGGCTGTCAGCGCCGCCCATATCTCCGCGGGTTTCGCATATTCGACGCCCACCAAGCCGTTGCGGCTGTAGCGACCTGGTGGCAAATACGCCTGTCTGCAGCCGGGCACCTGACGGTTGATGATTTGGCGGATCTTTTCTCCCGGGGCGTCCGGGTCCGTCAGTACGATCACGCCGCAGCGCAATGCCGCGATACGGATCTCCTCGATAATCTCCCGGGAAATCCCCAGGCCGTTGGTGATGATCGTCTGCGCCCGGCAGGCACGCTTTACAGCGGCGACGTCGTCCTTGCCTTCCACTACGATCACTTCCCGGATGACTGGGCGGGCGTCCTCCCTCTCCGGAATCATACTTTTCCCTCCGTCACAGGGGGATCCGGTATACACGGCAGGCGTTTTCCCAGGTTATCTTAGCCATTTCCTCATACCCCAAGCCTCGCAGCTCCGCCATGGCCCTTCCTGTCTCCGCCACATAGGCGGGCTCGTTTCGCTTACCCCGATACGGATGCGGGGACAGGTAGGGGCAGTCGGTTTCGATCAAAAGCCGGTCCAGCGGTACAGCCGCCGCCGCCTTTCGAACTTTCGCCGCGTTGGAAAAGGTCAGCACGCCGGAAAAGGATATATAAAAGCCGTTCTTAACGATTTCTGCCGCCATCTCTGCGCTTCCCGAATAACAATGAAAGATGCCGCCATTCGCCCAGCCCTCTTCTTCCGTCAAGATATCGAGGCACTCCCTGTGCGCTTCCCGGTCATGGATTGTCACTGGCATGGCGAGCTCCTTTGCCAGGCGGATCTGCCGGCGAAAAGCCAGCCGCTGCTCGTCACGGGGAGAATAATCATAGTGAAAGTCCAAGCCGATTTCACCGATAGCCAGGATTTTCGGGTGAGAAGCCAGTTCCCTGTATTCGTTGTATAACGCGTCGCTCCAGCTTTTCGCGTCATGGGGGTGAAGCCCTACGGTACCGTATATCCAATCATACCGTTCTATCAGTTCAAGGGTTCTTCTTACAGATCGGGGGTCGCATCCAATGTTGACGAAACGGGTTACCGCGGCGTCTTGTGCCCGCCGGAGCATGTCTTCCCGATCTTCGTCAAACTGCGTATTGTCCACATGCGCATGGGTATCAAACCACATCCTGTCATCCTCCTACTTCACCTTCGCGCCGCTAGGCGTGTCGGGGGGCAAGGTAAGCACAATAACCCGATCGCCGCTGTCCGCCGCCAGCAGCATTCCCTGGGACGTAATCCCCCGCAGTTTGGCAGGCTTCAGGTTGGCAACGACGACGATTTTCTGACCGACCAGCTCTTCCGGCTGATAATGCAACGCAACCCCCGCAACCAGGGTACGCCGCTCTCCGCCTATGTCGACCTCCATTTGCAGCAACTTATCCGCTTTCGGTACCGGCTTGCAGGAAAGGACCTCCGCCACGCGCAGATCGGTTTTCATGAACGCGTCATACTCAATCTCCGCCGGTTTGGCAACCCCGGCTTCGGCAGGACCAGCTTTAGCGGAGGCGGCTTTCGCGTTCTCCTCTTCGTCCCGCTCCCAGTCGATTCTAGGGAAAAGCACCGCGCCTTTGCGTACGTTCTGCCCGGCCTTCGTAGCGCCCCAGGCAAGCTGCTCCCAGGTCAGGCAATCTTCCGGCTGGTGCCCTGTTTGCGCCCAAACCAGCGAGGGAATATTCGGCATGGCAGGCGACAAAAGCATCGTCGAAATGCGTACCGTTTCCAGCAGGTGCCGCAGCACTACGGCAAGCCTTTCCCGCTGGGCGGCGTCTTTTGCCAATAGCCACGGAGTCGTCTCGTCGATATACTTGTTCGCCCTACTGATGAGTCGGAATATGGCAGATAGCGCATTGGCAAAATCCAGCTTATCCATGGAATCCCCAGCCTCTTCGCAAACGCGAGCAGCCAAGGTCCTCAATTCTTCGTCCAAAGGCTGAGACGCCCCTCCTTCCGGTACTATGCCTTCAAAGTACTGCACCACCATAGCTACCGTACGGGATACCAAATTGCCATAATCATTTGCCAAATCATAGTTCAGCCTCTGGACTAAGGCGCTTTCTGAATAATAGCCATCCTGACCGCTGGGAATTTCCCTGAGGAGAAAATAGCGAACTGCCGCCACACCGTACTTTTCAATCAGAATAACCGGGTCGACCACATTGCCCAGGGATTTGGACATCTTGCCGGAATCCAGCAGGACCCAGCCATGACCAAATACCATTTTGGGTAAAGGGATGTCCGCCGCCATCAGGATAATCGGCCAGATCACCGTGTGGAAGCGAATGATATCTTTCGCCATCAAATGAACGTCCGCCGGCCAATATTTCTCAAGCAGAGAAGTATCGTCCGACCCATAGCCCAAAGCGGTGACATAGTTGCTTAAGGCGTCAAACCAAACATAAATCACATGTTTTTCATTTACCGGCACAGGGATGCCCCAATCGAAAGACGTCCGGGAAATGCAAAGATCCTCCAGTCCGCTCTTAATGAAGCTGAGCATCTCATTACGGCGGCTTACCGGCTGGATAAAGCCGGGATTCTCCTCAATGTGCCGGAGAAGCTGATCCTGATACTTCGACATCTTGAAAAAATAGCTTTCTTCCTCGATGACTTCGACCTCTTTGCCGCAGTCCGGGCAACGATGCTCTTCGCCGACCTGACGCTCCGTAAAGTACGCTTCGCAAGACACGCAGTACCAGCCTTGATAACGGGATAGATATATATCCCCCTTATCATAAATGGTTTTAAATATTTGCACCACGCCCCTGGTATGCCTCTCTTCGGTCGTGCGAATAAATATGTCGTTCTCAATCAGCAGTTTCTCCCAGAGGCTCCGCCAGACCACCGCCATATCATCCACATGCTGCTGCGGTGTTTTTCCGGCTGCCGCGGCAGCCTTCGCAATTTTTTGCCCATGTTCGTCCATCCCCGTAAGAAAACAGGTTTGATAGCCTTTCATCTTCTTGTACCTGGTCATGGCGTCCGCCAGCACGGTGGTCAGTCCATGGCCGATATGGGCGTTTGCGCTTGGATAATAAATCGGCGTTGTAATGTAAAAGCTTTTCTTGTCCATGATAGCCTCCTGTAGGGAATCATTTGCGGAATTCATCCATTTTCTTCAACAACCAATAAAATATTTATACAAAACTGGTATTTTGATATTGACTTTAATTGGAAGCATTGTTATTCTTTACTTACCAGGTTAAAAATACGCACAGATATGAAAGGAGCCGTCCAATGAAATCTACAGGAATCGTAAGAAAGGTCGATGAGTTGGGTAGGGTCGTCATTCCTATTGAGCTGAGACGAACGCTTGGCATCGATCTGAAAGACGCATTAGAAATCTACGTTGACGAGGAGAAAATCATCCTGAAAAAATATGAACCCGCGTGCATTTTTTGTGGCAGCGCAAACGACGTACACAATTTTCAAAACAAGCTGGTGTGCAGAGAATGCGCGGAGAGCATGATTAAAGCCTTCTAGTCTGTCACGGCTTCTGTTTTACCAGCATAGCATAACAAGCTTTTGCGGGTATCCCGGTTATTTTGGCAAGCTTCAGGCTTGCCTCTTTTTTATACATGCCGCCGGCCAGCAGGGCCCTTCCCAACTCTTCCGCTTCTTCAGGACTGTAGCCTTGGGCATGTGGATCGGGACAGCCTTCCATAACCACCACGATTTCTCCTTTGATTGTTTCCATCTTTCCCAGTTCTTCCGCGACTTCCGTTAACCTGCCGCGGATAAAGGTTTCGAATCGTTTGGTCAGTTCCCTGGCTACACAACAGTATCGGTCTCCCCAAACCTTGTACAGGTATCCAAGGGTTTCCGACAGCCTTTTGGGGCTCTCATAAAACACCAAAGTCCCTTTAAAAGTACCGAGCCGTTCAAGCCAGACCTTTCTTTCTTTCGTATTTCTCGGAAAAAAACCGCCAAAAGCAAACACATCGGTATCCAAGCCGGACGCAACCAGCGCCGTAATCCCCGCTACAGGACCGGGAATGACCGTCAGCTTGATTCCTGCCTGTATTACCCGTCGTATCAGCCTGGCTCCCGGATCAGAGATGCCCGGGGTTCCCGCGTCGCTGACCAGGGCAACGGTTTTGCCTTCCAGCAGTGCTTCTAAGATTCTCTGACTTTGTCTTTCCTCATTATGCGCAAAATAACGGACCAACGGTTTTTTCAGTCCATATGCTTTCAACAGCAGCCCTGTATGCCGGGTATCTTCCGCTGCCACCATATCCGCATCCTTCAGAACCTGTAAAGCCCGTAAACTGATGTCACGCAGGTTTCCGATAGGCGTCGCCACGATATACAGCATGCTCCGCTCCCCTTAGCCAGTTCATTCAATCTCCCAGAAAACTCCGGCAAAACAGGCATTCCCCATTTCTTTCCCTTCCGAAGAAAAGATGGCAGATATGAAAACCCTCATCATGCAGTTTTTTCAGATTTTCCTGCGCATTCTGCCGGATTCCGCTTCCATCTGCCGTCGCCTGTTGATCCGCTCCATCGCGTTCCAGATAAAGCTGCTCCCTTAACCGCCGGTTTTCTTCCTCCAGGCTTTTTGCCTCCTGCCTGACCCGCTGGATTTCCTCCTGAAGCAGCCTCTGGTTTTTTTCCACCTGGGCCAGTCTCTCAGACAGACTCATTCCTCCGGCTCTCCGTCCTCGAAACCATTCGCGGCGTCTGTGTCGCCCGCCGCTTCCAGGTTAAGCGTATCCGGCTCGTTATCATCCGGAAAGTCTTCCTTTACCGGGTTCTGCTCTTGTCCCTGGTTTTTATCACCGCGATTTTTTTTGCCTGCCTCATAAATATTGCTCTCATATTTCAAGCAACACATTAAGCGCCCGCATATACCGGAAATTTTGCTGGGATTCAGCGAAAGATTCTGTTCCTTCGCCATACGGATGGATACTGGCTCAAAATCACTGAGAAAAGAGGCACAGCAAAGTTCCCTTCCGCAGGCTCCCAGCCCGCCGAGCATTTTTGCTTCATCCCGTACGCCGATCTGGCGCAGCTCGATTCTGGTTTTAAATACGGACGCCAAATCTTTCACCAATTCCCGAAAATCGACCCGGCCTTCCGAGGTAAAGTAAAATAAGACTTTGCTGCCGTCAAAAGAATATTCGACTTCCACCAGCTTCATGGGCAGCTGTCTCTGCGCGATTTTTTCCAGACACACCACACGCGCCTGGTCCTCTTTTTCTTTCACGGCATACATCATCGCCCTGTCTTCTTCTGACGCCGGACGAATCACTTTGCGCAAAGGGTAAATCACGTTTTTGTCTTCGATGTCGCGATTGCCTAACACAGCTTTGCCATATTCCAGCCCGCGGGTTGTCTCCACGACGACGTCTGTGCCGTTTGGAATCGAAAAGCCGACAGGATCAAAATAGTAGATTTTTCCTAAACTTTTAAACCTGACCCCCACCACTTCCGTCAATTCATGCATCCTCCTTCCATCGGGTCCACTCGAATATCCAGTTTTTTGATATGTAAAAATAAATTTTCCAATATCAACAACGCATTCACATTGCGTTCAGCCAGGTATCCCGCATGCCAAACCCGATCCAGCGCTTCGCATAAACTGGCAAGCGAAGCCTTGCCGCGATCTGTGCTATACCCCTTCCCTGCGCACAAGTTTCTGATCAGGGCGTTTCGCAACACATACTCCAGCCCATCAAAGAATGTAGACAGCCGCTTCTTACGGCTGCCTTCGATGAAGGCCGCCTTTTCGAAAACGCTATAGTATCCGCGCTTCTGAATGGCTTGCAACACATCCAGGACCAACTCTATTTCTTCGGGTTCCGGAGCAGGCCTTTCAAAGTGAAAGCGCAGAATCCGGCAGCGAGAGCGGACAGTCGGCAGCAGATTCTGCGGTTTCCCGGTCAGAAGAAGGAGCAGCGTTTCCTCCGGCGGCTCTTCCAGTATTTTCAACAAGCAGTTCTGGGCCTCTTCCCGTAATCGCTCCGCTTCTAAAAAGACCGCAACTTTCCATTGTCCTTCCCCTGCTTTGCTCATCAGGGCAGCCTGGAGTTCGCGCACCTGTCCGATCTGAATCGTGTTTGCCGCTCCCCGCGGCATGATCGTAAACCAATACGGATAGGTCTCTTTCTCCAGTTGACGGCAATGCAGACACTTGCCGCAGGGTTTCAAAGCGGGATCTGGGTCCATGCAGCAAACCAAGGCTGCCAGATGCTTTGCTTCGTTGAGCAGACCTTCCTTGCTGTTCCCTTCCAGGATGGAGGCTTGATGAGGAAGCATGCCGCGGTCTCCTACAGTTTATAGTTTTCCACGACGTCCATGACAAAGGTCGTCGCGCCGCCCATCTGTACCATAACATCCACCGGATTGACATTGTCTTCAATAGACATCACCGGGGACATAGGGACAAACTGTTTGCGGGGCATGCATATCCTTTCGATAATCCCCAGCACTTCCTCTTTCTTGTCATCCTCGACGCCAATTAGCAGTGTGGTGTTGCCGCGTCTGAGAAAACCGCCGCTGCTGGCCAGCTTTGTCGCTTGAAAACCGCGTTCCGATAAGGCGTCAAGCAATGAAAATGTGTCCATATCGTCAATTATGCTCATGATCATTTTCATAGTGTTTGCCCTCCTGTTTAATCACAGACCCAATTCGTTCCAGTACCCGTTAGTTCCGTCGCGGGATGAACCAAAACGCCTGGGATCTGCATAGACTACTCTCACGTTCAGCATGGGTTCGGATCCTGCGCTGAACGACGATTCGTTCAATAACTGATTTTATCATAAATATACAGTCCTTGCCACAGCCATTTTCAAGCGCCCATTTGGCGTCTTTGCTGCAAAAGCGCCTACCGCCTTGCCAGACTCAATCCCTCCGCCCTAAGATGAGCTGCACCTGAATAAAAATCAGGTAACGCGGGTGTTCCCGTTCATTTGACATTGACAGAAAACGGGTTTCATGTTAGGATTTTCTTTGACTAACAGCCATTCTATACCTGTCCCTATAACGTCGTCAACAGCGTCAAGGCTCCGCGAATTGATGTATACCACCTATGAGGAGATCTTCTCATGAAAAGCGCTCGAAAACAACGTATTTACTATGTTGCGCTTCTTTTGATCGCTGTTGCCCTGGCAACCTGTAGCCAGCAGTCTTCCCCGTTCGCTCCGGCGGCGCCCACACCGGTAAAACCTGAAATACCGGTAGAACCAACGCCGGGCGCGCCGGCAGAACCGGCAGTCCGTTCCTATCCGGGAACCAAAGCCATTGAAGTGATCGTTCCCTGGCCGGCAGGCGGCAGCACCGATAGGGTATCCCGCGTTGCAGCCAGCCTTCTTTCCGCCAACCTGGGCGCAACTGTTACCGTCATGAATGAAGCCGGCGGACAGGGCGTCTCCGGTACTGTTTCCGCCCTCAGCAGCGCCGCGGACGGCTATACGCTGCTGGGCGACGCCGACGGCAGCAATGCGATACCGGAAGCCTGGGGAACCGACGTCCCGTATAAAGCCGGCGAAAGAACATATATATGCAGGATTGCGTCTTTCCCCTGGTTTTTCGCCGCGGCGCCCGGAACCGGATGGAAAAGCATGAACGATATCGCGGAAGCTATTCGGAATACGCCTTCCGATATACGATTTGGCTGGCTTGGCGGCACAGCCGGCGCCGACTGCGCGCCTGCCCAGTTTATCGCCGCCATGCAGGCGCATGGCATCGATACATCTGCGGTGCATATGGTCGCTTTCGCCGGCGGCACAGATTTAGCCGCTGCCATTGCAAGCGGATATGTAGATTTCGGATGCCTGTCCGTCGCATCTGTAGCTTCCGTCTTTGAAACCAGCACACTTCAACTTATCTCCATCACCAGCAGGGAGCGATTTCCGGCTTATCCCTTTGTCGCGACGACAAAAGAACAAGGCTGGGGTACCGTCGACTTCATGGGTCACGTTGGGTTTTCCGGCCCGGACGGCATGTCTGAAGAAGCGGTCCAGGTTCTGGCTGACGCTATGGCTGAGATTATGGCCGGGGCGGAGGCGGAGCAGAAATTCAGAGAGATCAGCGCTATACCGGACTATCTTGGCCCGCAGGATTTTAGAGCCTATGTGCTAAGCCTTGCGGATACCCTTACGGCGATCAAGATCAACTGATCGGGTCGCGCTTAATTTTGGGGAGAAATAAA
>WRMS01000012.1 GCA_009777025.1 Clostridiales bacterium | reverse complement strand
GGTCACGCCTTTTTCTGCCAGCCTCGCATCAATCAAGGCATTCCCAAAACGGTCGGGGAGCGCATCGGCAATAGCCGCAGGCAGCCTATGCCATGTATTCTCCGCCAGATGGTCGAACACAAAAACCCCGGCAGCTAGCGGCAGATGCAAGGGACTGATAGAATAGCCGCCTCGAAGCCACGAGGGGGCATATTCGAACGCATAATACGGCCTGTTGCGGGCATCTGGCGCAAGTGCGCCTACCGTTTTTCCAAACAAGCGGACTTCAACCGCTTCCACATGGGCAAATGGCATACCCGCTCATCCCTCCTTCTTTTTGCGGGGAGCCCGCTTTGGCTCTTTAGCAAGCCGTCTTGCCTCCCTGAGTGCCTGCAGGGGGCTGCTTACGGTGCTTTTCTCGATCCAGTCCTGTAGGAATGCTGTTTCATCCATCGCATCAAGCACTTTCAACACGGTCTTGAGCGTAGAACCTCGCCCCAATTCGAGCGCTCTGACAGATATGGGCGAGAGACTGGCTCGGGCAGCCACGTCCTCCAGCGGCAGTCCCTTGCGGATTCTCAAGCGGCGGATCGCCCCGCCTAGTGTTTTTTCGTCCAACTCCATGCGCACACCACCCATCCATTTTGTTTTATTATAGATGGATAAACAGGCGTTGTCAACACACACATATATATCTATTATACGGTAATTATCTTTATAACACACACATATATAACTATTATGAGTGTGTGTATCCTTCGATTCAGGACAGGATTCAGGCTATCTATATTTCCATCACGCACTTGTAATCTACATCATTTATAGATAGAATGATGTAGATTATATAGCCATGAAGGAGATTCGCTTTGAAGACATTTGACTATAATAACACGCCGAAAGCCCTGCTCACACCAGATATTGTGTCAATGCTCACACGGATCCATGAACACAAGGGCAAACAGGAATTGCATTTAGAAGCACACGCCGATGCGCTTACCACGCTGATAGAAATCGCAAAAGTACAAAGTACTGGCGCGTCCAATCGCATTGAAGGTATTCACACAACTGACAAACGATTAGAAGAATTGGTTAAAAATAAATCAACGCCCCGAAATCGAACAGAACAGGAAATCGCGGGGTATCGTGATGTTCTCGCCACCATTCACGAAAGCTTCGACTATATCCCCCCGCGACCAAACATCATTTTACAACTTCATAAACAACTATACTCTTTTGCGGGGACATCCATTGGCGGTTCATATAAAAACGCGGATAACTATATTACAGAAACCGATGAAGCGGGTAACGAAAAAATTCGATTCTCACCGGTTCCGGCTTATCTGACCGCAAACGCAATGGAAAGCCTTTGCGATTCATTCACAAGAAGCATAGAAAAGAACGAACATGACCTGCTCCTGCTTATCCCTATGTTCATCTTGGATTTTCTTTGTATTCATCCTTTCAATGACGGGAACGGGCGTATAAGTCGTTTGTTAACGCTGCTTCTTTACTACCGTGCAGGTTATATCGTAGGGAAGTATATCAGTTTGGAAAAGCTGATTGAGAACAGCAAAGATACCTATTATGAGGTATTGCAAGACAGTTCAGTGGACTGGCATAACAGCACGAACGACTACAGCCCGTTTGTTCGATATTATCTCGGAATTGTAATCAAAGCGTACAATGCGTTTGAGGAACGCATTACCTATCTGCAACATCGCGGTTTGTCAAAGCCCGACCGTATTAAGGCTGTAATAGATCGAAAAATCGGTAAACTCACAAAAAAGGATATTTTGGAAGCCTGTCCGGACATCAGCAAGGTAACGATTGAGCGAACCTTGACCTCGCTTGTCAAGAATGGATATTTGAGTAAAACCGGGGGCGGGCGTTCCTCCGCTTACACCAAAACAGATTACACTCCTCTGCAGAATCAAAAGTGAATTATGTTAGGCTTTACGCTTCCTCCGGCTCCGCCCTGCTTGGGTAGCCTGGATCCCGTATCCGCCAGTTCAGGACAGGCTGAATCCGCCGTCAATGACCTGGATGGTGCCTGTCAGGTGCGCTGCGGCGGGGGAAGCCAGAAAAACAGCCAGGGCGCCGACTTCGATGCCTTCCCCCAACCGATCCATGGGCTGCTGGGATTGGACGAAACGGACGAACTCCTCCGTGGGATTCGCGGTAAAGCCTGTACGGATATAGCCGGGCGCTATCGCATTCGCGCGGATATTATATTTGCCCAGCTCCACCGCCATAGCGCGGGTGAAGTGGTTGATCCCTGCCTTCGAAGCGTTGTATGGGCTTCGCGGGCTATCCCTGTGAACGACGATCCCGGACAGCGAGGTTATATTGATGATAGAGCCGCCTTTGTCGGCGTCCCGCATACGCTTCCCCACTTCATAGGTCATATGTACCACGCCGTTGAGATCCGTGTTGATCACGCGATACCATTCGCTGAGATTCTCATCCATATCCAGAAAAGCCGTGCGGGTGGACACGCCTGCGTTATTGACCAAAATGTGAATCTCTCCAAAAACGGCATAGACGTCCGCCACCGCTTTGCGTACGCCGGCTAAATCCGTGACGTCGCAGTAAAAGCTCTCATATTGGCCGCCGTATGCTTCCAGCTCCCCCAGCGCTTCCTCCGCTTTCTTCGTATCCCGGCATAAAATGGCAACATTGGCGCCTACTTGGGCTAAGGCGCTGGCGATCGCAAAGCCAATGCCTCTGTTTCCACCTGTCACAATCGCGTTTTGTCCCCTCAGGTCGAAAGCGTTTTTCATACTGGTAATCGGTTCAATCATCGAAACCCCGCCTTTCCTCAATCCTGTTTAAAAAATGTCTCCTTATCCCTGCAACTTATCCTTGACTAGCGTTTTGCTTCCTCATTCCGAATAATGGCGTTCACCCATAGGTGGGCGGCTGTAGTCATAAAATGTACGCAGGCGTCGTCAAACTGACGCTCATTGGTGATGTCCTGAAAAGCCACGCAGCCCCACAATCTGTTATGAATAAATACGGGGCTCAGCAGCAAAGATTTTACGCCGAATATCCGAAGAAAAGAGAATTCAAGCATGGTCATCATACTCGCGTGTGTATTGATACTCATCCCTGCGGACAACACCATGAACCAATTATGCATGACCGGATAATTGGGTAAAACCATCATTTCACTATTTATGGAAATCCGGCCGCCCCTCAGCTTATCCCAGCGATAGATTTGTCCGAAGCGTTCGCCGGCGCCGGCGTCAACAAACCGGTAAATCACGATTCTGTCCAGGTTCACCGCGTCGGCAACCGGGCTCAGCCCTTTCTTGATCAGCTCATCAAAGCGGTCGGTTCTGCGATAATCGTGCGAGGAAAAAATGGCAGCCATTTCGGCAGAGGCGACAAGCATCTTTTCTCGCTGCTCCAGCAAGCGTTCCGTCTTAATCCTCTCGTCGATATCCATCAGCGCACCGGCGGCTTTGAGCAGCACGCCCTTCTGATCTCGATGCGCCGCGCCTAAGGCGCGGAAGTGCCGGTAGTGCCCCTCTTTCATTTTCAGGCGATATTCCATATCATAGGGTTTTTCGTTGGTATAATCGCTCAGATACGTTGAAAAAGCTTTCATTACCCTTTCTTTGTCATCCGGGTGGAGCCTGTCGCTCCAGCTCCGCATGACGTTGGTAAAACTACGCTCGTCTGTGAAGCCCAGCATTTGGCGGAATTCCTGAGACCATGTAAATTGATAGACCGGTTGGGCCGGATCCGAACTATCGACTAGTAAGTCCCAAAGCGCAACGTTAAGGGCGTCGCCGGTTAGCTTGTATTTCATTAAGTCGTATTCGGTCGCACTACGGTAGTTGCTTACCGCTTCATTCACCAGTTGCATAATCTTACTCTCATCAGGGGGCAATTGGATATTCTCCATGGCAACGCTTAGATCGCCTGTCCTGCCAGCCTCAGAAAGCTGGGCAAGCGCCTCCATCAAGGCGTCTGTGTACTGCTGTGGTTCTCTTTCCCCATTGGTATCGACCCATTCCGGCATGTTTCCACTCTCCTTCTTTAGGGTGCAGCGCCGTCTTTGTCGATCGGCAACGCAGTTCAGATTATTTCCCGGGCAATGATTTTGCCTCTTTACACAGGTTCGTTTATTTCACACGGAGCTTCTTAACCGCCTTTCGAATCCCAGAAGGATTCAGTTCATACATGGGAAAAATCTCCCTCACCGCGTTAATCGAGGCATAGGATGGTTCTTTGCCCCACCGCGCTTCCGGAACCGGATTCATCCATATGGCGTAAGGGTAACGCTTTGCCATTCGGGAAAGCCAGGTATAACCAGGCTCCCTATTTCGCTCGACGCTCCAATCGAGCGCCCCGCCGGCTTCCAGTAATTCCCTTTCGCTCATACGGGCGTCGCCCACGATGAGCAGCCGGCAATCTCCGTTATACAAGCGAAAAAAATCTTCCAGGGGAACCGATTCCTTTATATCCAGCCACTGGTCTTTATACACTCTGCCGTAAATACAATTATGAAAATAATAATAGCGGATTTCTTTGAAGTGCGTACTTCTTTGGGCGGCGTTAAAGAGCCTTTGGCAGATTCGGTGATGGTTATAAATGGAGCCTATGCTGTCCATCAGCAGGATCAAGCGGATGCTGTTCTTCCTGGGCCTGTCCCATTCGATAGACAACCTGCCGCCGTTCCTGCAGGTCTCCTCAATCGTGGCGTCCAGATTGAGTTCATCCCTGGGTCCTTCGACTCTGGGCGACAGCAGTCGCAAAGAGCGCAAAGCCATTTCAAACTGCCGGATATTGCTTAGGCTGTCGTCCCGGTAATCCCTGTATCTCCTCCTGCCTGCTACCTGTACCGCCGTCATGCCGCCGGGGCTATCCGCAAAGCTGACCCCTCCGGAGCCGGTTTCGCCCGCGTCGGCGGAGGTCGCGGGTTCCGCTGCCTCCTTTGTTCCTTTGTCCTCCGAATTCTTCGTTGTGGCGAGTCCCTGGCCGGCTTGTTGTACGGCGTTTTGCTTTGTCTTGTTTTCGTAAGTAGCGGGATTGAAGAAATCCGGATTGTATGAACGCTCGCTCTTAGGGAGTTCCGGCGTTTCTCTGGCTTTTTCGCTTTCGGTGGATTGGCTGCCGAAACACCGGACGAAAGCGGCGTCATAGCGGTCATAATAGATTTCGTTTTTAACCAAGAGGCTTCTACCCAACTCGTAGAATTCGCTCAGGCTGTTGTCCGCTAACTCCAGCGACAAGGCTTCCATCAGCATAAGCCATTCCTGGAGAGACACCGGCACGCCCTCTTCCCGTAAGGCGCTGAAAAAACCGTAAAACATCCTCTTACTTCTCCTCTATATAAATCTTGAACTCATTCTATATGGGGCGCTACCCCATACCCCGTCGGGATTCGCGTGCACGCCGCTCATCCCTCCGCTCTCAATGTTCGCGGGGCGCTTCCAGATGCGCCTCTAGATGAAACCCGATGTATAGATTCTTTAGCGGGTTTCATTTAGCCGTCTTTTCACAAGATCGACGTCTTCGTTATTCTTGATTAATACACCCAGGAGCGGCAGGTCTCTTTCAATTCTATCCGCACCGATATTCTCTTTTCGTAGTACCTTGATCCAGTCCAGCAATTCCCCGGTGCTGGGTTTTTTCATGACGCCCTTGATGTCGCGCAATTGATAAAAGGCTTTCACCGCGCTCCGGGCTAGCCCCTCTTCCAGATCCGGAAAGTGTACGCGGAGGATTTCTCCCATCATCTCCCGATCCGGAAATTCTATATAATGGAACACACATCTTCTCAGGAACGCATCCGGCAGTTCTTTTTCGGCATTGCTGGTGATGACGACCACCGGAAGGCTTTTAGCCGTCACCGTTTCCCTGGTCTCCGGGATATAAAAGCTCATCATGTCCAGTTCCCAAAGCAGGTCATTGGGGAATTCGATATCGGCTTTGTCGATTTCGTCGATAAGCAGCACTGCCGGGGATTCCGAAGTGAAGGCTTCTCCGAGTTTACCAAGGTGGATATAGCGGGCGATATCCGAAACGCCCGCTTCGCCAAACTGGCTGTCATAGAGGCGCTGGACGGTATCATAGATATACAAGCCTTCCTTTGCTTTCGTCGTGGACTTAATGCTCCAGACGATCAGCTTTAAGTCCAAACTGTCCGCAATGCTTTTCGCCAGCATCGTTTTGCCTGTCCCCGGCTCCCCTTTGATCAGGATCGGCCTTCCCAGGGTGACCGACGCGTTCACCGCGCTTTTTAACTCGTTTGACGCAATATAGTTTGCCGCGCCATCAAACTTCTTCAGATTTTTCATCGAGTAACACCAGGCTTTCATAACACGACTTGATAAATGGTTGCCGCGGGAGTTTAGTCGTATGGTATAATAATTCCACGGATTTCCGTTTCGAGAAGAGGAGGGTTCTTGCATGGCAGCGGCACAACAAGCGTTCACTTACGAAGAAAAAGAAAACATCGCCTTTGTTACACTTGGGAATCCCCAATCCCTGGTCTTTTTTGATCGACACGTCTTTGAAGACTTGACCGCCTGCTTTCTGGCTATAGAGAATAACCCGGAGATCGCAGCCGTCATCCTTAGCGGCGTCGGCAAGGCCTTTGCGGCAGGTTCCGATATCGCGCAAGTTGCCGCTTTGCCGCCGGAAGAGGGGCGTAGCTTTTCCCAATGCGGGCATACCTGCATGAACCTCATCGAAGCCTTGCCCGTACCGGTCATCGCCGCCGTTAACGGCTATGCCTTGGGCGGCGGCTTCGAACTTGCCCTGGCCTGCGATATTCGCATAGCCTCGGAGCAAGCCAGATTCGGCTTGCCGGAAGTAAACCTTGGCATCGCCCTGGGCTATGGTTCTTCCCAGCGGCTACCCCGCCTAGTCGGCATGGGTATGGCGAAGTATCTGAGCTTCACCTGCGAAGTCATCGACGCACAAGAGGCCTTGCGCATTGGCCTGGTTGAGAAAGTAACAACGGCGGAGGATTTGCTGCCGTTCTGCCTCTCCCTCGCGGAGTCCATCCGGGCAAAGTCCCGGATCGCCATCCGCATGGCGAAGTCCGCTATCCTGGAAAGCGCGAACCAGGGCATGAAAGACGGTCTTCTGTACGAGACGGAGACCTTCGCCTGCGCCTTCGCTGACGCCGACCGTGTCGAAGGGATGCGCGCCTTTCTCGAAAAGCGCAAACCGGGTTTTACTTCCCGATAAGTATAGCATTCGTTTCTTTCCTTGACAATTAGGCAAACGAAAGCATGGAGGATAACAAGGAGTGTGACCATGGCAGATAAAGCATTGGTTTTAGCGGAAAAACCTTCCGTAGCCAGAGATATTGCAAACGTACTGGAAGCCAGGCAGAAAGGGGATGGCTATCTGGAAGGGAGAAACTATGTAGTAACCTGGGCCCTGGGCCATCTGGTTACGCTGGCGGATCCCGAAGAATACGGCCCGGCGTACAAAACCTGGAGTTTCGACAGCCTTCCCATGCTGCCGGAAAAAATGAAACTGATCGTGATCAAAGAGTCGTCCAAACAATACCAGATTGTCGCCGGTTTACTGCGTCGCGCCGATATCCGCGAAGTGATCATTGCCACCGACGCGGGCCGGGAAGGAGAGCTTGTCGCTCGCTGGATCCTGATGAAGGCGTCCTGTCAAAAGCCCCTTAAGCGGCTTTGGATTTCCTCTCAGACAGGCAAGGCGATCAAAGAAGGCTTCGCCAGCTTGAAACCGGGTAAAGACTTTGAGGACTTATACCAGTCGGCGCAATCCCGCGCGGAAGCAGACTGGCTGGTGGGCTTTAATGTATCGCGCGCGCTGACCTGCAAGTTTAACGCCCAGCTATCCGGCGGCCGCGTCCAAACGCCGACTCTGGCCCTGATCGTCGACCGCGAAAAGGAAATCCGGGATTTCGTACCTAAGTCGTATTATACCATTAAAGCGAAACTGGAAGGATTCTCCGCCACCTGGGCCGACGGAAAAATGCAGACGCGCCTGTTTGTACAGGAGGAAGCGCAGCGCATCCTGAGCGAACTGCAGAAGGAAGGCTTCGCTACGGTCAAAACCATCGCGAAGCAGAACCGGCAGAAGGCGCCGCCTGCCGCATACGACTTGACAGAGCTTCAGCGGGACGCAAACAAGAAGTATGCCTATTCCGCCAAAGAAACCTTGTCCCTCATGCAATCTCTTTATGAGCGGCACAAGCTGCTGACCTATCCGCGTACCGATTCCCGTTATATCCCAGAGGATGTGGCGGCGACCTTAGCCGAGCGCCTTCGCGCGATCGCCGTCGGCCCCTATCAAGCCCTAGCGAAAGCGCTGCTGCAAAACCGCAGCACCCGCTATATCGTCAATAACGCGAAGGTCACGGATCACCATGCGATCATCCCTACAGAGGAATCCCCCAGCCTGGGCGCCCTTACCGGCGAGGAGCGCAACATCTATGATCTGGTCGTCCGGCGTTTTCTTGCGGTCTTGTCCGCGCCTTACGAATATGAAGATTGCCGCCTGAGCCTTTCCATCGGTAAGCATAGCTTTCATGCCAGGGGAAAAACCGATAAAGCGCCCGGCTGGAAAATCGCGTATGACCGCTCGTATACGGACGAGGGGGAAGAGGAGGGAGAAAACGAGGATCTGCAGAGCCAGGCTTTGCCGTCGCTGAAGCAGGGCGATCGCGTTAAGATCCTGGATTTGGGTTTGCTAAACGGCAAAACCAAGGCGCCGCCCCGCTATACCGAAGCTAGCCTGCTTTCCGCCATGGAAAACCCGCGCCTCGAAAACAAAGCCCTACGGGACGTCCTGCAAGCAACCAGCGGCTTAGGTACCCCCGCCACCAGAGCGGACATTATCGAAAAACTCTTTTCTTCCTTCTATATAGAAAAACGCGGGAAAGAACTGGCGCCCACCTCAAAGGGTTCGCAGCTCATTGCGCTGGTTCCGGAGGATTTAAAGTCCGCCGAGTTGACTGCCAAATGGGAGCAAGTGCTGACCCAGATCAGCAAAGGGCAGGCCAAAAGCAAGGCCTTCATCCAGGAGATGCGCCAGTATGCGGCGGCCCTGGTGTCTTCGGTGAAAGCAAGCGACGGCGTATACCGTCATGATAATATGACCCGCGATAAGTGCCCCGACTGCGGCGAATACCTTCTTGAGGTGAACGGCAAGAAAGGGCGGATGCTGGTCTGCTCCGACAGAAAATGCGGTTACCGGGTCAACTTGGCTTTCCAGACCAATGCCCGCTGTCCCAATTGCCACAAGAAACTGGAACTACGGGGCGAAGGCGACAAACGGCTATTTGCTTGTCTATGCGGTTATCGGGAAAAGTATGATGAATTCGAGAAACGCAGAGCGAAAGCCGGCGCCAGCAAGCAGGCTGTCCAGCAATTTCTGCATGAGCAGAAACGAGAGGAAAACCCGGTCAATACAGCCATGGCCGACGCATTAAGTAAATGGAAAGAAGGGGCGTCCGGTAGAGCATAGGCGAATCCTTAACAATAGCTGCCTGGACGTTTGTTGACACATCAGATTAGGTAGGTAGTAAGCATTTCTCCTGCCTGCAGGCTTCGAAAAAAATGTGCATAGCTTCAATCAATTATGATATAATAGCGAACACACAATAGCGTGTGTGTTCGCTTAGTCTATATTAACGTTGATCGTTGGGAGGAGAAACTATGGATTTACAAACACCACTTTATGACTGCTATGAAAAACACGGCGGAAAAATCGTCCCCTTTGCCGGATTCCTGCTTCCGATTCAATTCAAAGACGGTATCATAAAAGAGCACCTGACGGTGCGGGAACGATGCGGGCTCTTTGACGTGTCCCATATGTCGGAAATGTTCGTCGAGGGCGCCGACGCCTTGAAAAATCTGCAGTACATTTTACCCAACGATTTTTCCACGATGGTCGACGGACAGGTCAAATACTCGACGATGCTCAACGAAAACGGCGGCGCGATCGATGATTTGGTCGTCTACCGCTTCTCCGATACGAAGTATATGATCGTGGGGAACGGCTCCAACCGGCAAAAAGACCATGACTGGATCAAGGCGCATATTACCGGGGACTGCCGCTTCACCAACCGGTCGGACGAGTATGCCCAGCTCGCCGTGCAAGGCCCGGCTTGCGAGACGGTTCTGTATGCCCTGATGCGGGAGAAACGCCTTCCGGCCAAATATTATTCTTTCATAGAAACCGAGGTCGCCGGATTCCCCTGCATTGTCAGCCAAACCGGCTATACCGGAGAACTGGGTTATGAACTCTATGCCGCGCCTGACAATGCGGCGGCCCTCTGGGAAGCCCTGGTCGGCGCAGGCGCCGCGCCCTGCGGACTTGGCGCCAGGGACACGCTGCGGCTGGAAGCCTCCATGTGCCTCTACGGGCATGAACTAAACGACGATATCACGCCCCTCGAGGCAAATCTTCATTTTAGCGTGAAATTGGATAAAGAAGACTTCATTGGCAAAGCCGCCCTGATCCGAAGGCAGGACAGCCCGATGACCCTTGCTGGATTTAAAATAACTGGTAAGGGCATTGTCCGGGAGCACTGTGAAATGTTTCTCGACAACAGAAAGATAGGCGTGTCCACCTCAGGGACCCACGCGCCTTATTTTGGATACCCGGTCGCTATGGGTTACATCGAGAAAGAGGTCTATGAAGTCGGTAGAAAGGTCCTTTTCCGGGTGAGGGGAAGGGAGGTTGAAGGAGAAATCGTCAAAACACCTTTTTATAAAAGAAAGCGCTAGTGGTCTATTCAGTCCAATGTGCTTTCCCTTATTCGTCCATAGCCTGTCCTGATCAAAAACAGAAACGAAGAAAAGGAGTTTACCATGACCACGCCAACAAACTATTCCTATACCAAAACCCATGAATGGATTCAGTTTCTGGATGAGGAAACCGCAACAAGCGGAATTACTGATTTCGCGCAGAAAGCGCTCAGTGATATTGTTTTTATCAATATGCCTTCTGAAGGCGACGAAGTCACCTGCGGCGAGTCCTTTGCGGACATTGAATCGGTGAAAGCCGTCGCCGATATCAACAGCCCGGTTTCCGGAACCATTCTGGAAACCAATGAGACTGTCGAAGAGGATCCGAGCGTGATCAATGAGGACCCATATGGTTCCTGGATTGTTAAAATTGGCCATATCCGCGCAAAAGACGATCTGATGAATGCTGAGGAATATGACCGTTTCTGCGAAGAGGAGGAGCAATAATGGGGACCTACGTACCCAATTCCGTCGTCGAGCAGAAGGAAATGCTCGAAGCGCTGGGCTTACAGGCGATGGAAGATCTGTTCGACGTGATTCCCGATGAAGTCCGGGTAAAGGGCGAACTGCGTATCCCCTCTGGAAAAAGCGAACTGGAAGTCCGCCGGCAAATGGAAGAAATGGCGGAGAGAAACACCGTCTTTCGCACTGTTTTTCGCGGAGCAGGCGCGTATCGGCATTATATCCCCGCTCTCGTGAAAGCCGTCGCTTCCAAGGAGACTTTTGTAACCGCCTATACTCCCTATCAGCCGGAAATAAGCCAGGGCGTCCTTCAGTCCATCTTTGAATATCAGACCATGATCTGCGAGCTAACGGGTATGGACGCCTCCAACGCCTCCGTCTATGACGGCGCCGTCGCCTGCGCGGAGGCCGTCGCCATGTGCATAGACAAAAAACGGGAGACGGTCTATCTCTCGGCCGCCGTGCATCCGGATTATCTGGATGTCGTGAAAACGTATTGCTATGCGGCAAACCGGGAACTGGTCATCGTCCCGGAGAAGGACGGACGGACGGACGTCGATTTTCTGCGGTCGCATCTGAACAGCCAAAGCGCCTGTTTCCTCCTGCAGCAGCCGAATTTCTTCGGTCTCCTGGAAGATACGGACGAACTGTCCAATGCGGTCAAAGCGGCCGGCGCAAAGTTTATCCTTTGCGTCAATCCGGTTTATGCCGCCATCGGCAAAACGCCCCGGGAATGCGGAGCGGATATCGCGGTGGGCGAGGGTCAGCCTCTGGGTTTGAACCTGGGCTTTGGCGGTCCGTATCTCGGCTTTATGGCCAGCATACAGGAGATGGCCCGAAAGCTGCCCGGAAGGATAGTCGGACAAACCCTCGATGCGGATGGAAATCGCTGTTTCGTTCTCACGCTGCAAGCCAGAGAACAACATATCCGGCGGGAAAAAGCTTCTTCCAGCATCTGTTCCAACCAAGCGCTTTGCGCCATGACCGCCGCGTCGTATATGAGTACCATGGGGCCTTCCGGCTTTCAGGAGGTTGCGAAACAATGCTTGTCCAAAGCGCATTACGCGGCTAAGCAGATCACTTCGGTTCCCGGCTTTTCCCTGCGGTTCTCCGGAGAATTCTTCCATGAATTCGTTACCGCCTGCCCCTCTTCCGCAGAAACAATCCTGAAGAAGCTCGAAGAAAAGGGGATTCTGGGCGGCTATTTGCTGGACGGTAAATACAAGGGCTGCATCCTCTGGTGCTGTACCGAGCTGAACACGAAATCAGAAATTGACCTGCTTACGGCATTGCTGAAGGGGGAGGCATGACTATGAAACTGGTATTCGAAAGAAGTATACAAGGAACCGGCTCCACGCTGCTCCCGCCGAATGACGTCGAAGCGTATGATTTGCAGGAACCGTATCAGAGAAAGCTGGCGCTCCATTTTCCCGAACTGACGGAAGGGGAGCTGTCGCGACACTACAGCGAGCTTGAATCCAATGCCTTCGGCGTAAACCGCGGCTTTTATCCCCTGGGTTCCTGCACAATGAAGTACAGTCCTAAACTAAACGAAGAGTGCGCCGCGCTTCCCGGCTTTGCGGATATCCACCCGCTGCAGCCTGCCCACACCGTGCAAGGCTGTATGGAGGCAATGGCCCTGGCAGAAAAGCTCTTATGCGAAATCACCGGTATGGACAACCTGACGTTTCAGCCTGCCGCCGGCGCCCACGGTGAATTCACCGGTTTGCAGCTGATCAAGAAATACCACGATTCCCGCGGGGACAGCAAGCGAGTGGAACTGATCGTACCGGATACCGCGCACGGCACCAATCCGGCAAGCGCTTCGATGGGCGCTTTCAAGACCGTCGCCATCCCTTCCAAGGCGGACGGCCTCGTGGATCTGGACGCGCTCAAGGCTGTAGTGGGAGAAAACACCGCCGGTCTCATGCTTACCAACCCCAGCACGTTGGGCCTTTTTGAAAAAGATATCGTAGAAATTGCGAAGACCGTTCACGAAGCCGGCGGCTTGTTGTATTATGACGGCGCGAATCTTAACCCAGTGATGGGCGTTGTACGTCCCGGCGATACCGGTTTCGATATTGTGCATCTCAATTTGCATAAGACCTTTTCCACGCCCCACGGCGGCGGCGGACCGGGCGCCGGCCCAGTGGGATGCAAAGCCTATTTGTCTGAATTCCTGCCCTTACCGCGTATTGTCGAGGAGCAGGGCAGCCTGCGATTCTGTTCTGATTCCGAAAACAGCATCGGCAGGGTAAAGGCGTTCTATGGTCATTTTCTGGTTATCATCAAGGCCCTCGCCTATATCCTGACCTTAGGGAAAGAAGGCATTCCCTATGCCGCCCAAAACGCGGTACTCAACGCGAACTATATGATGAAAAGCCTGGAGGATCTGTATACGGTCGCCTATCCGGGAAGATGTATGCATGAGTTTGTGCTTTCCGCGGAAAGCCTGAAGAAACGTACCGGCGTCTCCGCAATGGATGTGGCGAAAGCGCTTATGGATCACGGCATGCATCCGCCCACCGTCTACTTCCCGCTGAATGTGCATGAAGCGCTGATGGTGGAACCGACGGAAACCGAATCAAAACCCACCATCGACGCCGCAGTGAAGGTCTATCGGGAGATCTATGACCTTGCTTTCACGAATCCCGCTCTCCTTCATGAAGCGCCGGTTAAGGCAGCCATACGGCGTCCCGATGAAGTGCGCGCGGCAAGAACCCTGGTTCTGCGGCATTCCTTTTCTTCCTGATGGCGGGCCCGGCATGATCCATCAAACGAAAACGCTGATCACCGACAGCACCGACCCCTATCTCAATCTGGCTGTGGAAGAAGCCCTATTGAACCGCCTTCTCCCGAATGAATGCATCTTTTACTTGTGGCAGAACGCTAATACCGTCGTCATCGGACGGAATCAGAACGCCTATAAAGAATGCCGGACCGACAACCTGCAGGCAGACGGCGGTTTTCTCGCCAGAAGGCTCAGCGGGGGCGGGAGCGTTTATCATGACCTGGGCAACCTGAACTTCACCTTTTTAGCAAATGCAGCGGATTTTGACGTTGCCCGCCAGCTTTCGGTCATCCTGCGCGCATTGGAAGAATATGGCATTTACGCTGAGAAAAGCGGCCGGAACGATATCAGCATCCACGAACGAAAATTTTCCGGAAATGCCTTTTATCAGCATAAGGAGCGCTGTTTTCATCACGGCACAATCCTCGTCGACGTGGATATGTCCAAAATGAATGCCTATTTGCAGGTTTCCGCGGACAAACTTCGCAGCCATAGCGTGGAGTCGGTCAGGAGCCGCGTGGTGAACCTGAAAGAATTGAATCCGGCTATCGCTATCCCTCCGCTGCGGCTAGCCCTTCTCCGGGCCTTTGAGGAACTATATGGCAGGGAAGCGATTCCCCTTACCCTGCGGGATCTGAAGCAGGAAGAGATCTCCGTTTTGCGGGAGAAATACGCTTCCCCCGAATGGCTGTACGGAAAGCATATGCAGGCGGATTATTCTTTCGGAAGAAGGTTTTCCTGGGGCGAGGTAGAGTTTTGCTTTCACATCCAGGGAGAATCCATTGCCGACGTCCGGGTATATTCCGATGCGATGGACGCGGAGGTCATGGGCGTATTTGCGCATAACCTGAGAGGCGTTCCTTTCCGCGCGAAGGCTATCCTGGAAGCGGTAAGTGCGGCGACAGAGGAAGCCGGTCCCGCTATGATCGTCGATATCCATTCCTTGATCAACGATCAGGATATTTGGAAGCAGTAGCGACTTACGGAGATAGAACTAGGAGGATCCGATATGGCAAAGAATACGGCACAGGTCGAGGCGATCACCAATCGCGAAGTGGATTTCGCGAAATGGTACACAGACATTGTCACCAAAGCGGAATTAGTGGAGTATACCGCTGTCCGCGGTTGCTTGACGTTGCTTCCCTATGGCTACGCCATATGGGAAAACATACAGCGTACCTTAGACGGCTGGCTGAAAGACATCGGGCATGAAAATGTATATCTGCCCATGTTCATTCCGGAAAGCTTACTGCAGAAAGAAAAAGATCACGTGGAAGGCTTCGCTCCCGAAGTGGCATGGGTAACCCACGGCGGCGACGCGGAACTGACGGAACGCCTTTGCGTCAGGCCTACATCGGAAACTCTTTTTTGCGACTTATACGCCCATATCATTCACTCCTACCGGGATCTGCCCAAATTGTATAACCAATGGTGCTCTGTCGTACGTTGGGAAAAGACGACCCGGCCTTTTCTCCGCACCGTGGAATTTCTGTGGCAGGAAGGGCATACCGCCCATGCGACACTGGAGGACGCGGAAGCGGAAACCCTTCGCATCCTGAACCTGTACGCCGCGCTTTGCGAAAACGTTCTGGCGATACCGGTGATTAGCGGGCAGAAAACGGATAAAGAGCGTTTTGCTGGCGCAAAGACGACGTATACCGTGGAAGCGATGATGCACGACGGCAAGGCTTTACAGTCCGGCACAAGCCACAATTTCGGCGACGGTTTCGCCCGCGCCTTTGACATTCAATTCTCCGATCAAAACAATCAGCTTCAATACATCTATCAGACTTCCTGGGGCGTTTCCACCCGTCTCATCGGCGGCCTCATCATGACCCACGGAGACGACAACGGCCTGGTCCTGCCGCCAAAGATCGCGCCCACCCAGCTGATCATTGTGCCTATCGCACAGCACAAAGAGGGCGTTCTAGACGTCGCCCATACGCTGCAATATCGCCTGTCCGATCTCTATCGGATTAAGCTGGACGATTCGGATAAAACTCCCGGCTGGAAGTTCAGCGAGCATGAAATGAAAGGCATTCCCCTTCGTCTCGAGGTCGGCCCGAAGGATATCGAAAACCAGCAGGTCCTGCTGGTCCGCAGAGATACCGGCGAGAAAATCCCCGTTTCCATGGATCAGTTGGATCACGTCGTTCCCCGCCTTCTGGACGACGTCCAAAAGTCTTTATACGAGAAAGCCCGCGCCAATCGGGAGGCCCGGACCTTTCACGCAGACAATATGGCGGACTTTGCTTCCCTCTTGGAGCAGCAAACCGGCTTTATCAAAGCCATGTGGTGCGGAGACCAGGCTTGTGAAGACAGGATAAGGGAACAGACCACTGCGACAAGCCGCTGCATTCCTTTTGCGCAGGAGCAAATCAGCGATCACTGCGTCTGCTGTGGAAAGCCGGCCAAACACATGGTCGTCTGGGGCAAATCCTATTAAAGCAGGCTACGCAGCTTTGGGCTAGGGGCGTAGCGCATCTTAAACAAACACCCTCTGTATCAGAATCATGTACGCCAAGGTCCCGCCGCCGATGGAAAGAAGCATATTTTTTCTCCATAGCTGCAACAGGATAATCAGCCCTATCGCGATCGTCTCCGGTAAGGCATAGGGATAACGAAGAACCCTTGTATTGCGCAGGCAATAGACCGTCAGCATCCCAATAACGGTGTAGGGCAGAACCTTCCCCAGGTATTGAATATACCCGGGGATTTCTTTATCCTCCGGGAAAAGGAGGAAAGGCAGGAAACGCAGCAGGATCGTTGCGCCGGCTATGATGCCGAAAAAGAGTAATGCTTGGGGCGTACTCATACAGCCGTCACCGCGATTGTCTCCTTTCAAGAGGTTTGCGCAGACAGGTTACCGAAAGTAAGATCAGCAACATGGTGGGGAGGAGGAAGCGTTCCGGCCCAAAAAGCAAGCGGCATAGCACCGCTCCGGCTATGCCGATCCCATTCGGCAATCTATCTTTGGCGCCCTGCCATTGGCTGATTAAAATGACGACAAACAGCGCTGTCAAGGCAAAGTCGATTCCGTTAGTATTAAAGGCAAGCGCCTTTCCGATGAGACCGCCGGCGAGAGAGCCGGATACCCAGTACAGATGGTGCAGCGCTGTGACAAAAAACATAAACCAGCGCCTGTCAATGCCTTCCGGCGCTTCTGTAGCGCAAAGAATCGAGTACGTTTCATCGCAGAGGCCAAAGATCAGGTAATTCCGCATCCAACCGGTATCCCGGAATTTTTCCAGCATAGAAAAGCCGTAAAAAAGATGTCTTGCGTTGACCATGACGGTGATCAAAAGCAGCGAGAGCGGCTCCAGCCCTTCCGAGAGCATGCCGACCGCAAGGAACTGCATAGAGCCGGCGAAAACAAACAAACTGGCAAAACCTGCCCATAAAAAAGCATAGCCCTTACTTGCCATGAGGACGCCATACGCAAAGCCAAGCACCAAAAAACCGGAGAGAACCGGAATCGTATAGGGAAAGGCTGCCAAAAAAGCGTTTTGCATGATTTCCCTGGAAACCGTCTTTTCCCGCGCCATATCCTATTCCCTCACGTCTGGAGCTGCCCGCCTATCCTGCCTATCCTGCCTATCCTGCAAGCTTATACCGCTAAATTCGCCGTATCCCGGGCGATCACCAGTTCCTCGTTTGTGGGGATCACAAAAACTTTTGTCTTGCTTTCCGGCTTGGTAATCTCGATTTCCGTGCCTCGTAAGGCATTCTTCTCCTCGTCCAGGAGGATGCCCAGGAAGCGGAGCCCGTCGCAAACTTGTTTGCGCATAGAGGCTGAGTTTTCTCCCAATCCAGCCGTAAATACGATGGCGTCCACGCCGTCCATGGTCGCCGTATAGGCGCCGATATATTTCTTCACGACATGCGCAAAAAGATCTAAGGCAAGCCGCGCTCTCTCATTTCCTTCCCCGGCAGCGGTTTCGATATCCCGAAAGTCACTGCTGACGCCGGATATCCCCAAGACGCCGGATTTCTTGTTCAGCGTATCATTGACTTCGCTAACCGATTGCTGTTCTTTATTCATGAGGAACTCGATCAAGGCCGGATCCAAATCCCCGGAACGGGTACCCATAACCAAGCCTTCCAGCGGCGTCATCCCCATCGACGTATCGACGCTCCTCCCCGCGTTGACGGCGGCTACACTGGCGCCGTTGCCCAAATGGCAGGTAATGACCTTCGCCTGCGGATTTTGCAGCAGCGCATACGCCCGCTGGGAGACATAATAATGCGAGGTTCCGTGGAAGCCGTAACGCCGGATTCGATATTTCTCATAATATTCATAGGGCAGCGCATAGATGTAGGCCTCCGCCGGCATAGTTTGATGAAAAGCGGTGTCAAAAACCGCGCACTGCGGCGTTCCCGGCATCAGCTTCGTGCAGGCTTCAATCCCCATGATATTCGCCGGATTATGCAGCGGCGCCAGTTCGACATTCGCCTGAATCGCCTCCAGGACAGCCGGGCTGATCGCAACGGAGCTGCTAAAGGCTTCTCCGCCGTGCACCACCCTGTGCCCGCAAGCGCCGATTTCGTCCAAGGATTGGACGACGCCGTGGTTTTTGTCGGTAAGCGCATCCAAAACCATGGCGATGGCCTTGTCATGGTTTTCAATCTCTGCTTCGATTTCTACTTTTCCTTCGCCCGGGCGGTGGATCAGGATGGAACCGGGCAGCCCGATTCGTTCAACGAGTCCTTTCGCCAACACGCTTTCGTCCGTCATATCAAAAAGCTGATACTTCAGGGAAGAGCTTCCACAGTTGATCACCAGTACTTTCATGAATCATTCTCCTCCTCATGCTGATTTCCCTCTTCCTCTTTGCCAAAACCGTTTTCCTCTTCGTCTTTCACGACCACTTTGGCTGCGGTTTGCACCTGATCGTTTTCTCCCAGATGCATCACTTTCACCCCTTGCGTCGCCCTGCCAATGGAGCTGATATCGTCGGTAAAACAACGGATCATAATGCCTTCTTTCGTGACGATCATCACCTCGTCGCCGGATGAGATGGCGGCGACGCCGGCTACGTTGCCGTTTTTGGCGGTGCAGCGAATGCCGATGAGCCCCTTTCCGTCTCTGCTTTGAGCCCTGAACTCTGTGAGCCGGGTACTCTTGCCAAAGCCTTTTTCTGTGATAAAGAGCAGTTCTTCCCCTTCGGTTATATTGTCCACCGAAACCACATAATCCCCGCTGCCAAGCCGGATTCCCCGCACCCCGCGGGACACCCGGCCCATGGGGCGGACGTCCTGCTCCGAAAAGCGGATCACCATACCGTGGTACGTAGCCATAATCAGCTCGTCCTCGCCTTCTGTAAGCATGACGCCGATGAGCTCGTCATCCTCATCCATATTCAAGGCGATGATCCCGTCCTTTCTTGCGGTATTGTATTCGGTCAACAGCGTTTTTTTCACAATGCCCTTGCGGGTCACCGTCAGCAAAAACTTGTTTTCATCAAAGGATTTTACCGGTATCACCGCCGTGATTTTGTCTTCCCCGCTGATATAGAGCAGATTAACAATGGCCGTTCCTTTCGCCTGGCGGCCGGCTTCCGGCACGTCATATACTTTATTGCGATAGACTTTTCCTTTATTGGTAAACACCAGCAGATAGTTATGGTTCGTCGTGGTAAACAGATGCTCCACGAAATCCGCTTCCTTCGTTGTCATCGAACTGACGCCCCTGCCGCCGCGCTTTTGATTGCGGAAGGAGGTGATGGGCTGCCGCTTGATATAGCCTCCGTGGGTGATGGTGATGCACACCTCTTCATCGGGAATCAAGTCTTCCATAGACAAATCATCCGCATCGGGCAAAATGGACGTGCGTCGCGCATCGCCAAATCTCTGCCGGATTTCTTTCATCTCGTCCTTGATGATCTTCATCACGAGATATTCGTCCGCCAGGATAGACCGGAGGTAGGCAATCCGTTCCACAAGTTGATCGTATTCCGTTTCCAGCCTCTCCCGTTCCAAGCCGGACAGCCGGCCCAGACGCATGTCCACGATGGCTTTTGCCTGCCGGTCAGAAAGCCCGAAGCGGTTCATGAGGGCCTCCTGTGCTGACTTTTCGTCCTTGGAAGCCCGGATCAGCCGTATCACTTCGTCAATAAAGTCAATGGCGATCTTCAGGCCCTCCACGATATGGAGCCTGTCTTCCGCTCTTCTTAAATCATATTGGGTCCGCCGGACAATGACCTCTTCCTGATGCTTCAGATAATACATCAGCATCTCTTTGAGGGACAGGATCCGCGGTTCGCCGCCGACCAAGGCCAGATTGATGACGCCGAAGCTCTCTTGCAGCTGGGTATGTTTATAGAGATTGTTCAGGACCACTTGCGGATTGACGTCCCGGCGGACTTCAATCAGGATACGCATGCCGTTTCGGTCCGATGCGTCGAGCAGGGAGGTAATCCCGTCGACTTTCTTATCCCTTACCAGTTCCGCAATTTTTTCAATCAGCCTAGCCTTATTGACCATATAGGGGATCTCCGTAATGGTGATCCTGGTTTTGCCGTTTTCTATCCCTTCGATTTCTGTTGTTCCCCTGGTAACAATAGACCCCCTGCCGGTTTCATAGGCCTGGCGGATCCCGTAGGTTCCGATTATATTGCCTCCTGTGGGGTAGTCGGGCCCTTTGATGTATTCCATCAGCTCCCCTACCGTGATCTGCGGATTATCGATCATCGCCACAAGACCGTCTATCACTTCCGCTAAATTATGCGGCGGGATATTGGTCGCCATCCCTACGGCGATGCCGGAAGAACCATTGACCAGGAGGTTGGGGATGCGGGAAGGCAGGACTAACGGCTCTTCCAAATCATTATCGTAATTGGGAACGAAATCAACAGTTTCTTTCTCGATTTCCCGCAGCATCTCCTGGGCGATCCGGGACAGCCGGATTTCTGTGTACCGCTGCGCCGCGGGGTCGTCGCCGTCCACAGAGCCGAAGTTCCCTTGCCCGTCGGCTAACATATAGCGGGTAGAAAAATCCTGCGCAAGCCTGACCAGCGCGTCATACACAGAGGAATCGCCATGGGGATGATAGCGTCCCATGACGTCGCCCACCACACGCGCCGATTTGCGATAGGGTTTGTCGTTGGAGATCCCGGATTCGTGCATACTGTACAGTATGCGCCGGTGTACAGGTTTCAGGCCGTCCCGGACGTCCGGCAGCGCCCTGCCCGCAATGACGCTCATGGAATAGTTGATGTAGGATTTCTTCATCACTTCTTCCAACCGGACCGTCATTACTTTTCCATCAAACAAGCTTGGTTCATTACTCATACGCGTTTCTCCCCGGCTTATCGCTCAAGTTAAATATCCAATTCTTTGGCCATGAGGGCGTTCGCCTGGATAAATTCCTTTCTTGGCTCAACCTTGTCGCCCATAAGAATGGTAAATATTTCATCCGCCGCCAGGGCGTCCTCCAACTCCACTACCTGCAGGGTCCTGTTCTCCGGATCCATGGTGGTTTCCCAAAGCTGCTCCGGGTTCATCTCGCCCAGTCCTTTATAGCGCTGGGGTTTATCATAGGCGTTTTCTTCATAGCCGCCGATAAACCTGCGCATCTCGATTTCATCGTAGAAATAAAAGTCGCCTTTCTCTTTGTCTTTCTTCAGTTTCACTTTAAATAAAGGCGGCTGGGCGATATAGACGTACCCCTGGTCTACCAGGGGCCGCATATAGCGGTAGAAGAAGGTCAGCAAAAGGGTTCGAATATGGGCGCCGTCCACATCCGCGTCTGTCATGATGACAATTTTGCGATACCTGGCTTTGTCGATATCGAAATCACTTCCCACGCCACAGCCAATCGCTGTGATCATGGACTTAATTTCTTCATTCCCGAGAATCCTGTCCAGCCTGGCTTTTTCTACATTCAGGATCTTGCCGCGCAAAGGAAGTATCGCCTGAATCCGGGGATCCCGTCCGCCTTTGGCAGAGCCTCCCGCGGAATTCCCTTCCACCAGATACAGCTCGCATTCTGCGGGGTCTTTGGATGTACAATCGGTAAGCTTGCCCGGCAGCGTCGTGTTTTCGAGGGCATTTTTGCGACGGGTCAGCTCCCGCGCCTTTCTGGCCGCTTCTCTGGCCCTTGAAGCCGTTACGGATTTCTCGATGATCTTTTTTGCCTGGGAAGGATTCTCTTGCAAAAAGTTATTCATTTCTTCGGCAATTAAACTGTCTACGATCCCCTTGACTTCCGTATTGCCCAGTTTGCGTTTGGTTTGTCCTTCAAACTGAGGTTCTTCGATTTTAATCGAGATAATGGCGGTAAGCCCTTCCCGGATATCCTCTCCCTGAAGATTTGGGTCTTTGTCTTTCAAAATGCCGTTCTTTCGGGCATAATCGTTTACGACCCGGGTCAGCGCGGTTTTAAAACCCGCCTCATGGCTGCCTCCTTCATGGGTATTGACATTGTTTGCATAGGAGAAAAGCGTTTCGTTGTATCCGTCATGATACTGCAACGCTGCTTCCACCTGGACTTTTTCCTTCTCCCCGCCGATATAGATAATTTTATCGTGCAGCGGGTCTCTGTTTTTATTTAAATACACCACAAAATCCGATATGCCGCCTTCATAACGCAGCAGTCTCTCCTTCGGTTCCTCTCCCCGCAAATCTTTAAACGAGATCCGCAGGCCTTTATTGAGAAACGCCAGTTCCCTGATCCTGTAGATCAGCGTATCATATTCAAACTCCGTGGTTTCGGTAAAAATAACCGGATCCGGTTTAAACGAAATGACGGTTCCGTTCTTGTCGCTGCTTCCTACTTTCTTTACCGCTTCTATCGGAATTCCCCGTTCATAGCGCTGAACATAATGCCCGTCATTGCGGTAGACGTGTACTTCCAACCATTCCGACAAGGCGTTGACTACAGAAGCGCCTACGCCGTGAAGCCCGGCGGACATTTTGTAGCCCCCTTCGCCGAATTTACCGCCTGCGTGCAATATGGTCATGACCACTTCCAGCGTGGAAACATTTGCTTTCGGATGCTCTTCCACGGGAATTCCCCGGCCGTTATCCGTGACGGTAACGCTTTGATCCTGATTCAGCGTAATTTCAATGAGGTCACAGAAACCAGCCATAGCCTCGTCGATACTGTTATCGATAATTTCATAGACCAAATGGTGCAATCCCGTAGGTCCGGTGCTGCCGATATACATACTCGGCCGCTTTCTAACCGCTTCCAGCCCTTCTAATATTTGGATTTGGTCGGCGCTATATTCGTTGGCCATTTCCTGCCTCCTTACCGCTGCGTTTATTTCCCCACAACCTTTTATATTATACCAGAATTACGCTATTTATGCAAGAAAATAGTGGCTTTTTACGTTAAAAAGCCACTGAAAAACACTATATCCGTACTTCTCCAGTCCTTTTCAGTGCCGCTCCCTTACTTCCCCCTTATGGACGTCAAATTTCTTCAATTTCTTGATTTCCCGCATGCCCGGTATTTTTTCATCTGTGGCGGTAATCACACATTGCACCGCCTTCTCATTGACAATCGTAAGCAGCTGCTGTTGCCGATTTTCATCCAGTTCCGATAAAACGTCGTCCAGAAGCAGGATCGGGTACTCGCCGGATTCGCCGCGGAAAATCTCCAGTTCGGCCAGTTTTAGCGCCAGAATCCCCGTACGCTGCTGGCCCTGGGAACCATACTGCCGCATCTCCATCCCGTTAAGCAACACTTTGACGTCGTCCCGATGGGGGCCCCACTGTGTGGATTTGAGTCGTAGATCTTCCTCTAAGGCGTGATCCCGCGCTTCTTTCAGAAACTCGCTGATATCGATTTTCCCGTCGCTGTTTTTTTTCAGTTCCAACGGGCTTTTGGCATGCAGAAGGTATTGGATCTCCATATTTTCTTTTCCTTCCGTTAACCTTCTGTGTGTCAGGCGAACCAGCGGCGTCATCTTTTCTATGAAAGAAAGCCTTTTTTCAATAATTCTGCTTCCATAGGTAATCAACTGCCCGTCCCAAATGCTTAAGGTTTCTCTTTTTGCTGACAGCGGTTCAGGAAGAGGACCGATTCTCTTTAAAAGCGCGTTTCTCTGCGCTAAAACACGTCTGTATTTATAGAGATCCGCACTATACGCTAAGCTGACCTGACTGATATCATAGTCCAGAAAATTTCTTCTTTCCTGAGGCGAACCTTTAATAATGGCCATGCTTTCCGGAGAAAAAAGGACCGACGTCAAGGCGCCGCTCATTTCCTCCCATTTTTGTTTTCGTAAGCCGTTGAGCATCAAGGCTTTTGGCGGGCTTTCCCCCTGTCTGTATCGTATTTCCATCTGGGCTTTTCCTTTTCGGCTGTCAATCTCCCCTTTGATCTGAAAAGCGCAATCTCCCCATAGAATCAGCTGTTCGTCCCGCGCTTGGCGGTAGGCCTTTCCCACAGAGAGATAATAGATCGATTCGATCAGATTTGTTTTTCCCTGGGCATTGGCGCCCATAAATAAGTTGACGCCCGGACTGAATCTGCAGTGTAACTGCTTATAGTTTCTGTATCCGGCAAGAAGCAACGATTCAATCAACATGACGGGCGCTCCGTAATACGGCTAAACCTTCACCGGTAATACTAAATACAGAAAATCTGGGTCTCCCTCTTCTTTGATAATCCCGGCGCTGAGTTGTCCGGACAATTGGATACTGACCTTCTCCCCTTCAATGGCCTTAAATACATCTGTGATGTAACGGGCGTTAAACGCGATATGCATCGCTTCCCCTTCTTGCATAACCGCGAACTCTTCCCTGCCGAAGCCAATGTCCGACTGGGAGTATAAGGAGAGCTTTCCTTCTTCCGCCTCCATTTGGATCGTATTGCTGGTATCGTTGGATTCCGCAAAAAGCGAAATTCGCTCCGCCGCTTCTTTAAGTATTCTTCCGTCTATCTTGATCGTCGTTTGAAAGGCTTGGGGAACGACCTGTTTGTAATTCGGAAAAATACCTTCCAGAACACGACAATGCATTTTGATATTATCAAAAGCAAAAAAGACGGCGTTTTTCTCCGCTTGCACGATACAATCGTCCTGTTCAAGCAGCCTGCCTATTTCGCTTGTTATTTTTGCCGGAATAATAAAGCTTCCTTTTTGCGCCGGATCCTCCGTAACGAATTTGCTTTTTGACCAGGCAAGCCTGTGGGTATCCGTACCGACCAACGATAGGGCGTCTTCATCAATCTCCCATAATATACCGGTAAACACGGCTTTCAATTCATCCGGGCTTGCAGCAAAGGTGGACTGTCGTATGAGTTTTTTTAAGGACTCTGCTGAAATCGAGAAAGAGAGGCCGTCCTGGAAGGAAGGCATGAGGGGAAAATCGTCAACCGGCAAAGTTCTTAAGGTAAAAACCGACTTTTCATAGCGAAGCGACATTTCCATAGAGGCGGTATGTTCCACGGTAATGGGAATGTTGGGAAGCCTTCGGACGATGTCGCTGAAGTATCTGGCGGGCACAAGGGCGCTTCCTTCTTTTTCCATTTGAACCGGGATTGTGCACTCAATGCTGATATCCAGTCCTGTTCCCATGAACACAGCCATATGCTCCCTGACCTCAATCTTGATGCAGGAGTAGGTGGGAATAATGCTTTTTTGATTGATTGCTCTTTGCACGGCATTCACCGCAGTAAGCAAATTTTCCTTTGCTGTCGTAAATAACATGGCCGGCCTCCTATATCAATCATGGTTGTCATTCTATATAGAATCATTAAGGGGATCCCTATACTATAGTTTAAATATAGATAGTAAAGATAGCAGTAGGGAATGTGAATAGGTGGATAAGTGCGGGAAGCCTTGCGGGGAAAGAGAGTAAGGCAGGGAGATGACGGTTGATAAGTCCGGGCGTTTATCCACAGTATAAACAGGAAAAAAAACCGTTCACAGATTCTCCACAGGAGATCACCGTTTATTAAGAGAGTTATGCACAAAACTTAAGCGCCATTTAAATCCTTCACGATCCGTTTGACTTGGAAGGTGACTTCCTGATCGGAGTTGGAGCGTAAGGCATTGGCGATTTCTTTATGGGCATGGAGAACCGTAGTATGATCCTTACCACCGAAGGATTTTCCGATTCGATCAAAAGAAGACTCTGTCATTTCTCTGCACAGGTACATCGCGATTTGCCTGGGGATGGTGATATCGCGGGAGCGTCTTTTCGAGCAAAGATTATTGACGGTGGTATCGAAAGCATTGGCGACTTTCTCCTGGATAAGCTCGATGGTTATGATGATCTCCCCCTTCTGAGGAAAGATCGGCGCCAGCGCTTCGATGCATTGCTCATAGGTGATATCCCGATGATTCAAAGTGGCATAGGCGATGACCCGGTTTAAGGCGCCTTCGAGTTCACGGATATTGGAGGTGATATTATCCGCGATATAGACATAACACTCTCTCGGGATGAAGACATTCTCGAGTTCCGCCTTACTTTGTAGAATCGCAATGCGGGTTTCCAGATCAGGAGGGATAATATCTGCGGTAAGACCCGAGGCAAACCTTGATTTGAGCCGCTCTTCGATGGGATGGATCTCGGCAGGCGGCCTGTCGCTGGTAAGCACGATTTGTTTATTTTCCTCATAGAGAAAATTAAAGGTATGATGAAATTCTTCCAAAGTACTCTCTTTGCCGGCTAAAAACTGTACATCGTCAACCAAAAGAACGTCGGATCTTCGATACTTCTTCTTGAATCCGCTTAAGCTGTCGGTGCGGATCGCACTGATGAACTCTTCCGTAAAGGTTTCGGAAGATACGTAGGTTACCTTACAGTCGGGGTTTAATCGTTCTGTTTGATGTCCGATAGCTTGAATGAGATGGGTTTTGCCAAGTCCTGCGGAGCCATAGATAAACAGTGGATTATATCGCGTACCGATCTCCTCGGCGGCTGCCAGTGCAGCGGCATGGGGAAATCGATTGCCGCTTCCAACTATAAAGGTATCGAAAGTATATTTCGGATTTAAGCTAGCCACGACAAATTCCTCCCCGAAGATGAAAATAGCAGCCAAAGTTTCTGCAGGTAATAAGCAAAGCGTCTGACGCCAGTGAGAATAATATACCAGATTGAGACGGTCAGTTCAAGGTACGCAGACGAAAATACACTGCGTCAGAAAGACCGTATCCAGCCGGGATGCAAGCACTATTTTTCTTGACAGGAGAAACGCTTTGTCTTATAATGCATTCGTGTCTCTAGTTTTTCTGAGGAGGGAATGGTATGAAGCGCACCTATCAGCCAAAGAACCGCAGGCATAAGCGGGTTCATGGTTTTCTATCTAGAATGCAAACGCCGGGTGGTCGTACAGTGTTGAAGCGAAGACGAATGAAAGGGAGAAAAAAGCTGACCGTATAAGGCCGCAGAGCGTGGCCTTTATTTTGTTTGGAAGGTGTCCGGTTGCTGAAGAAGAAATTCAGGCTAAAAAAAAACAATGAATTTCAAGCGGTTTACCAATGCAAAAACTCAGTTGCGATAGGCGCTGTTGTATTGTATATTAGAAATACGCACAGAGAGAATCGCCTTCGGGTGGGTTTTTCCGTCTCAAAAGGAGTTGGCAATGCCGTTGTTCGAAACCGCGGCAAGAGGATGATGCGAGAAGCGGTTCGCGGATATTTGGCGAAGATGCGCAAAGGAAGAGAGTACGTGTTTGTTGGCAGAAAGTCGTTGGCAGCTGCGGATTTTCATCAGGTTGAGCAAGACGTTCTCCGCGCGCTGGAACGAAAAAACAGCTTGAACAGCCCCACAGAGGAAAGGCAGCGGCACTGAGGCCATGTGGATGAAACGGCTATTACTGCAATTGATCAAATTCTATCAGTACTGCATTTCGCCAAGGTTTAAGCCTGCTTGCCGGTTTGTACCGAGCTGTTCAAAGTATGCCTATGAAGCTATCGAGCGGTTCGGCCCGGGAAAAGGGACCTGGCTTGCAGTAAAAAGAATTGCCCGCTGCCATCCTTTTTATCCGGGCGGATACGATCCGGTACCGGAAGAAAAAACGGATTGCGTTACAACGAGGAGGTGAATTGCTGCAATATAACAGGATTATAATGCAGCATACTGATTTTGTGGAATTCATTTGTGGGCGTGTTGGTAAGTCTTATCCAAAGCATCTATGAGTTTACGATGTCGATAGGATCCCCCAGCTATGGTTTAGCGATCATTTTATTTACCGTTATTCTTCGGATCCTGATGTTCCCGCTCAGTATGATGCAGGCGAAGAGTACAAGGGCTATGGCCCTTCTG
>WRMS01000011.1 GCA_009777025.1 Clostridiales bacterium | reverse complement strand
AGTCATACCCGCTGGAAGAAGTGACAGTATAAGCATGAATGCTACCAGAAACGCTACCAGTTTTTTCTTCATTCCTAAAACCTCCAAACAAGAGTTTTCTTTAGCCTCTTTTGTCATCCGGTTGGGGTTCCGGGTTTTCGGCCGCGTTTTTCCTGGAACGCGGTTAACCTATATAGGCTGGGTCTGCCCTATAGGCGGTAATGCATACCCTGTTTACCTTTACTATTCACCCCTTTCTGTTATTGTGCTTTACCACAAATGCCTACTTTTCTGTATAGATCGACGCGGAATTCCGCGAGAATCATCCCATATCATGCTTTCCGTTGTTTGTAGGTTCTAAACGGATAATACCACATTTCTGTCACGTATTCTATAACTTTATCATTCGTTTAGTAACCATTTAATTCCATTTATCAGGGATCTGAAGTGAACAAAATGATGAGGCATAAGATACGCCCATAACCCAAGCCGGACTAGCCTCGGGTCATGGGCGCAGTAGCTTATATTAGTTCTTCGCAATAGCGCCGGCTGCGATACAGTCTGCACACATGTGGCAGTCGACCAGCGGGTCACCGGTGATGTCGTCGCATCCGAGATAGACGTCCGGAAGCTTTATCCCGGCCAGGATCTCGTCCGCAAGCTTCTCTCCGTCGATGATCTCCTCTTTGCCTTCCTCGCCGTCGATGATCACATCGGCGCCCTTTGTGCCATCGATGGTCACATCGGCGCCCTTCGTGCCGTCGATGGTCACATCGGCGCCCTTCGTGCCGTCGATGGTCACATCGGCGCCCTTTGTGCCGTCGACGATGACGTCGGCGCCTTTTGTGCCGTCGATGGTTACATCCGCGCCCTTTGTGCCGTCAAGGACCACATCTGCGCCCTTGGCGCCGTCGATAGTCACGTCCGCGCCCTTTGTGCCGTCAACGATGACGTCGGCGCCTTTTGTGCCGTCGATGGTCCGCAAAGGAAGTTTCGTACGGACTTCTTCGCCTACGACTTTGATTGTATCAAAGCGTATTTCTGCCTGTTCGTCGGCAACGATCGTCACGCTTCCCTCTTCCTCCACGCCGTCCGCTTCTCTTGTGAGATAGACGCTGTAGTTTCCGGGAGAAAGGTTGAGGATGAGTTTTTCGCCGCCGTTTGCGATCTTGCCTTCATAGACAGTATCACCGGCAGCGTTCTTGACAAGCAGATCAAACTCGACAATATAGACGTCGACTTCCGAAGTTTTGCTTACTTCCTCATTTTCAAAGTAGTAAGCTGCGCCGTCCAATACTTTCTCGGAGAAATAAGCCGCGCCATCTGAAACTTTCTCAAAGAAGTAAGGCGTCCCGTCCGATACTTTCTCGAAGAAGTTCGCCGCGCCGTCTGACACTTTCTCAAAGAAGTAAGGTGTTCCATCCGGCACTTTCTCGGAGAAGTAAGCCGCGCCATCCAGGGCTTTCTCAAAGAAGTAAGGCGTCCCGTCCAACACTTTCTCTGAGAAGTAAGCTGCGCCGTCCAGGGCTTTCTCAAAGAAGTAAGGCGTCCCGTCCAACACTTTCTCTGAGAAGTAGGCCGAGCCGTCCAGAGCTTTCTCAAAGAAGTAAGGCGCGTCATAACCTGTGCCGTCCGCTTCGAGTATCTCTTTCGTCTCTTTTAGCGCCCAGCCCGCGAATTCATAAATGCCCGTTTCGAACCACTTTATGCCGTCCAAATGAGTGTAGAGGTATACGACGCCGCCATAAGCAACCGGCATATCGACAGTGAAACTATTGGCGCTGTGTTTTGGCGCGTTCCCCGGGAACGCCGATTGAGGATTGCCGCCCACGTTGCCGACTACATAAGCGCCGACGCTGGTGGATACAAGCCTGTCGTCAAAGGAGATGGTCAGTTTGCCGTTTGCAATGCTTACATTATACTGATAGTCAATCGGCCTGTTGTACTCGTCAGGCGTCTTTTTTCCGTTGGAATTGAAGCTGGAGTCGGCGATCGTGTACCATACGCCGCCCGGCGTGCTGGCGTCGGCTACATTCACCTCGACGTAGGTATGCCCGTTACTGAAAGCGCCGCCGTTCACCGGCACAGCCGAAGCGCCCGTCCCGCTGTAAGTCAGTCGCGTTACCAGGGTGCCGCCAACAGAGGCAACCTTCTTTGCGAAAGTGGGAACGAAGTAATCCTGCGTATTTTTCTTATAGATATCCCAGAAATCCTGTTTCAGGACATTGTGGAAATCCTGCTTCAATACATTGTGGAAATCCTGTTTCAGCACATCATGGTAATCCTGCTTCAGTACTTCGTGATAATCCTGCTTCAGCACTTCGTGATAATCTTGCTTCAGTACTTCATGATAATCCTGCTTCAGCACTTCGTGATAATCCTGCTTCAGTACTTCGTGATAATCCTGCTTCAGCACGTCATGATAATCCTGCTTCAGCACGTCATGATAATCCTGCTTCCAGACTTCCCGCCATTCTACTTCGTAATGCGCCTTCCCGGCGTCTGCTTTGACCAGAAGGCTTCCGGCTTGTCCGCGATTGCCGGGGATATTGTCCCAGCGATAGCCTGCGGAACCACCAAATACCCGATTGGCGTAAAGATCCTGCTCCGTCACTTCAAATACGATTGGCGCCGTATCAGAGACAAAACCTGCAGGCAGGTTAATTTCTGTGATCTGATACCAACCAGTCTTCTCGATCCTTGGAAACTCGACTTTCCCGCCTGCGCCGGAGACTACGGAAGATCCGATCTGTTCACTAAAAGGTCCTGCCTGCGCTTCGCCTCTTTTCAACACAAATTCGAAGCCCGAGGCTTTAGTATTGTTATAATACTTTACAAGGTTTATCGTGCAGTAGAACAGTTCGAGCTCTTCAGCATGGCAAAGTTGAATCTGCGCGCCGTCGTAAATTTCATCCATGTTGCTGAAAGAAATCCAGATTGCGCTGCCGCATCTCGGGCACACGAAGTCTCTGTTCAAATCACCGTTTTCGTGACATAATTCCCATCTGTCCGCGGTGATTTTCTTCAGATACAGCCAATAGGCGTCCAGCTGCGGTTCATTGGGCTTCCAATAGTCTATCCCCAGCGCTTCCAGGTCAAAGCGCTTGTCCTGCTTTTGACCGCCGCTGTCATTGCCGCAGTGGAATCCGCCGCTGCTGATCTTCACAATTGTGCCGATCGGGCTGGGTCCCTCTGTACCGAGTACAGCTAGGGCAGGCGCCGGTACTGCGGCGGCGCCGTTCGCGTTACCATTGTTACCATTGCCATTGCCATTGCCGTTGCTGTTGCCGTTTGTGGCGCCGTTCGCATTGCCATTGTTGCCATTCGTGTTTCCGCTGCCGTTTGCGGCGCCGTTCGCGTTGCCGTTATTGCCGTTAGCGTTTCCGTTCCCATTGGCAGCGCCGTAAGCATTGCCGTTGCCGCTGTTACTTGCACTGCTGTCTCCATTACTGCCGTTATTACCGTTGGCGCTGCCGTTACCGTTTGCGGCGCCGTACGCATTACCATTGCCGTTGCTGCCGCCCTTGTCGTCCGCAAAAGCCGGAACCGCGATAGAAAGCAGCATCATCAACATCAACAAAACCGCTAAAACCTTTTTCCCCTTCATTTTTTGAGCCCCCCCTATTTCACTGGATATTCTTTTTTGTTCTGCTCTTTACCTGCTTTTCAGTTTCGTTATACGGGAACGTTGTCTATCCGGTTGTAGACTCTATGCTCGCCGCTAACGCCTTCCTGCACATCGCCTCCGTTTCTCAATGGCTGTAATAAAAGTGTTATGTTTGTAGATCTATTAGTAGAATTCGCAGTCTTTATCGGTTTTTTTGGGGTAAAATTTGGATATTTTTGCTCAACTTACTCAGGTCCAAATAGCGATATATAAAGCAGGGTCCGTGCATGGACTCTGCTTTAGCGCGATACCACAAGGTCTGGCATACGGTTCGATCAATAGGCTGCAGCTCACGCTAGCCGCTCATCCCTCGTCTTTGCCTGTCTAAAATATACTCTTGTTGGGGGCAAGGCGCCGGACCGGGTTGGCAACTGCATGACGCACAGAATATAGTATGCCGCAGCCGAAGCTTCAATATCGACCCCGGTCCCTGCTTGCTTATCGGTGTGCCCCTGAACCAAGCGGAAATCTCCGTCCCTATCCATCACGATTGAACTACTGCCTTCATGACATATTATGATTGCTTTCATCACACTGTCGCCACCTGCCGATTGTGCAATCCCGGAGGATCCAATATTTGTATGATTCCTGTTCCCGCTTCATCCGCCAGTGATCTGTAAAAGCGCTTCAGCAATAGTACCTTACGGACTTGATGTGTCAATTTAAAACACGAATTTTTTGTCCGTAAGGGGCTAACGCTGCGGAATCGCAGCGCCGCAAAGCGGAAGGGATGAGCGACATGCGCGCGAATCCCGACGGGGTTCACCTGACTAACCCGCTCTAAAGCAACATAATCAGAGCGGTTAAGTCATGCATGGACTCATCTATTACTTCAGAAAGATCGGGTTGTCTGAACAAAGATTCGTTCTATGGGGCAGAGCCCCATGTAGCATTCACCTAAGGCTGCGTAGCTTTGGGTTGCACCTGACTAAACGACTCTATTGCTGCTGATAAAGAGTCGCTAAGTCATGTATGGACTCATCTATCACGCAATAGAGCAAGATATAGCGTGGAGATTCGTTCTATGGGCGCAGCTCATCTTAGAACAACACTACTAAAATACGTTTGTATAGCTGCTTTTTTTGGGGTAATCCTGAATCCCTCTCCGGACAAAAAAAAGAGAGCGATTCTTCGCTCCCGGTGAATGGCGTATATGTACCGGCGGATTACCGGCGGACGTCTATGGTTCTGGCTCTGTACCCGGTTCAATCCCCGGCCCGGGCTCTGTACCCGGCGCGGGTTCCGGCCCCGGCGCAGGTTTCTGTACTGTCCGGTTTGCCGTAGTTTTCCCGCCTAAGACAAACTGGCCGATGACCGTATCTATCTTCCCATAGAGGAGCGTCCAGCCCGGCGGCGTCCCCAGGACCCAACTGGCGTTATTCCCGCCGTTGTTTGTGGAGAAGCCGTCAGAAATCCTCCATTCGTATATATAGTCCATCGACGAGCCGTCGTCAAAAGTCAGTGTCATGGTACCGGCGGCTGGTACAGCACTGCCATTGACGCCGCTATCCGCAAAATGCCAGTAGGTTACAATCTCTTCCGATTGACCGGTCAGGTCAAAGACGGGATTCCAGTTGGAATAATTATTGAAAGAGCCTTCTGAAACGCTGTTTGCCTGCGCATTGGTGATGGTCTTGGTTTTGTCCGCTTCATTGGGCTCCTGGCTGAGCTTATTCTCGCTGACCATTGTCCTGCCGTCGAGCTTGAATTGCTTGACGACCGCATCCACTTCCCCGTGCGTCAGCATCCAGCTTGCCGGCGTCTTCACAACCCAACCTGGATTTTGGCCGCCCTGGTTGACGGAGAAGCCATCCCCCAGATACCAGACGAATGTATAACCCGCCGATGTGCCGTCGTCAAAGTATAGGGTCATGGTGTTGGCGGCCGGTTTAACATTGCCCGTACTACCGGTATCAACAAAGTGCCAGTATATAACTTCCGCCGTACCCTCGCCTGCCAGGTCGAACAGGGGGTTCCATCCGATATTATAGTTATTAAATGTACCGTTTGCCACACTGTTGATCTGATCCCCGGAAACGACTTTGGCGGCATCCGTAACCCCGGGATCCGGTTTTGGCTGGGGATCAGGATTCGGGTTCGGGTTCGGATTTGGGTTCGGATTGGGATTTGGGTTCGGATTCGGATTCGGATTCGGATTCGGGTTCGGATTCGGATTCGGATTCGGATTCGGGTTTGGATTCGGATTCGGATTCGGGTTTGGATTCGGGTTCGGGTTCGGATTCGGGTTCGGATTGATATCCGGATCGGGGCCCGATTCAGGGTCCTCAGGATTTGCGGGACCGTCGCCATTTTCGGGGTTCGTTTGGCTAAGACCGGAATCTGTCCCGGGATCTATATTCAGGTCGGGATCCTCCGGCGCCTGGAGCTCCGCGCCGCCGGAAGCAGCATCCGATTTCTGCGTCTGTTCGGTATTTCCGCTAGCGCCGGGATTTCTTACTTGCGTATTCGCGTCTGCCACTAAAGACCGGCTGTCTTCCTGCCCGCCGGGAAGCGCATCCTTCTCCTCATCCGTTTCAGAATGCGGCGATGGTGCATAATGGCTGCTGTTGGTATCTCCAGGCTGCGTACGATTAACATCAGCACTCGCGGATAAAGGAAGGTTCAAATCTTCTATCTCTCTGACCGATCCCAGCATTTCACTGACGGACATCTTCAGCAGTTCCTCTACCGGCGCAGTTTGATTCACAGCTTGCAGCCGTTCGGCCAGTAACAGTTTTCCCGGTGATACGCCCAGTAACGCTGCCCGATCCCGGAACCCTTCATCGCATACGGAAAGCTCCACCATATCCTGGATGTGATGCGCCTCAAGCGCGCTGCGAATCGCGTTAACATAGGCGGTGGGATCCTTGTCGCCTCTTGTAACGACTACAATCGATATACCCGGAGCGCCTTCCTCCGGGCTCAAATAGCCCATTATCTCCGCTTCGTGGATCAGATCCAGCACGACGTCCTCAAGAGGGCCTTTCAGATGAATCCCTTCAAGCAGTAACACGCCGTCTTCGTTTAACGATAACGCCGTTTTCAGTCTGCTGAAAATATTAAACACAAGCTCTATGCTCGGATTGATGTCTACATATATAGAGCAACTCTCTGTATTCCACGCCAAACCAAACCCGCTGATCGACAGCATGACGATCAGGCAGGCTGCGATAGCAATGTTTTGAGAATGCGAAAACCGGGATTGAGATCGCATTTCGATTTCAAACCCAAGCGGTTTCGAAGTATGCCCTTTGATGAACCGGAAATCTCCTCTGCGATCCAGCACAACGGAGCCTCCGCGCTCATGACTTATGATGATTGCTTTCATTCAGATTATCGCCTATCACTTACATATTCTGACAGATAACTATAGTCCCCCATTCTAATTATTAAAGAAGCTAGTATAAAACTTCGTGCGCGTTCCAGCTTTTTTTGGGGTAATCCAGAAATTTGTGCAATTGCTTTGACGGGAAAATAGCGCTTAAGCTGGATCGTCTGAATAATGTCAGGTGTTTCGACTATCATAGCGATCACCTTTCTATATTCTTCACGCAGTCTGCTGTGTTTCGGAGACTGATCGACCAAGGAAGACATCGTAAGTCCCCAGAGCGACAGCTCCACTTTAAACTGCTCGATTTCATCCATTAACTCTTCATGACTGGACTTTGCCTCATAGGCTTTCAAAGATACTTCCGCTATCGCGGTGGATTGCGCTACCACCTGCTCATCGTTCACTTCCTCCAGTGACACGGTGTATCGTTCCGATCGGAAAGCTTTTCGATTGAAGTCGATCAGCCGTTCGCATACGACACGATTGACAAAGGTAAAGAAATGTCCTTTGGAAGCGTCATATTTCTGTACAGCTTCATAAAAAGCCAGCATAGCCGTACCAAACATTTCTTCGCGTTGTGTGTCATTTGCCCGTGACGAATACCGAAACACACGATTCTGCAGAAACACTTTAAAATCGTCAATTAGCTTTTCCATCACGCCCGTTGACTGCTTAGCAATTTCAGCGCGATCGTCCAGTTCGATAGATCGTTCGATTTTTTCGCTTGTCAATTCTTTCAATGCTTCGCTCATGCTATCGTACTTCACTTCTCACATTGTTCACATTATATCTCAAATAAAGAAAATAGAAAACTCTTTTGCCTCAATTATCCATCATAATGGTCACATTTCGGTTACATATTCCATTTTTTCTGTCCTGTTTAGCTAAAATGAATTACTATACTGCATGAATAGATTTCTGACAAGCCTGCTGTCTCTTGCATAAGCCCCTTTTTCAGAGCGTTGAAATTATTTTTATGCCCCCATTTTTTCTTTCCCAACACAGTTGCCATTGATCTACATAACGGTTGCGCCGTTTAATTTTCTATGCATTGACTATCATCTTTGTTACCAAAGAATTTCAGATCGACCCTTGTAACGCTTGAAAAACCAACCGATATCAGCTAAACTGTTTCTATAAGAGTATGATATTTTCATCATTTACATAAACACTAACTAAAATTGACGGAAAGGCATACGTTCTATGTCTGCGTCTATGCATTCCTTTCATTCGGGAAAAACCGATACCATTTTGGACGTCGCCGGTTTCCGGCTGGGGCAGGCGGAAAACAGGGAAGCCCTGACCGGCGTCACGGTGCTGCTTACCCCTGCCGGCTCGGTAGCCGGCGCTGATCTACGGGGCGGCGGCAGCGGTACAAGAGAATGGAATTTGCTGGATCCCCTCACGACAACCGATCAGGTTCACGCCATTGTGCTGTCCGGCGGCTCGGCTTTCGGGCTGGATGCGGCAGGCGGCGTGATGGCCTGGCTGGAAGAACGCGGGATCGGCTTCGATACAGGCGTCGTGATCGTGCCTTTGGTCCCTCAGGCTATCCTGTTTGATTTGGGTCTGGGAGATGCGCGGATCAGGCCGGATCAGGCTATGGCAAGAGAGGCTTGTGATCAGGCTATCGCTGAGGGAAACCGCCTGGCGCAGGGCAATTATGGCGCAGGCTGCGGCGCTTCCATCGGCAAGCTGAGGCAGGGTAAGGGCGCTATGAAAAGCGGCATTGGTTCCGCCTCCCTGACACTGGAGAACGGCTTCAGCGTGGGCGCCATTGTAGCGGTAAACGCCTTGGGCGACGTATACGAGGACAACCGGATCATCGCCGGAATGCTGGAAACTGCAAACGCCGCCCAAGACGCCGGCGGCAAAGCAAACGAAATCGGCGCCGCGGTATCCTCCGGTGAAGCGGTGTTTGCCGACAGTAGCCGCTGCCTGCTGCAGCTTGGCGCCATTTCCTTTGCCGATACAGCGCCGCCGGCGCCCGGTACAAACACAACCATCGGCATCATTGCGACAAACGGCATTTTTACGAAGCCCCAATGCTGCAAAATCGCCTCTATGGGACACGCCGGTATGGCCAGGGCCATCCGGCCCGTACATACCGGCGTGGACGGCGACCTTCTGTTTGCCGTGGCTTCTTGTGAAATACCGGCTTCCACGGACGTCGCCGGCGAAATGGCAGCCCTCGCCGTGGAAAGGGCGATCCTCAAAGCTGTCAAAGCGGCGGCGCCTGCCGGAGGCTTGCCGTCCTGGCAAAGCTTCCATAAAACTTGATAAATTCACAGACAAACTCTAGTAAAGGAGATAATACGTATGTTACGATCCTCCGGTCAAAGACTCAACATAACCGGTTCCACAAATGCTCCCCAACCGAAGACACGCATCAGCGACTTCAATACCGTAGTCGATCGCCATAACACCGGTAGTCTGAAATATGACTCTGCCGTTCATCAGGGATATGACGAAGCCGTACTGCCGCTCTGGGTAGCCGACATGGATTTCCCAACGGCGCCTGCGATCCTGGACGCGCTGGAACACAGGGTGGATCATGGGATATTCGGGTATAGCGAACCGTCGGAGGGCTACTATCAGTCGATCGTCGACTGGTGGAAAACCAACCACAATTATACCCTGAACAAAGAATGGATCCTGGATTCTCCCGGCGTTGTATTCTCGATTGCTACGGCGATCAGGGCTTTCACCAAACCGGGAGACGGCGTCCTGATCCAGACGCCGGTATACCATCCTTTTTACGATATGATCAAGCTCAACAATCGTAAGCTGGTTACCTGTCCCCTCGTCTATTCGGACAGAAAATACAGCATCGATTTTGATGCGTTCAGTCAAACCATTGAAAAGGAAAACGTCCAGCTCTTTATCCTTTGTAATCCCCACAATCCGGTTGGCCGGGTCTGGAGTTCCTATGAATTAGAGAAGCTGGGCCAAATCTGCACGCGCCATAACATCCCCATCCTATCCGATGAAATCCATTGCGATATCACTGCGCCCAATTTTAAACATACCGTATTCGCCGGACTTAGCCCTCAGTTGGAACAATACACGGTCACGCTGACCTCCCCGTCCAAGACTTTCAATCTGTCCGGACTCCAGATATCCCACGCTTTCATCGCCAATAAAGATCTGCGCAAGCTTTGGGAATATGAAAAAAATTCCACCGGCTACAATGAACCCAGCGTATTGGGCATGGTCGCCTGTCAGACAGCCTATGAACAATGCCAGGACTGGTTGACCAAACTGCGCATCTATATTAACGCAAATGAGTTATTTGCTTTGGACTATCTCAAACAATATGTTCCGGGCGTTTATGCGGTGGAGCGCCAGGGCACGTATCTACTGTGGCTTGATTTCTGGGGAACAGGCATGACGCCGGATACGGTCAAGTACCGGTTGGTTGAACGGGGAAAGCTCTGGCTGTACGACGGAAGCGCCTTCGGCGAGGAAGGCGAAGGGTTCCAGAGACTCAATCTGGCCTGCCCCAGGGAAACGCTCACAGAAGCGCTGACACGATTAGCTGTAGCGTTAAGCAGGGGCTGATGGGCTGATGCTGGCTCAGTCAGCGATCCGTATAAAGCGTATCTACTGTCTGCCTGATGCGTGGAATGCAAAACGAAATCCCCGTCTATTTCATCATAGAGCGGGGATTTTTTTCGCAAGACAAGGCACGATGAGGAACGACGCCTACTGGGATGCCACTAAGCTTCGTCGAGCGGGCCGCTGTGGTATCTGACCGAAGAGAAACGCAGTATTGTGGAAAAAGGACCACAACTATACCACGTTTTGCGTCAGTGATTCGTATTAACACCGGCTTTCATCATACATCGTGTATGGGTTTTTCACTGACCAATTTAGCACAGCGACTGATCAGTATGGTTAACTCGAGTTCTGTCTTCGCGTTCGCCGTAGGCACTTTCACCATCAGGCTCCCTCTATCTGTCGTCACATAATGCGGCGGCAGTTTATTTAGTGCCAAAGCGCAAATATCCAAAAAGCATTTTTCGCACTGACACATGTCCGTCTTTGAGACAATCCCTTTGGTTTTTTCCATGATCAGGCTTTCCCAATAGTTACGCAGCAGGTATTTCCCTTTCTGGTCACTCGTTTCTTTACTATCCATTCCATGACTCCATCCTGTTCATATTGGCTGTACAGATTCATAAGCGTAGATTGATTCGGTACTTATCATCATTTTGATGATATCTTTAAATCCGGATCTTGTCAAATCTTCTACACTATAAGAACGCGGATAGCGCTCCGCTAACTTGCACCTGCCCTGCTGTCGCGGGCGCCCAGCGCGCGAACCGCATTCATTATGGCGATTACCATGACGCCCACATCGGCAAATATCGCTGCCCACATGCCGGCAAATCCAAGTGCGCCCAGAAGCAGAATCAGGCCCTTGACCCCCAGGGAAAATACCGTGTTCTGTTTAGCGATCCGCACTGTCTTCCTGGCAATCTGTACGGCTAACGTAAGCTTGGCGGGGTCGTCATCCATGATGACCACATCTGCTGCTTCGATCGCGGCGTCGCTGCCCAATGCACCCATAGCCACGCCAACGTCCGCCATAGCCAGAACCGGTGCGTCATTCACTCCGTCGCCCACGTAGACCAGCTTACCTTGCGGACTTTTCTCCTTCATGAGCAGCTCAACTTTATCCACTTTATCCACCGGCGTCAGTTCTGCAAACACCTGATCCAAGCCTAGCTGCCAGGCTATTTTTTTTCCGATGCCTTCCACATCCCCGGTGAGCATGACTGTCTTTTTCACCCCGATGGACTTCAGCCCCGCAACCGCAGCAGCCGCGCTTTCTTTCAGCTGATCGGCGATCAGAATATGGCCGATATACGCATCCTGCGCTGCGATATGGATCACTGTGCCCGGCGGATCCGCCGGCAGGGTGAGACCGGCTTTTTCCGTCATGAGCCTCCGGTTGCCAACGAAAAGTATCCTTCCATCGACCTCCGCCTCTATCCCATAGCCCGGAGCTTCTGTCACCTTCCCTATCCTCGTCAGGTCGGGCGTTTTGCCGTATGCCCGACGCAAAGATTGGGATATGGGATGTGTTGAATAGCTTTCCGCCAGCGCCGCCAACTCCAGCAAGCGCTCCCGCCACACCGCCGGTTCCCGGTATATCGACAGTTTCCTTGTATGCTCCTCCTGAGCCCCCGCAGGCGCGCCATGTCCCCCATCCGTTACGATATCCTCCACTTCGAAGTTACCTTTCGTGAGTGTGCCCGTCTTATCGAATACCACGATCTCCGCTCCAGCCAGGGCTTCGAGATAGTTACCACCTTTAATGAGGATACCCTTTCGTGACGAACTACCCAGACCGCTAAAAAAGCTGAGCGGAATGGATATGACTAAAGCGCAGGGACAAGAGATCACCAGGAAAATCAAGGCCCGGTAGAACCAGTCGCCAAAGGAGGCATTCGGAATCAGGAGGGGAGGCAAAATCGCCAGGCAGGCAGCGAAAGCAACTACCACAGGCGTATAATAACCGGCAAAGCGGGTGATGAAGCTTTCCATTTCCGCCTTTCTGCTTCCGGCGTTTTCCACCAGATCCAGAATTCTGGCTACCGTAGACTGTTCATACGCTTTCTCGACCCGCACCGTGAGCGTACCCTCCAGATTGATGCATCCGCTGTATACTTCATTGCCTGCCATCGCTTCTCTGGGAACAGATTCCCCGGTGATTGCCGAAGTATCCAGTATAGAAAAGCCTTCAACGACTCTGCCGTCTAAAGGCACCCGTTCCCCGGGTTTGATCAGGATCAAAGCGCCGATGACTACCGACTCCGGATCTATCTCTGTCCATTGCCCGTCGACCATGATGTTGGCATGGTCGGGACGGATTTGCATCAAACCGGCGATGGATTTCCTGGAGTTATTCACCGCCATAGACTCAAAAAGCTCGCCGATTTGATAAAACAGCATCACGGCGATGCCTTCCAGATATTCGCCTAAACCGATCGCCCCGACAGTCGCCAGGGCCATTAAGAAGTTCTCGTCAAAGATCTGGCCCCGTCGTATATTCGACGCCGCCCGAAGGAGTACGCTGCCGCCGATGAGGATATACGCGCCCAGGTAAATCCCTGTGACAGCCCGTTTGTCTATCCTTCCATAGAAGGACAATACAAGGCCTGTAATGATCAGCGCCGCGGCGATAAGGATCTTGCAGAGCTGTTTTTTATGCGATTGAGTCATACTAACTAACGATTCTGCAGTCGGGCTCGATCTTCGTGATTATTTTTTGCGCCTGCTCCAGAGTGGAGTCGAAAAGGCTGTCCACAACGGAAAGGCTAAGCTTCCGGGTCATAAAGTTGATGCTGGCGCTCTCCACGCCTTCCAGCTTTCCGATGGCTTTTTCCATTTTGGCTGCGCAAAGGGCGCAATCCAAGTCTTCTAAAAGAAAGGTTTTCTTCATAACGTCCTTCTTCCCTTCTTAAGTGAATCCTGGTATTCCTTCTTTATCGTTTCTTGATTAAACGATTTATCAATTAAGCAATCGTTTAATTCAATAGTATTGTACCGCATCTGCCAACCGGCTGTCAACCATAATTATTTCTTGATGTGATTATTTCTTGACACCATAACTATTTCTTGAATACTACGTGTAAAGGCTGCCCGTTCGCCGGGCAGCCTTTACATGATTGGCTAAAGCATATTTCTGTATCGTGTTCCTTTATGCTGCGACCTATCGTCAACGAATGCTGCGTATTTTCTTTCTCCTGGCTGCCGCCCATGCGACCAGCCCTGCCAGCACAGTCAGCACGATGCTGATCAAGCCGCTGCCGCGCATTCCCCTGTCGCCCGTACTTGGCAGATTGCCCAAGGGCGTAACTTCGTCGGGAATCTCATAATCGCTGTCATTCGAAGCGCTAAACTCCTCTACAGGGCGATTGGTCGTAGGTACTGTGGGATCGGTTATGTCCGTCGCGACGCTGTCAGCCATATAGCCGCCGGTATAGTCGCCCGTGCTGCTGCCGGTATATCCTCCCGGATTGCCGCCGCCGGTATCCAGGTTTGTGTCCGGCTCCTCCTCGCCAGGTTCCGGATCCCCGGATTCCGGATCTTCGGGCTCCGGATCTTCGCCTTCCGGATCTTCGCCTTCCGGATCTTCAGGTTCTGGATCTTCGGTTTCCGGATCTTCGGCTTCGATGATCGTCACGGTTGCCCTATCTTTAAGCTCGTTACCCTCTATGTCTACGAGTACATTTCCTTCCTCGTCAATAACCGAGGCTGTGTTCACGATTTCATCATTGACAACATAATCAAGCTTTACTTCTTTTTGATATTCTTTCAGGCCGCTGTAGAACCCGTCGTGGTATATAAGGATCATCACGCCGCCCTCTTCCGGATAGATATCGTCGTCCCACAGGACTTCGATCTCCGCTCCGTCATCCGGTTCGCATCCCTCTTCTGCGCAAAGCGCTGTGATCTTTACCCTGTAATATACCGTAGCGCCAATTTCCGCCGACACGCTGTCAAAGAAATCCTCGCCGTCGAGGCTCACTTCTTTGGAAATCGTATACGTCAGATCGCAGGTGTGGGGCAGGACGACCAGCGCTTCCGCTTCATCCTCATCCAGCGCATCTAAATCTGCGTCCTCATCTTCATAAATCGCCGCGATATTGACCAGTCTTCCGTCCTCGCCGACGTCTCCCTCGCCTAATGCCAGCGCATACAGAATATAACCGTCTTCGATGCGATATACGCCGTTATCCGTCGCGTCCGGAAGATAGTATCTGTCTCCGGCGCCGAGCAGCAGCGTATACATACCATTCAGAGCGTTATACGCGCTGTCCTGCAGGTAAACCTCCAGTGTATTATGGAAAAGTCCATCGCAATAATTCGTGGGATCTTCCGCACAAATCGGCCATGCTGTGATCGCGATCCGGTAGAACACCGTATCTCCGGCGCGCACTGTTGCGCTGTCTCCGTAATTCTCACCGTCGTCGCTGATTTCCTTACTGATTGCGAACGCATAGTCGTGTTCATCATAATCAAAGGGAGGTTCTTCTTCATTAAATGCGCCCAGCTTAATGTGGTTCAGGGAATACCTGTCTCCGGCGGAATGACGGATCTCCCACATGCCTGGTCCGTTGATCTCGACTTGATACACATTATAGGCATTGTCGCCCCCGCTGCTGTAGTGGGCGTAGAGCAGGAATGTGCCGGACGCCGCGGTCTCATCCGCCACGATGCTCCAAGCTTTGTTGTTTCCTTTGCCCGCTCTTACCAGATACACACCGTTAAATAAATAATCTTGTCCTTGATTATTGCTTGAATACTGCTTGGCATTAATTTGCGCGTAGGTTGACTGACTAATTTGATCTACTACAATAGCTGTTACGCCGTCGAAGGGCGTCTCCTCTGCGAATATGGCTGGCGCTGTGGCGATCGTCATAAGCAAAACCAGCGTAAGTGCGAATGCTTTTTTTAATACTTTCTTCATTTTGTTTCCTCCTATTCTTAGGTACAACCTCTCTACCCAGGTCTTATTCTTTTCTCTGCTTATTTTTTTCCCGTTCTTTTACATCTTGTACATTATGGGAAAACTCCGTAATGGGGTTACATCTTGTTCTCTGATTTCAGTATAAATCAAGAAAGTAACACTTTGGTTACTTTTCTACAATTTGTCTCATTTTTTCTACTTTTAATGTGATTATTCGGAGAAAAGTTGTAACTGTTTGTGTAACCTAAGTGAGAAATACCGGCTGCTCAGCCAAGACAAAAAAAAGGCCCCCGCCAACATAACGTCTACGGGAGCCCTTACAGAACACCATTTTAAATTATCTTATGCAGTACGCATACCTGTCGTTCAATCCATTCGTGCCTTGCCGTCAAATGTCGATCAATTACTCGTTAGGATTTGTGAACGTAATAAACTCCTGGGTAAAGTAGTACCGGTAGGTGCTATCTGCCTTATAGTACGCGCCTACGCCTGTATACTGATTATCTTCCAGTATGCCTGAACGGTGATTGGCAGACTCAATCCATGCCTTTATCGCGTAGAATGCATCGCTTGTCCCTCCGACCAGGTTCTCTGTTACTTGATACACGTAAATGCCTCGCGCGTCCAGCCTCTCCATAGGATTCAATCCATCCGGATCGATGTGCTCAAGGAAATTCCGCTTCGCCATATCCTCAGCATATGCGCGCGCAGACGCCGCCACACCCTCGCTGAACTGAACTTCCGCTTTGCCGTTGGCAAGCCGGAAAGCATTGGCTATATCCAGGCACTCGGACTCATAAGCCCGGAGAAGAAGCTCCGGATCCTGATCAAAGATAGCTTGCCGCTCGTGATCGTCGGGAAAAGCAGTCATACAAAACACCGCGTAAAGCTTATTGCCGTCGTGGGGATCATACCAAAAGCGCATAGAATTCTGCGGGAACCCTGCCGCTTCTACCGATTTTCGTTCCGCACCATAGTGTATGTCACTTTTCAGGCCCAACAGCATACTGTTGGAGAAAAAGCCCATTACTCTTTCATCCTTTATCCCAACCATGATAAACGTTCTATAGTCCTGATTGTAAACATACCATCGCAATCCATAGGCGGAAGCATCGATCCGGCCAGGGTAACCCAAACTACTGATGAGCTGTTCTTCCGTCTCTCCCAGCCAGATGATCTTCCCGTTGATCGCTATCTCATTGTCCACCATTTCTCCGTTAGAAGCCGGTGTACGCAGAACATAAACGGCGTCTCCGTCGTCCCCTCTGATCCATTCCACGTCAAAGCCAAAGGATTCCGCTCCATAGCGTACAGGTATGTAGCTGCGGTTCAAGGTCGTATCCAGATATAAAGCCGCGTCTGTCATGGTATACGCTACCGCGTTCACTGTATACGTATCTGCATTCATGGTAAAAACGGCCTCCACCCGATCCCTGACCGCCCTGACGGACTGATCGTTTTCGTTCCAATGCACCGCAGCGCCCAATATCTCGAGATAGGAGCGAAAAGGCAGGTAACACCGGCCGTTTCTATTGCGTACAGGGTCGGTTAGAAATACCTCTTCTCCATCCAGATAGATCCGTGTTTCCCGGTCTACGAACTGCCCGGCGGCTTGCTCTCTTACACTGTTCACCACGACGCCTCCTTCGCTCCCGGATTGCCCGCTTTCCGGATCCTGAGGCAGGACGCCCTCCTCTTGTGCCGCCGCGACGGCCCTACGCAACGGCAGGGCTGCCCCTACCCCCAAAATCGCGATCATCGCGGCAAACATACAGCTTAGCCACCAATACGTTCTGCTTTTCTCAGCCATCATTCTGTCCAATCCCCATCTTTATTAATCTTTTGATAAGTATTGGCATGATAGTGCTATCATGCCAATACGTATTCTTTCACTTAAGTTTACGAAACCGGGAGGCTCGATCAGGCCTTGCCTTTCCTTCTTTTTCTAAGGAAGAACATCCCTGCCGCACCGGCAAGAAGGAAGGGCATTCCTAACCTTCTTCCCCCGCGCACGCTGGTAGCCGGGAGGTTCCCCTGGGGCGGCGGCTCATCCTCGATCTCAATGGGCAGCGGCTCCGGCGTACCCGGTACGACGTCGCTCTGCGGAGGCGTGGTATCGGGAATCGTTATAGTGGGCGGCGGCGTTACAGTTCCGTTACAATTGCCGGGCGGCGGCGGCGGCGGCTCTTCGGGGGGCTCTTCAGGCGACGATCTGGTATAGTACAGGTTCACGACGATGTCGCTGTCTGTAAATGTACCGCTCAGATTATCGGAACTGGTGCTAAATTGGTAAACCCTGCCGTCGACCGTGATCGTAGCAGGATACTCGATCGGACCATAGGCCTGTCCCGAGAGATAAGCGTCCTCTTCTACAGTCACGAGATCGCTTACCAATACGCCGTTTGCGTAGTAATTGACTGTCAGCGTATAGCGCTGGGCTAAAGCATTAAAGACTACAACGACCGCGTGAAGGTTTTCTTCCCCTTGCGCAACTGCGATACGGAGGCCGTTGACGTGATAGATATCCGCCATCGAAAGCCCGTTGTTTCCTAATTTCATACCATAGAACGCGTATTCTGTCAAGTCATCCGTCAGTTCTTCGAGCAGATACTCGATGCCGGTGACCAGATCTAAAAACTCAAGGCCGTTTACATCATTCGCATACACGGTACCTCTGAAGCTCTCGATTTCCGGACGGACCGGAATCTCGCCATCTTCGGATTCTTCAAAACTGCCGTTTGCCGTTATATACTGAAGCAGCTCGTCCAAATCCCGAAACATCTCGGTGAAGATTTGTCTCACGATGGTCAAGGATCTTACTTCAATAACCGGGCCTATATCCTCGCTGCCATTCTCAAGGGCTTCTTCCCCGCTGCCACTGTCTGCGGCGGCTTCACTGTCCGGCTCGCCGAAGGGCATAAGGGAAGGCTCAACCTCCGCTTCGCCGAAGGGCATGAGGGAGGGCTCGTCGTCCGCTTCGCTGAAGGGCATGAGGGCAGGCTCATCATCCGCTTCGCCGCTGGGCATGAGAGAGGGCTCGTCGTCCGCTTCGCCGCTGGGCGTAAGAGAGGGTTCATCATCCACTTCGCCGCTGGGCTTAAGAGAGGGTTCATCGTCCGCTTCGCCGCTGGGCGTAAGGGAGGGTTCATCGTCCATTTCACCGCTTGGTGTAAGAGAGGGCTCGCTGTCGCCGCCGGCGCCCTCAAGCCCGGTGTCCGGTACACTGCCGGGAAGGCCGCCAAACGAGCCGTCGTCGATCAGGCCGCCGTCCGGGTCACCGTCCGGGCCGACGCCTGGGCCGCCCGGTAGGGGCGGGCCGGGCAGGGGCGGGCCGGGCAGGAATGGCGGCGAATACACATATTCGACCATAAACGTTTGATATCCGCCCTCCACAAACTCGACGTCCGTCTCATAGAGTGTTACCGGCTCTCTGTCTTCATCGTCAAATCGCAATTGAATCTTCAGGTTGTAAACCGTATCCAGCTGAAGCCCGGTTTCCGTATAGACGGCGTCATGGAAGATTTCCGTCTCCGCCTCATACCCTTCTCCCGAGAGGACCGCGACGACGCTGAAGTCGATCGGCATTTCGGTTTGCCCGGAATGGCCCACGAATTCCTCGATGCTGAAAAGCAATTCTTCCACATTGATGATAATCGTGCCGGTAATGTCGTCGGCTGGGTCATTTTGTGGTGTGAGCGTGATTTCAAAAGGCGCCCCGTCGACCTCGACGCTTTCGTAGAGATCCCCCCGGTACACAATGTATTTCACGACCCTTGCCGCATCCGGCCTTTCAAAAACCGTTTCTCCTATAACTTTGTTTACTACGGAAGTCCTGCCAATGCCGTCTCTGCCCCAATAGATAGGGAGAATCTCGACCAGTTCGTATGCATCGCTTTCCTCAAGATAAAGCTCTCGGAGGATCAGATTCTCTTCGTTTGCATTGTCCGGCGCTTCCACATCGAAATAGACTGTCTCATTATTTCTTAACGTTTGGACGGAGATCACTTCTGTGTCTCCTGTATTGTCTGTCAGCTCCAGGCTGAAGAGGAAATCCCGCTCATCCGTGATCTTGTTTCCATACGCATCCAGGAGATATTTCTTCACCGCCAGCGTCCCGCCTGTTTCCGGCAGGTACAGCACACGGATGACATTGTCCTCTGGGATCTGGGTGATTGTAATCTGGCCGCTTGCCGGTTCTGTACTGTCAAACACATACCCGCTTGGCAAATACTTAAGCCTTTGACCGTCCGTGATCGTTACTGTACTTCCTGCAGTCTGGTTTGGATAGGTGTCCGTAGCGATGGGCGCATTCGCAAAGCTGTCCTGGTAATACGCGATAGCATACTCCAGGTCGCCCAGTCTGGTAAATACGACCTGCACCAGGTTGTCCGCGACAACCGCCGTAATTCTATCCGGCCCGCTAGCCTTCGTACCGGCTGGCAAATATTCCGAACTAAACCCAGTCAGGTCGCCGCCATTCAGCGTGTAGGGGATCAGATTGTCAAAAGTTCCTTCATCGCTGACTGTAGCAAAGGGCGCGCCGCTCGTATCGTCATAATAGTATTCTACTGTATAGGAAATGTCGTCCCTCTTCCCGAACACGACCACGACCACGTTGTCCGCCGCCGTCGCGGTGATCTCGTCGTCTACCGGTCCGGAGGCCCTTGTGCCGGCAGGATCATAACCTGGGTTGAACCCTGCCAGGGTACTGCCATCCAGGGTATAGGGAATCAGGTCCTCGAAGGTTCCGCTTCCGCTTCCTGTCGCAAAAGGCGTGCCGCTGGTATCGTCGTAGTAGTATTCTACCGTATAGGAAATGTCATCCCTCTTTTCGAACACAACCATTGCTACATTGTCCGCCGCCTCAGCCGTAATCGTTGCGGGGCCGCTCGCCAGGGCGCCCGCCGGGTTATACCCCGGGTGAAAGCCTACCAGGGTACTGCCGTTCAAGGTATAGGGAATCGCTGCGCCAAAGGTCCCGCTTCCGTCGTCTGTCGCGAAGGGCGTTCCGCTGGTATCGTCATAGTAGTATTCGATGGTATACGGGATATCGCTCCGCCTCGCAAATACGACTTGAATCACGTTCTCCTCTTCGATCGCCGTGATTCTGTCGTCATCCGGTCCGGCAACTCGTATGCCGGAGGAGGGATCATAACCTGGGTTAAAGCCTGCCAGGGTACTGCCATCCAGGGTATAGGGGATCAAGGAATCGAAGGTTCCGGTTCCGCTCGTAGTCGCAAAGGGGGCGTCGCTGGTATCGTCATAGTAGTATTCTACTAAAAAGGGAATGTCGTTCCGTTTCTGAAATACGATTCTGACTATATTATCACCCGGCGTATTCGTGATGGTATCCGATCCGCTGGCTTTGACGCCATTCTCGTTGTAGCCCGGGTCAAAATCAGCAAACGAGTTTCCATCCAGCGAATAGAGAATCGGGTCGCCCAGAACGCCGATGCCGTAAGCCGATGCAAAAAGCGTACCGGTTACCGTATTGTCATAGTAATACTCCACTGCATAAGCGAAAAGAAAATCAACATTTATCTCCTGCGATCCGATGGAATGCCCGTCACCGGTGACGCTGATTTCGATGTTTGTCACTGGATCCAGCGTCACATTCGTAAAGATCAACAGGAACAGGCTTCGATCGTTGCCGCTTGTGCGCAGTAGATTTTTGCCGGCAAAGACGCTGCTGTTGTTTTGACTGCTGGCAAACACATTTGTTCTGGTGTTTTGATAAAGATATGGCGCAGGGCTCGTCTGTAGAGGCCCTCCGCCAATGGAGCCGCCGTCGGGGCTTTGTTGAGGATGGGTTGAGAAGTACATATAAATCGTACCAGTCTGCGAACCCGGCGCATCACTTTTCCAAAACACTCTTTCGATAAAAGACTGACCGCTGTTGGCGATACCGCTAAGTACTAATTCTTCAGCGTCATCGGGTACCGCAACGCCGCCAAAGTTCGCGGCGTTTGCCCAAGCGCCCAGATCAGGATGCAAAGCATAAGCCGGCCCTATTGGAAGTATTGAAAAAATCAGAATACAAGCCAATAGCCAGCAAATCCTTAACCTCGCTTTACTTGTCGCTATCATCAATAACCCTCCTTATAATACACACTTCTTCTACCAATTTTATTGTAGACTCTAGAGGTTACACTTTGGTCACAGTTTTAAAAAAAGGTAGACTTTTCACCATTTCTTTCATTCATCATGAAACCGCCGAAGCGGCGTTGTGCTTAAACAGCGTTCGGGATCCTTTCCCAAATTATAATTTACCAATTTATTCATCATTTTATTATTTTTATGTTGTCCGGGAGTCTATTACCCTGGTAAAAACCGCCAGTGCTTTGCAACTGCTAAAAGTCGCAAAGCACTAGTCCGGGCAAATAATCATCAGCATTTCGTCAATGATTTGATGAACAAGCTGCGCCTCCGCGGAATCCGCCAAAGAATAATGCATTTCTTTTCCTATGCGCCGGTTTTTGATTAAGTCGGCGCTCTTCAGAATCTTGAGATGGTGAGATACGGCAGGCGGACTCATCTGAATCGCTGCCGCTATGTTATATACGCACTGCTCACTGTGACATAAAAGCCATAGGATCCGCAGTCTGGTAGCGTCGCTGCTCAATTGAAACACGGCGGACGCCCGGGAGAAGGACTCCATATCGGGCATGGCTGCCAACGCTTTGCTCAGATCTTGTCCGTGATCATGAGGAATATGCGCCTTTCCCCTAGTGAACTCGGTCAATGCAATACCTCCCTCCATTGTGTGCGCAGTCGCTTGCTCCGATTACTTTGCGCTTGCCCCGCTTACCTTGCGCTTGAACAAGCGCAGCCGCAGCGCGTTGGTTACCACGCTCACCGAGCTGACGCTCATGGCTGCCGCCGCAAACATGGGACTGAGCCGCCAGCCCAACCATCCGTAGAAGACGCCCGCCGCTAAGGGTATGCCAATCGTATTGTAGAAAAAAGCCCAAAACAGATTCTGCTTGATATTCCGCAAGGTCGCCCTGGATAACTGTATCGCGGTCGCGCCATCCAACAAATCGCTTCTGATCAGCACGATATCCGCGGATTCGATCGCCACGTCCGTACCGGCGCCGATGGCGATACCCACATCCGCCCGGACCAGAGCAGGCGCGTCATTGACCCCGTCGCCGATCATCGCCACTCTCCTGCCCGTTTCCTGGAGTATACGGATTTCTTTTTCTTTATCCTGCGGGAGCACGTCGGCGACAGCTTTATCTATCCCCAGTTGCTTTCTGACGGCTTCCGCTGTTTGTGCGTTATCCCCGGAAAGCAGAATCAGGTCTACGCCCATATCTTTCATTGTGCGAACGGCTTGGGCGCTGGTTTCCTTGATTTCGTCGGCGATAGCGACGATACCCAGGCAACCTTCCTCATCGGCGATATACAGCGGCGTCTTGCCTTCCTCCGCAAATGCTTTCGCCGTATCCGCCGGGTTTGCCGCTTCACCTTTGTCATCGCCTTCGATTTCATCCGCCGCTTCGTACAGCGCCGTTCCCCGGGAAGCCATCATCGCCGCATTGCCGGCCCAGTAGCGCTTCCCCTCCATGACGCCTTCAATACCTTGCCCGAACACAGCCTGAAACTCTTCCACCGGTATGACCGGCAGGCCGGCAAGCTCGCCGGCCGCAACGATCGCTTCCGCGAGAGGATGCTCGGAAGGCTTCTCCAGCGAAGCAGCCAGGGTCAGCAGGCGCTCCCGCTCCGTGCCGCGAAATACGGCGACGTCGGTAACCTGCGGTTTCCCTTGCGTGACGGTACCTGTTTTGTCCAATACAACCGTATCGATCGTGCCGGCTCTCTCGAACGCTTCCGCCGACTTGATTAATATCCCCTGCTCGGCGCCGCGCCCGGTTCCCGCCATGATCGCTACCGGCGTCGCCAGTCCCAGCGCACAGGGGCAGGAAATGACCAACACGGCGATGGCGTTGGATAAGGCAAATTCCGGCGGTTTTCCCAACAAGAGCCATACCAGGGCTGTCACGAAAGCAATGGCGATTACCACAGGGACAAAGACGCCCGCGATGCTGTCCGCCAGCCGCGCAATCGGCGCTTTCGACGCGCCTGCCTCTTCCACCAGCCGAATGATCTGCGCTAAGGTCGTATCGTCGCCGACCCGCCGGGCCTCCACAAGCAAAAAGCCGGCTTTGTTGACCGTCGCGGAGCTGATCGTATCCCCGGGCCCTTTGGGTACGGGGATGCTCTCCCCCGTGAGGGCGGACTGATCGACAGCGCTTGTCCCCTCGACGACGACGGCGTCTACCGGGATCTTACTCCCCGGCCGAATCGCCAAAATGTCGCCGGGTAGAACCGCTTCGGTCGGAATCACATATTCCTGTCCTTCCAGCACCACTACAGCCGTATCCGGCGCCAGTTCCAGCAGTTTCGCGATCGCCTCGCTTGTGCGGCCTTTGGAACGGGTTTCCAGATACTTCCCCAGCGTAATCAGCGTCAGAATCATCGCGGCGGATTCAAAATAGAGATCCATCATGTATTGCCCGACTCTGGCCATATCCCCGCGACCCAGGCCGTCCCCGATTTGCAGTATGGCAAAAATGCCATACGCCACCGCTGCCGCGGAACCCAGAGCAATTAAAGAGTCCATATTCGGCGCCCTTCGATAAAGCGAGGTGAAACCGCCACGAAAGTACTTCTCGTTGACGCGAAGAATGGGCAGACAAAGCAGGAATTGCGCCATAGCAAAGCGAATCGCGTTGGGATGGCCGTGCAGGAAACCGGGCAAAGGCAGCCCGGCCATATGACCCATGGAGATATAGAATAAGGGCAGTAGAAAACAAACAGACACCGTCAGGCGTCGTTTCATTTCCGACAATTCACCGGACATCCGGTCTTTCGCCTGCGTCCCTGCTTTCTTCCTGCCGCCGCCTCTTTTCTGCTCTTCCGCCAGGGCTTCCAAGCGTTTTCGGCGGCTATCCGGATCGGCTGCCCTTGCGCCCGAAGCCGTTTCCGCTATCCAGTCTGTCTCGCCGGATAAGGCTTCCGCCGCCGTTTCACCTGACAGCACCGCACCCGCTTCCGCGCCGTAACCGCCTTTCTCAACGGCTTCGATAATCCCGGACGCCTCCAATATCGCCGGGTCATACTCCACCGTCATGACATTCAGCAATAAACTGACTTGGACGTTTTCGACGCCGCGGAGCTTTTTCACCGTCCTTTCAATATACGCCGAACATGCTGAGCAGGTCATGCCGCTTACGGCAAACTTCTGTTTTATCATTTCGTGACGCGCCTTACTGTGCCGCCTCCGCGCCATAACCGGCTTCTTCGACAGCTTCGATAATGCCTTTCATGCCGGCTATCGCCTCGTCAAAGTCCACCATCATCGATTCAGCCTCCAGATCCACTTGTACATGCCGGATCCCGCTAAGCTCTTTAACCGCCTTCTCAACGCGGGCCTGGCAGTGTTCACACTCCATGCCGCTGACCATAAATTTTTGTTTCACAGGATACCCTCCTCGTATTCTATATTTGCGGGGCCATGAATCGCCCCCGTTTGATGATGCATTCTCTGTTCCCATACTATCAGATTTTTTCTACAAGGTAAACACCAAGATGATTTCGCTTGTAGAACAGCGCGGTTTTAGTTATCGTTCAGCGCCGATGCAATAGGTGGCGGGCTATACATCGGAAGGACGTTGCGTCGATAGGCTGAATAAGTAGAAAGCCTGAAAGTTTTTCATATTGGGATGTAGATTTTTATATTTTTTGTAGTATGATAGAAGGCATGGAGTACATTGGTATCATCAATAAAATAATCGAAGCGGAACACAAGGCCCAAACGATCGTAAACGAAACCCGACGTCAAAAGGATAACCTGCCGGAAACCATTGCGGAAGAGAAACGCAAATTATTTGAAGAATACCGACAGCAAGCCAGCCAGCAGATCAACGTGTATCGGGAGGAAGAAGAAAAGCAACGGGACCTCCAATTGGATCGGCTGCAGCAGGAATTGTCGTCCGAACTCGACCGTTTAGACGAACGGGCGGCGTCTATGAAGGAAACCTGGGTTTCCACCCTCTTTGCCAAGGTAATCGGTCATGCTGACTAAGCTGATTCAGTACAGCGCGGTAGCCGCTAAAGTGCGGGCGATGTACGGCAATCGCCTGCGTGAGGAAGACTTCGCTTATTTGGCGGCGTGCAAAAGCGTCTCCGCTGCGACGGCTTTTCTCAAAGCGCACCCTGCCTGGAGCCTGATATTGGACGAAGCGGCGCCGGCGGATATACACCGCGGTCAACTGGAAAGAATGCTGCGCAATTCCCTTCTGGAAGAATACCGGCGCATGTTTCAGTTTCTCGCCAGCGAAGACCATCCCTTGATGAAGTACCCATTATTACGGTTTGAGACGGAGCAAATCTTGTCTTTTTTGCGCTTGATGCGATCCGGCGCTCCGCAAGACTATCGCTATTCGCCTCCATCCTTTTTACGGCAGAAGAGTAAAATCGATTTTCCCGCTTTCAGCCGGTGTACGGACTATTCTTCTTTTGTAGAAATACTTTGTCATACGGATTTTTACCCGGTCCTTGCGCCCCTGGCTTCCCCGTCTGAACCTCTCCCGGCGTATCCATTGGTGGATCATATCTTGGAAGCTTATTTTTTTTCGACCATGTTATCCGCCATTGACCAATACTATCACGGGACGGTGCGCAAGACGCTGGAATCCTCCGTGGCCATGCAGATAGACATCCTCAATATTATCCACGCCGTCAGGCTCCGTCGCTTTTTATCCGGCAGGCGCGTCGACATCTCCGGCTTTCTTATCCCGTTTTATTTCCACATCACCCAGGAATGGATAGAGAAAATCTATTCGGCTCCGGATGAAGAAACCGTCGCCCTTCTCTTACGTTCATCCAAATACCGAAAGGTTTTTGCCAGCTATACGGAAGAAACAATTGAAGAAAACTACTATCGCGCGTTATACGAGTTTAATGTCCGGCATATCCGCACGGGCGTGCCAACCGTCTATACGCCGATGGCTTACTTGCATCTTAAAGAAATCGAACTGAAAGATCTGATCACCGTGATAGAATGCATACGCTACGGTGTATCGCAGGAGAATATGCCTGCGCGTATCACCGGCGCTTCCTTGCAGCGCACGGTTTACACTATTTAACTTAAGGAGAAAGGTTCCATGTCCGTATCGCCGATGAAGTTTATATCCATAATAGGCCCGCTGGAGGAGTTTGAACAGGTCGTGCGCTCCTGCGTTATCAATTGGGAGTTTTACCCGGAAAACGCGTCAAAGGCGCTGGGCGCCGTCAGAAGACTGTCCCCCTTTGATCAGAAGGATCCCTATTCCGACCTCCTGGCGGAAGCCAAACGAATCGCCGGCGTCACCGGATTGACTCTGGATTGTGTCGATTTCATGGATAGCATGCCTTTGGACATACAGGATGCGGAATCCTGCTTTTTGGCCCTTGAAGAACGCTTTGCGCATTTAGGCAAAGAGCGTTTCGATCTCCAGGAACTGATCCGCAGCAATGACCTGATCCTTCGTCAGCTCTCCCATTTTCGCGAGATGGACGCTTCCTATCAGAGCTTTTTTCAATTCACCTATGTCAGAGTCCGTTTGGGGCGTATGCCAAGGGAGTCCTTTGATTGCTTCCGGCAAACTATGGATGATCGTCAGGATCTCTTTTTCTTTCCTACCGGCGTTGAAACAGAATATGTATACGGCGTGTGTCTTACGCCCCGGTTAAGCGTGGAACAGGTCGATTCTTTCCTGGCTTTATTGCTTTTTGAGCGCATCTATATCTCTGACAAAGTGCAAGGTTCCGCTGTCGAAGCGATAAAAGCCCTCGAAGACGAGAACGCGAACGCGGAAAAACGTCTCGCTGAGATTGAAAAAGAACGGCAATCCCTTCTGGATACGGAGCGGGAATCTTTTCTTCGCTATTACTCCTACATCAGTTACATGGAGGAAGCCTTTGCCATAGGCCGCTATGCCGCGCATTCCCAAGAGAACTTCTATCTCGCCGGATGGACGCCCGCGACGGAGCTCGACTCCTTCACCGATGCGCTGGAGGCATTCCCGTCTGTCCATTGTAACGTCAACGACCCTGAGCACATGCTCCATGTCAAGCCTCCGGTAAAGCTGCATAACGCCCGGGTCTTCAAGCCCTTTGAGGACTTTGTCAGCATGTACGGCCTGCCTTCCTATGACGAGCTTGACCCGACCCCCATCATGGCGATCACCTATACGCTGGTATTCGGCATGATGTTTGGCGATGCGGGACAAGGCCTGGTCCTGGCGCTGATTGGCTACGTTCTGTGGAAGCTGCGCCGTATGTGGCTTGGTCGAATCCTGGTCTATGCGGGCTTTTCCTCGTTCTTTTTTGGCCTTCTGTATAACAGCTTCTTTGGCCTGGAAGGCTTTTTTCCCTATGAAGGCTTTTCTGTGATGGACAACACCAACACCATCCTTTTGGTTGCGGTAGCCTTGGGCTGCACACTGCTTTCCCTGGCGATGGTCTTGAATATCGCCAACGGGATCAGACAGAAAGATTGGCAAAAGAGCTTTTTTTCAGCGAACGGTTTAGCCGGGCTTATTCTGTACTGGGCGCTGATTATCAGCGTCTTGAAAATTACCGGTTTTTGGGACGGCCCCCTGTCCTTCCCGGTTTTGGCAGCCCTCATCGTTTTGTCCTTGACGCTGATTTTTTTAGGCGAACCCCTGGGAAAGGCTTTGTCCGGAAAACGCGCCCTGGCCTCGGAGGGTATCGGTGAGTATGTCATGGAAAACCTTTTTGAACTGGTGGACGTCCTCCTCTCCTATATGACGAATACCATCTCCTTTCTGCGTGTGGGCGCTTTTGCCCTGAGCCATGCCGGCATGATGCTTGTGGTGTATCAGCTTGCCCGGGGCGGCGGCGGCGTAGGGAGCGCAGGCAATCCGGTCGTCATCGTCTTAGGCAATTTACTGGTCATGGGCATCGAGGGCCTGCTGGTTGGCATTCAAGTCCTGCGGCTTGAGTTTTATGAAATTTTCGGTCGTTTTTATACCGGAGACGGAGAACAGTTTATCCCCAGTTTCGTTGATCACAGACCCGCATCGTTCTAGTGGTCT
>WRMS01000010.1 GCA_009777025.1 Clostridiales bacterium | reverse complement strand
GGGTATTTGCTCACTGCCGAGGGGCTGGTGACCATCCCCGGCGGCAGCGCGAAGGGGGAGGGCTTCCGCCTGGAGACAGACGATGACGCCTATTCCTATTACATGCTGCCCAATGGCGTCGTCCTGGTCGCCGATTTGGACGGAAACATTCTCAGCGTGACCGCGCCGGGCGCCGAAGCAGCCTATCATGTGGACAGGATATCCTTTGAGAGGGACGCGGAAGGCAAGCTGACAGCCATTGTATTTACCGATACGGACACAGGGGCATATGCCCTGCGAATAAGCTATGACGCCCAGGGCAAGCCGGTACTGGCCATAGGCCAAAATGGCGCGACGCTCTATGTGGAGCAGGACAGCGCTTTAGGCTGGACGCTGCCCAACGGCGTGCGCATCTACTACAAAAACGCCTTCCTGCTGGACGGCGAAGTGATCACCGGTTTGCTTATCGGCAAAACCTCGGCGGGCAACCTGCTCCTCCTTCTGGAAGAATTCGATCCCCTTCGGACGGTTTACCATGTGGCAGAAATGGACGCCTACGGGAACTTTGTGGAAGGCTACCGGTATAGCCTGAGCGAGATCGCCGCAGCGCTGCAGAAGACAGAGCTGACGAAAAAAATGGAAGGCACAGAAGCCTTCGACGCCATGGATGGCGCCCTGGGTGATGCAGCGGTCACCAACTACATGAAAGCGGCGGACTGGACGTCTACGGATGGCTTGAAAGCCTATCTAGCCGGCATCCTGGAATCCGTCCTCACCGACAACTTCGGCGTAGAACTTGAGATTTCGTTTACGACCGAGAGGGTGACGATCCTGGGCGAAGAAGACGAACCGGATACCTACGAATACCTGCTTAAGAGCGTGGCTATACAGGCGGTACTCAGCGAAAACAGCGTGGCCGGCGGTTTTGCCCGGACAGGGAACTACAGCTATCAGCTCGATCTGAGCGTCACACAAGGGGTGTACGACGTTTTATCCGGGACAAACAGCGGCGTGGATACAGGCATAAACGCAGGCGGGCGGGCGCCGCTCACTGTCTCCGGCTATGACCTGGACGACGCCGTCAGTGGAAATCCTGACGTCAAGACGATGGTATATGAAAAGGGCGAAGGCTATGCCGTCATGCATGGCGTGGCGAGTTTTGACCTGGCGGCAGTGGAGCCGGGCGGAAACACGTATCGGGTAAAGGCGCTGACGGCGCAGGAGCAGGCTGCGCTAGATGCTTATGACCTGGCGCGCTACAACGAACTGGACGGCTTCTTGTTTATCTTCGAGGAGGACGCAGCTTCTACCACACTGCGCGTCTTGGGCGGCCTGACCGAAGAAGGTGCAGGCGAAATGACGGCAACGGAGGATAATGGCGGCTACGTCAGGACCGGTGGCGCCGTCCTCTTCCTGGACGAGTATGCGGATCTGAGCCAAGGGGTCGACGGCAATATCTTCTACCTGGAAGACAGCGCGGTGGCCGTACTGCCGGATGGCAGAATCATGCAGCTGGCGATCGAAGGCAATGTGATCGGCGAAGATGGCGTGGAAAGCCAGACCATTTTCTTCTCCCCCCATATGGTGCAGAAGGTGGACGACTTCGGGAATCCCGTTTTCGCGCGGCTGCTATTCGAGTACTATATACTGGAAGGGGCAAGCTTTGTACGGAAGACCCTATATGCCACAGACGAAGAGGACGCCCTTGCGCGCATTCGTGCGTTGGGCGAAGAACCGATAGGCATGCAAGCCGTATACAATGGATATACAGGCTATGAGTACGACCGGAACAGCGCGCCTATTTACGAACTTCTGGCGCAAAAGCCGGGCAGCGTCCCCGGAACCTATGTCTACCAGGTCTATGACCGCTGGACCCGGAACTATCTGTACGACGGCGAGTACACCCCAGACTATGTCAGAGGGAATGCTTACTGGAACTATGTCTATGAGCCGGTCTTCGACTATCTGCCGGAGACGGTTATCCTGCGGCCCGCGGTGGTCAGGGACAACCAAGGCAATCTCACGGAAATCAAAGGCGCTGAAGTAACCTTCCTGGGGCCGGCAGATGGTTTGGACATCGTGCTGGACAAGCAGGGCTACGGCATCATCAGCGAATTTGTGCGGGTATACCTGGAGGATGACCCGGCGATGCCTTTCTCCTACGGCAGCATACTCTTCCTCGACGCCCTGGGTCAAATCTGCGCCTGGTACACGCCGGAAGGGATATTCCGCCTCTACGACGCGGGCAGCGCCCTGGGCGTCGGCAGCGAAGCCTACAGCGAATACAAGCCGGACGGGCAAGGGGATCTGGATCTCCGTTTCTCCGGAGAGGCGCAGATCATGCTTCATGAGGTCATGGGGCGGACAGCCGGCGAAATCAGCGGCGGGATATACATGATCCCGCTGGATAGCGAGGGCAGCCCGGGCGGAAGCCTGTATCTGGACAATATTTACTTTGGCTATGACGCCTATGGGGATCTGCGGCAATTGGAAACATTGCGCTTCGAGGCCTATCAGAGTACTTCTGAAGAAGACAGGGCTTTTGACGGCAGCCCCTATATCGCTATCTGCGAGGCTGGCAGGACTTTACCCGCTTTGCTGATCATCGAAGCCCTCGACGGAAGGACCGTGTTCCTCTTTACCAGGGACGGCACATGGATAGACAATGAGGGCAATACAGGTTCTGTGCCGGGCTTGCTCGTCAGGGATACGTTCGTGTACACCGATGCGACAGAGATCGATGTGCGGCAGATCCTTGCAGAGGAAGTCAGATTCACCGTCAGCGGCGGCGAAACCCAAGTCACGGACAATGGCGCTGTCTCAGGAGCGCACATCACGGCAGACACCCTGATCCTTACGGCAAACGATCAAGTGGCCTTCTTCAGGGAAGACCGGCCGATGCGGGTGACGCCTTTCAGCGGGCCGGCGCAGACGATGAAATTGACAATACAAAAAGACCTGCAAGGCGGGGCTTTCAACGGCAGTGCCTATATCAGCCTGCTGGAAGGCAGCCTCGACTTACAAGACCTTGGCGTCGCAGAGGATGGTCGGGTTGGCTTGACGGTGGAAAGCGGTTCTGCAGAGACCGGCGAACTGGCCATTGCAGGCGTTTTCAGCCTCGATGCTGCCGGGCGCATCCTCATCAAGGGCGACGCCCTGATCGACGGCGAAGCCTATCTGACAGCCGGCGGCGACGTGGAAAGCGGCAAGCTGGAAGTGGGCGCAGACGGCATGCTGGCCATCGACGCAGGCGGTAACATTTGGCTGAGGGGCGACGCCTTGATAGACGGCGAAGCCTATCTGACAGCCGGCGGCGATGTGGAAAGCGGCAAGCTGGAAGTGGGCGCAGACGGCATACTGGCCATTGACGCAGACGGCAGCATTTGGCTAAGGGGCGACGCCTTGATAGACGGCGAAGCCGATCTGACAGCCGGCGGCGACGTGGAAAGCGGCAAGCTGGAAGTGGGCGCAGGCGGCATACTGGTCATCGACGCAGATGGAAAAATATGGATTATTGGGGACGCCTGGATTGCCGGATCTGCTTACTTGAGAGCCGGCGGGGAAACCGCTTTGGGCGCTACACTTGTGGATGGCCTGTTGATTGTGGAAGCGGCTGGAGATATACGGATGCTCGACCCGTCTTCGATTCTCGTGATCAGCGGAAGTGCCAGCAGCAGTACCAGCCTCCGCGCCGGCGGCGACATTGGCAGCCCGGAGCTGTATTTCCGGCTCGACGTGGCAGAGGGTCACATCCTCAACATTATTGAGGCGGCGAACATCTATCTCCGGCAAGACTTGGGCGAAAGCATTTATTTTGAAGGACGCGATGAGAATGGCCGTATCGTTGGCGGGATCATCGCCGGGAATGTCGTCCGGGAGGCGATAGCCATCCTTCTTGATGAGATGGCGCCCGACCGGGTGACTGCCCAATTGCTACAGGGCCTAGCCAGTGGAACGCTGTTGCAGACACAATTGCTTGAACTCATGGATGGGGTACTGACGGGCTTTGCCGTATTGGCCATATTGGGCGTAGACGATAATGCCTATATCGATGCGCGCATCGATGTGGACGCACTGATTGAAGCGTTGGAGGGCCTTACGCCGGATGCGCTTGTAGCGGAAGCGCTTTCCCTTGGGCTTGCCCTGACGGGCGAGGAGACGGCAGAGGAACTGGTCGATCTCATCCTAGGCTTCCGGCGCGAAGCAGAGCGAGTGGCGCTGAGGCGTCTGTGGGCTGCGGACGATTTACGGGATCCTTATGGGGCTTTGGGCCTTGATGGGGCAGGCGGCATGGATGAAGAAGCGCTCCTGTACGGCATGCTGGTGGAATCCTTCGCCTCAGGCAGGATAGAGGATGGCAAATTCTTTAGCCTCTTCATCGCTTCACTCAGCGACGAGCAGCGGGCAGAACACATCGCAGCGGTGTGGGAAGACGTCCTATACCCCGATCCGGCTCTGTACGCGCAAAGAACGCTGGAGGTCGCTATTGGCAGCAGCAGCGGTAAGGTCTATGCGGAGAATAAGGGAGATATCCTGATCTCAGTAGAGCGCGGGGATCTCCGGGTAGGCAGGATCGCTTCGGACCAGGGGGATGTGGCGCTGACAGCGAAAGAGGGCGGCATCCTGGGGATTGCCGCGCCCATCGATGCATCTTATGAAATTTACAATGGGGCCCGGAGCAGGGACGCCAACGTGTATGGCGGCCACATGACGCTTGAGGCGCGCGACGCCATCGATCTGGCCATCGAACAGAGAACCAGGCCGATTGCCGTAGTAGGCAATATCAATGAAGACGTGGATGAGAACGGCGCGGCCTATTCCTGGGTGATGGAGAGAGATCCGGATACAGGCGGGCTCAGCATCGTCATTACGGTAGACTTCAGGCCTGTCATCGATCTCGATCTGACAGCGCCGACCAGCCTGATCGCCCGGTCCGGGGAAGCGACAGTTGCCATTCGTGAGCTGACCGGCAGCTTAGGCGTCCGGGACGTCCTGGCAGTGGATAGCGTGACACTGTACGCAGACGGCGACATAGTCAACAGCATCGACGGGCTGATCCACGGCAATGCAGAGAGGGTCAGGGCGAAAGCAGTGGCCTTGTACGCCGGGGGAAGCATTGGAAAAGGCGATGATCCGATCATCCTCTACACCGATGGAGGGACGCTCTCTGCCGGCAGCGGCAGCGACATCTTCATCATCGATGTGAGTGATGGGATCCTCGTCAGCAGGATCGTCGCGCCGGGGGATGTGGTATTGACCTCAGGCGGCGGTATCCTCGACAATCTGGCAGATTTGGTCGCGGCAGCCATTGAGGCGGCTCGGAAACAGGCTATGTTGGACAGCGAATGGCAGCTTGCCCTTGAACGGGCAGCCATCTACGGCGCTTATGCCGATCAGATCGAAGAGATTCTTGGCAGGGAAGCGGCGCTGGCCATCCTGGTCAAGGCGGCGGAAGCTGTGGAGGATGCGCTTGCGGACTTGGAAGAGTCGTATGGGCTATCCTTGGCGGACCGCAGGGATGCCGAAGAAGCCTTGCGCCTTGCCTTGGACGAGCTGGACAAGCACGGGCAGGACGTCTTGGATGGCGAAGCGACGATACAGGGGATGCTGGATAGGATAAGGGAGATAACCGGCGAAATCGAGACGCTGCTGGCAGATATACAAGGGCTGGAGCAGGGGATCGCGGAAGGGGAAGCGGCGATACCGGGCATGGAAGCCGACGTGGCTGACTTGGAAGCGGCAATCCGTTTCATCGAAGACGATATCCTGGCGATGGAAACTGCCCTGGCTGATCTGGATGAATCCGACGAAGAAGACAAAGAGGAAATCCGGCGCTTGACTGAGGCGATAAGCCTCCTTCAGGGAGAATTGGATGCTAATACGGAAGCCCTTATCGCACTGCGCGCTGCCTTGGCAGAGGCGCAGCAGGAACTGGCGGCCATGGGCGATGGCTTGGTTCTTCGCCAACGCGATATAGCTGCGTTGGAGGAGGAAGACGCCGACTTGCGCGAGGGAGTAGCCGGGGAAAGCGAAGGGATAGACGCCCTGGTCGAAGCGATTGAGTTGCTGGCCAGGCAGATAGAGGCGCTGGAAGAGATATTGGCGCTTTGCAGCGAGAAGGAAAGCGCCCAGGATGAGCTGGATGCCATCGACGCCGAGATCGAGCGGGTAAAACAGCAGCATCAGGATATGTTGGCTGAAGCAGAACGCTTGGGGCAGGAGACGCTTTCTGCCCTGTCGGATGCGGCTGCGGCGAAGGCTGCGATCCAGGGTTCCGCCATTGAGGCGGGCGGGGATCTGCACCTGCAAGTAGGAGAGAATGACGAAATCGGCGCCCAAGACAATCGCCTGTCGGTACTGGTGGGCGGCTTGCTCCTGATCAATGAAGCGAAGGGCGGGAGAGTCCGGGGGCTGTATCTGGAAAGCACAGGGGATATTATCCTTGGCAGTCCGGTGGAAGCAGGCGAAGGCGCCGACCTCTATGCCCAGGGCGGGATCAGGGGCGCGGAAGGCCTTGCCGGCAATGTGCTGACCACGGGCCGCGCCGGGCTGCATGCTCTGCAGGGCGATGTGGGGCTGGCAAGCAGGCCGCTGCGCATCAGCGTAGACACACTCTCCGCGACGGGGGCAGGCGTATACATCGTCAATGACAAGAGCCTCCAAGCCGATACCATTATCGGTGACACAGTGCATCTCCAAGTGGACGGGGATCTCAGCGGCAGCAATGCCGGCGGTGGCGGCAGCGATATCTATGCCGGGGACCTGACGCTGAATGCATCAGGGAATATCGGCAAGGAGGACGCCCGCCTCGGCGTGAGCGCGGACAGTTTCACAAGCAGATCCAGGAATCTGTACCTGCTGAACAACAACGCCCGCCTGCGCATCAGAGGGATCACGGTCGACGAGGCGGCGGATATCGTCGCCCGGGGCAGCGTCTCCGGCGGCGTGATCGTTGCCGGGGAAGAGATAAAGGTTGACGCCTACGGTAATGTCGGCAACAGCGAAAGCGATCCCCTCATCGTCAACACGCCGGGTACAGTGGAAGCCCTGTCCGCGTATGGGATGGTCTATCTGCGGAACCTTTATACGGAAGATCCGATTCCCCCCGGCCCATGGCCCCAGCCACCCTATGGGGGCGGCGGCGGTGGCGGCGGGTTCACCATCATTGATTCACCGGTGCCCACCGGCATCTGCAGCGCCTGCACTTTCCTGACCTCCGTCATGGCAAGAGGGATGGGCCTGGCCTTGCATGACGCGAGACGGGCAGACGGCTTCACCGGGGAGCGGGTAGTGACCATTGCCCTTCCGGCCGACGCTGACTTGGAAGGAAAGACGGTGAAAGTACTGTTCTGCGTAGATGACAAGATCAGGATTGTCAGCGTGGTGGTCAAGGACGGGAACGTAACGATCCCGGTGGAAGGCAAGGTGGAATACTTCCTCGTGATCGAAGACGAGGTGCAGATCAAAGCCGGCTATCCGCAGCCCTTCACGGACATCAACAGCGCGAACTGGTTTTATGCGGACGTGGTGTACGCCTATCAAACGGGTATGCTGCGGGGCATTGCCGCGAACCTGTTCGCCCCGAATATGCTGATGACCAGAGAGATGTTCGTCACCATCCTCCACAGGCTGGAAGGTGCGCCTTCCTTTACTGGCCCCTCGGCATTCAGCGATGTCGGGGAGGGAGACTGGTATTTCGAGACGGTCAACTGGGCTGCCAGCGTGGGCTTGGTTGTGGGAATGGGCGATGGGACGTTCGGCGCCGGCGCGACGATCACCAGAGAGCAGATGGCGGCCATGCTGTACCGCTACGCCCGGTACAGGGGGGCGGATACGGGCATACGCGGCGATCTCGGCGCTTACGCCGACGCGGGCCTGGTATCGGCTTGGGCAGAAGACGTGATGCGCTGGGCTGTGGGCGCGAAGATGATCGCGGGCACTTCGGCAGACACGCTGGATCCCTTAGGCGGCGCGACCAGGGCCCAGGCGGCAGTGATTATGGGCCGCTTCACCCAGGCCTTCGGGCCCAAGATGCTGGTGGTTCCGGCAGATCTCCTGGAGCGGTAAACAAAGCAAAGGCAAAAAGGAAGTATTTCTTAATCCTATCCGCTAACAAAAAAATCGCCACACCTTGAAAACCGGTGAATATGGCGATTTTTTCTGTATGCATCTCCGATGGTCAAGAAGGTATGGCTCGCGAACCGAAGGGAGAAATCTTCTCTCCCCGCAGATCAATCCTATTTCAATCGAATCATTACTATATCATCTATATCGATTTCAGCGATGTTACACGGGACATACCCTTTTAAATATGTTTCCAATCGAAGTGTTTCAAGGGAACGCTGGATATTTTCCACAAGTTGCGGTGAACGGCGTTTATATCCGAAACACTTTAACAGAGTCCTCAGCTTTATTTTGCGGTATTCTCTGTTTGGCACATAAGTGAGTTCAAGTTTCATGATTTTGAAATAACTCTCGATAATGCCTTGCTCGTTAATTGTTCCATCGAGCGATAATGCGTGGTCGGTATCGCTCATTAACAGATTCAACTCATCAATGCCATCGAGAGAGCCGTCAAATTTCGATAACTCGTAATAAACGTCCCGCTTAAACAGTATCTTGTCCGTACGATATTTTGCTTGGAGCAAATTCGCCTCGTTTTCCCAAATGCTGTTAAGAACAACTCTTTCGTATGACTGGTTGAAATCCGACACAATAAAGTAAACGGCTATATCGTATGGTGTGTAAAGGTATTTCATAGCTTGTCACTTTTTATCAAGTTACATGGTCTGCAGAGCAACTGCAAGTTATCCAAAGTAGTTTTTCCACCTTTTGACATCGGAACAATGTGGTCAATTTGGAAAAGAGCTTTGTGCGGTGATTCGATAATATTATCACATTTCGGATTTGCACAACAATATAAACCATCTTTTGATTTTGCGGAAGCGTATACGCTGTCTTTAAGTTGCCTCCCTTTTTGTGGCGCAATCATGCAAATATCGTAAAGCGACAATGAAGTAAGGTCAATCGTTTCTCCGACAGTGTTACACTCATCATTAGCGATAGGGAAATCACCGCTCGCCTTGTCCAATTCTATTTCAAGTTGCCGCTTGAAAAAATATTTGTTGCCAAAATAGACGCGCAACAGGTTTTTCTCGTCGTCCCAAATTGCATTGATGAAGTCGTTTTGCTCCGAACGGCGCATATCTTTCTCTGTAATCTCTTTGGCAATGCGAGATATGTCAAGCGGTTCGCGCTCTATCGGTATAAACAACGGTGCGGATTCTTTTTGCGCGTAGTATTTCATTAGATATTCTATATCGCGCCGATTGTACGGAGGAATCATATCGTTGTCAAAATATGTATCCTCACAAAGGGCAATTATATCGTTAAGGATTTCTTTGTCTATCACTTCGTCATCGACTTTGAATTCAATGAAGATTGCGGGCAAAGCGGAAATAAGTTCCAAATAGCGTTCTTTTGAGTTGTCGTAGACGAGGATTTGATGGTTATGCTCTATGCTATTTTCGTCAATAAATGAAAACACATACATTCCCAAAGGTATACGCTTTATGAAATCAATGCTTTCCAAACGCCTTGTATCCACGGTTTCATCAACGATTCGGACAAATTCTTCAAGTTTCTCAATTGAGATAATGCGAATATTACGTCTTTTGTTTTCACTTTCTGTTTCAATGAACGATTTTCCTCCGGGTAACAAAATGCTTTCCGGGTTCACCCAAGCAATTTTACTGTTCCAATTATCGATAAAACTAACGATATAAGCTTCTTTTGTACCGCCTGCTTTTTCGCCGCGTAAGGCGCGTCCAATCATTTGTGTCATGAGCACGGTGGATATTGTAGGTCTTGTCAAAAATACAGTCTTTGTCTTAGGGAGGTCAACGCCCTCTGTGAGAATATTAACGTTGATTAGTATTTGAATTTCTTCATTTTTATAAGCTTCAATTTGGCGTTCATTTTCGGCGTTTGATACATCAATGCCAATAAATTCAGCTTTTATCCCTGATACGATAACCCCCGCCTTGATATTATACTTCTTCCCATATTCCTCGAACAGAGCCTTTAACTCAAATGCGTGTAGCCGATTCAATGCGAATACTAATGTCTGTCCGTATTTGAGATGGTTGTCGTTCTCAAAATATGTTTTGACGATAAAGCGGTTACGATTTTTGTTTTTGGCAATGTGATCTGCAATATCTTCAGGGATAACATCAAGGCTTTCAATGCTTTTAATTGCATTCAAGCCAAGTTCTTCGCCAAGAGGAATTTCTGTATCACAGCTTTCGCAATGCGGGGTAGACAAAATCCCACGTTTAATAAGGGTGTCCAAATCTACCTTGTACACAATATCATTGGTAAATAACGGATCTTGCCCCAAAAGACCTTGTTCTTGTTCTGATGTGCGGAATGGCGTTGCAGTCAATCCGAGCATCTTAACGGAAGCCACTTTTGATTTAATATATTCAATAATTCGGCGATATGAGCGGGCGGTAGCGTGATGGGCTTCGTCGATAACAAAAAACAACTCGTCCTCACCTTCAAGCCAAGCGTCAATGTTCCCCAAATTCCTGATGATGCTATCTTTGCTGACTACTAAAACATCATCATCGGGCTTTATATTTATTGGGCGGTCGTGTTGACCGGATACAATTCGGTATTTGAACGAATTTCTATTCAAGAGAATTTCGTCGAACGCATTTAATGCAAAAGAATCTGCGGCTTGCTCTAACAGTAAATGCCTGTGAGCAATCCACAAGACCTTTTTCTTTTTATCAATGGCATTGGGCAAAAGCCACATAGTTGCGGTCATAGTTTTACCTGCACCGGTCGGGAGAACAACCAAAGTATTGAAAAAGTCATTTGTATTGATTGAGTTTAATGCGGCTATTGCCTCTACTTGATGGGGATATAGGCGGCGAGGATTTTTGCCTTGTCTGACCTTGACTGTTTTAGCGTTTTGACTTTGAACTGTATCAATTGTCATCGTTGTGACCTCCATTTTTACGTTTGATTTCATTGGCTTCTTTTGTTTGCTCATAAACTTGCATAACTGTGTACTCGCCGGCATCTTCCGAATACCCATACCGCCAGTTATCGTATTCCTCTTTGGTAATTTCTCCGCCTCGCAGTTTCTTCGCTTCTGTCTGCCAAGCATTGAAAATATCAAATATAGAAAGATACGTCATCCCCCTACTCTTATCGAGACGCAGGCACACCTCGCTGTCTATCTCGCCAATTTGTATACCGTACAAATCCTCTAAAGCAAAAAGCGTATGCGTCAGTCCCACATAACTATCTATAACGGGTAAGTCCAGCGCCCTTGGACTAACATTCAATGCTGTGGCTATGTCTGTCAACAGCTTTTCTTTTGGCGTTCGTGTGCCGGATTCATATTGAGCAATGCGTACATCGGCGTTTTTTTCATCGAATCCGATAAGTGTACCGAGTTGTTTTTGTGTCATACCCCGCAGCTTACGGATGTACCGTATTCTTTCTCCTGTAGCCATTTCGGTTAGCTCCCTTGCTCTGATGGAAACAGTATAGCATATTCGCTTAGCCCCTTTCAAGTGAAAGCTAAACTAAGGCGTGTATTGCCAGAATTGTAGAATTACAAGTCTCGTATTACGCCCAAAGTAGACGCTCGTCTCCTGCTCTATAAGGCTATCTCGTCTGACACAGCTTTTTGATTTCTTCGATACCAAAGCGTATCCACCTGAGTAGCTCTATTGTTTCGCGTTCATCCGGCGTTTCCTCTGTCAAGCGCTCGATATCGACCCAAACATCCTCAAGACGTCGGCGCAAAGTATAGAAGAAAAGCAAATCGTCGTTGATCTGATAATCGCGTCGGACAGCGCAATAGGATTCCAATAGTAAGCGCCCATATGGATGCCAGGCATGGATGAACAAATCAGCCTCAGCGGGGGCTAGACGCAAATCCTCCCAATCAGCCAATACCAGGCGGTTGCTCTGGATGACATTGTTGCCGTGTGCGTCGCCGTGGCATAGTACAAGCGTCTCATACCCAAACCTTAGTGAATCGCGCAAACGAAAGGCTTCTTCGATGGCAGCAATGAGTATATCGGAATGGGATAAGAGCGCATCCGTGAGCGCTTCACGTCCTGCTCTTGGATTCTCCAAATAGCGAAGCAGATGCCCGCAAAAGAGCAATGCACGATCTTCGGCAAGCGCAGTGGTTTCGATCAAGCCTGTTTGATCACTGTCATGCAAGAGCGCCAGGGTTTCAGCCAACTCTATCGTCTGCGCTGGGGTCATCCCATCGATTCCCGGTACGTCGCCTTTGATATAGAGGAATACTACAAGAACCTCATACTCTGTTTCCGCTTTGTAGGCCCCGCTGAGAGCAGGGATTGGCGTCAGTATACGCCCGTGCAGAGCTGGCGTTAGCGACAGTCGATGCAGCGTTGGCATATAGGCGTCAATGCGTTTGATGAATGGCAATACTGTTGGCAGGGTTTTGTCATAAATTTTCAAGAAGTATTCTACACCATTCGCAGCAATAACATGATAGGACGCCTTTGTGGAGAATCCTCCCGGAACGGGGCGGCAAGTATTTGACACGATTCCATATTCCGATTCAAGAATCTTGAAGAGTTTTTGCATCTTGCGGTATCCGCCTTTCTGCTACACGTCGCCAACATAACAAAATGCTATTTTCAATTGACATGGGCAATGATATTCAGTATTATACTATTTGATTGCTAATTTCGGCTAAAATTAGCAATCATACATAACATTTATTGTGTCGATGACAATTTTAACGAAGATTGGGCAAGAGATTACTATGTATACAGATCTTTTAAAGGTGTTTTATTCTGACAAAGATAACTATGAAAGGGTCTTTGAGACTAGATATCAAGATCCATACGCTATACATTTGGATTTTTTGATTGGAACAAATCAAGCATTTTTCTTGCCTTTGCCGGAGCTATTGATCAGTATAGGAAATATTCGGCGGATTGATAAATCCATCTATATCTTAACAAATGCATTGCCCGGTGAAGCCATGAAGCAATTTGTCAGAAGGTGTTTAGTTGATGAAATAGAATTAACGAATGGTATTGAAGGTGTGCATAGTTCCAGACGAGAAATCAGAGACCTTCTTATCGATATGGAAAAAAAGAATACACATAAACGTTTCTGGGGAATTGTCAATAAGTATTATCTCTTAATGAATAAAGAGCAACTGCCTCTTGAAACATGTGAAGATATTCGAGCAATCTATAATGAACTCGTCTATGCAGAAATATATAAGGATGACCCGGATAGTATACCAGATGGGATGCTTTTTAGAAAAGCCGGTGCAACTGTAACAACGGCAACCCAGCGATCGATTCATAGAGGATTATTTCCGGAGCAAACGATTATTCTGGCGATGGAAAAAGCCCTGCATATTCTGCATGATGAAAGTCTGGATGTTTTTTTTAGAATTTCGGCATTCCATTATTTCTTTGGGTATATACATCCTTTCTATGATGGAAACGGCAGGACAAGCCGTTTTATAAGCAGCTATCTCCTTTCACAAGTATTGGAGCCGATCATTGGCTATCGTCTATCCTATACAATTAGAGAAAATCTACAGGAGTATTACGCTGCCTTCAATACCTGTAATAATCCCGCAAATCGTGGCGATATTACCCCTTTTCTCATTATGCTTATCGGAATAATAGAAAAATCGATGGTGTTGCTGGAAAAAGCACTTATAAGAAGAAAAGGCGAATATGCAAAGTACTGTGAAGTTATTCCAAGTCTTCACAAAGGAATGGAGGGGCAAGCAGCCGAGTTGTATAATTTGCTTATTCAGGCTGGGCTTTTTTCTGATGAGGGCATTTCATTACGTAATTTAATGGATACTTTGAGTATTTCCAGGCAAACGCTTCGTAAACGCCTACGTGAACTGGATCAGGAATTGCTGATTGAGCATAGGATTGCGAGCGAAAAGCATTACCAAATAGATATTTCTAAACTAAATCAACTTCTACTTGTACAGCAAAGAGCAAAAAATAATCAGTTATCCCTGTTTTAAGGTGGCGTTTGGTTAATAAAGAGGCGCTCATTCATAGGCAAGAATCACACAGCGATAATCGCCGCATGGCAATCGTTGCGTCCTGCAGGAGGCAACACAACATACGCAGCCAAAAGCGGCAGGCTTTCTCACAGGCCCAACTCGTTCTACTACTCATAACATCAGTAGTTTTCCATCCGTCTGCAGGCCTAAACTGGAGATCAGTTTGAGTTTATATTTATTTGCTATATGGTATCACCACAGCGTCCAAATCTCATATCCTTGCACCTCGTACTCATGGTAGACCGAGGCCTCCATGATCGTAGGAGCGGCCCAGTGGCTTGGCGACAGATCCGCGTAGTAGTAGGTAAACTGTTCCAGCGGTATGCCGCTGCTATTCAAGGCCCTGCCCATCATGCGGTTGACGACAGCTACCACTTCCGCGCGGGTAATGCTGGCGCCCGGTTGGAATTCGCCTCCGGGATAACCGTTGATCCAGCCTTTCGCATAGGCGGAGACGATGCTCTCCCGCGCCCAATGGGTCTCCGGCACGTCGGCAAAGGGGTTGTCGATACCGCTTGTCAAACCGTCGAAGCGGGAGGCGATAGCGGCAAATTCCGCACGGGTTATCATTTGATGCGGCCTGAAGGTTCCGTCTTCGAAGCCTACCAGGATCTGGATGCTCGCCAGATAATTCACTGCCTGCGCATACCATTGACCATTCTCCACATCGGGAAACCTTTGCGGTATATAGGTATCTTTGTCAGCCGACTTGAGCAGCCGCCAGAAGATCACAGCCGCTTCCGCGCGGGTGATGGCCATGTCCGGCCGCATCGTGCCGTCCGGATAACCGAATATGTAACTGATGTGCTTTTCCGTCTCAAAGGTTTCCATGATCAGATTGCTCAACGGTATGGGGGGCTCGTTCAGGAATAGGAACAATTCCGACACAGGCCCGACGACCGGTACGCTCATGGGTGGTAATTGTATGGGGGGCGCCGGCAGTACAAGATCGAGTAAGTTGACATAGGTGAAGTTTACGATGTTGTCTCCTTTTTCGATGATTATGGTTTGCGTGGCGGGGGAACTGGCGTCCAGCGAATAGCCTTCGATGAGAGGGGAAGATATGGTTTCTTCCTTGCCGACAACGGCGTTCACCAACTGGATGAAGATCAATTGCCCCGTTACGATGTCGGTGCAATGAATAACCAGCGTGGCGTATTCGGGATCTACCGGCTGTTCGATAATAGTTTCGCCTCCTCCGAGCCTTTCCGGACCCGCGTCAAGGTAGAAGACCTCGACTACATTGGCCGCTTCAAGGATTACCGGAGGTAGGGGGTCGGCTTCCAGCGTATATCTTCTCCCGCCGTGGTTGAAGGTTTCGGGGACATGCTCTTTTGGCGCGAAGGGCTGCCCCACATAGTAGCCGCTTAATTCCTCTTCTTTGATCAGGGTATTCGCGCTGGAGCGGTTTAGATACCGGACGGTAACTGTTGCCGGGTCGTGGGTTGCCATGTAGTAAAACTCCACTGTCCAGATTACGCCTTCCACACGCTGCTTGTAGGTTTGGTTTCCGACAATCTGATATCCCGGAAGCTGAGGCGCTTGCGCCGTAAAGTCCGAACCGACAAGGACTGTATACTGGGTTTCGATCCATTGGGGAGCAGCAATTTCTTTACCGCTCTGGTGATCGATCAGCACATAGTTCACTGTGGCGTAGGCCCCGAAATCCTCTTCGTAAGGGAAGATCACGACGCCAGGGACGGTTTGTTCCACCGTATACTTTTCTCCGGCTTTGAGCCTGTAGCCCGGGACGATCGGTGCGTTGACGCGCAGAGTTGCGCCCGGATCGCCGTTCATACTGAAGCTATGAAGGATTTCATTTGGTTCGGCGTCGTTGACGGCGTAAACCAGGATACTGTCGGGCCATACTTCGGTGTAATCAAAACGCTGCGTTTGATTGCCCGGGCCTTCCTGGATCAGTACAAATGCGGGATTGTCGCTTTCCAGCATAAGGCCTGCTACGCCGGGCGCGCGAATCACCGCCACATCGCCGATCGGGAAAGACTCTTTATAAAAGTAGCCGATCACCGAATTGCTGCTTCTGTTAAACAGCTCAATATCTACGCCGCGCATCATTCTTTCATAATAGAACTCAATCGTTGTCCAGGTGTCCCCGCCTTCGACTTCGCAGGTTTGCGAGCCTATCGCCGTGTAGAATTCTGCGGTCAGATCATAGCTGTCGGCGGAGTAGAACGCGCTCTCCCAAATCTCCAGAGATTCACTGATGGCTTTGATGACCTTTCCGTCTGCATTGTTCTCTTTCAGCAGAATCAGAACGTTACCTAAGGACTCGTCATATAGGAAGGTCAAGGAATCGAGCTCCCCGACATTGCTGAGGATTTTGATCAACTCGTCTTGCAGTAGATAGCCCGGGATGTAGGGCGCATAATAGCTGAATTGCTGCCCGATCTGCGCCGGAACGTAGATATCGCTGAAACCCGGTACCTGACCGCCTCCCAGCAGTTCCGCCTTAATCACCACATAGGTGGATTGGTTCGTATATTCAAACACAACCTCCGCCCTGCCGCCATCGGACACCAGCGGGACAGAAGCGGGCGGAATAAGCGTATAGCCCGCTACTTCAAAGGCTTTAATCTCTTTTATCGTATCGGATTTCCGTACGGTAACGGTATGGCTGTACAAACCGGTTCCGTTTGCTTTATCCACGCCGCGGACGATGATGTTGACGTATTCTTCCTCAACGTAGGTATCGATGCTTTGGTAGTAGAAAATGAGGTTGCCGTCGGAATGGACATTGGGAATTCTCACTGTGTTTTCCGAAAGGGACGTCACCGGGACTCTGCCGCCCGCGTCCAGCATATAGCCAATGAGGATGTAGCCGTTCAGATAGGGCGCGTATATCTCGGCGTCTTCGCCTTGAATGATCCGCAGCGTTTCATGATGTACGGGCGCAGCCTCATCCAGCGAGGTATAAATACCGATTTCACGGCTCTCGGGTGGGGCAAGGGACTCGTAGATAAAGACCGCGGTCTGGTCGCCGGAAATGTCCGTAAAGACGATGCTGCCTGCGCTGATGAGCATGTATCCGGGAAGGTGAGGCGCGTATACCGTATGGGTAAGCCCTCTGGCCAGCTCATAGTTCTCGGCGGGCATCAGCAGAACGGCGTCTTTGTCCTGAAGCGCAACCGTAACCGTTACCGTATCTTTGTCATAGGTAAAACTGATGGTATCCGGGACCCTGCCCGTCTTCGAGGGCGGCTCCGCGGCGGCCAGCTTGTAGCCGGCGAGAGAAGGCGCCGGTACGGAAAAGCTCTGGCCCACCGTACCCGTGATCGTATAGGTCTGCAGGATCGTTCCGTCTCCGCTGTATACCGACTGCACCACCAGTTCGCCTTCCGCGCGGCTCGTATAGTTGAACTCCACGATCTGCACGCCGCCGCCCGCCGTGATCATCACAAGCAGCGGCGTGGTGCTCTCCAGCTTGTAGCCCGTCAGGGTGGGCGCGTCGAAGCTGGCCACTTCCCCGACACTGTAGCTGCCGGCGGCGATATCGCTGCCGATCTGCACAGGTTGCCCCGGGTCCGTGATGTCGATCGTCCGCAGGGACACGGCCCTTGCACTTTTTGTGTAGTAGTATTCCACTTCATGGGCGTTCCCGTCGTAGGTCAGCACTGTCGGCGACTGTGCCGGGACCGTGACCAGGCTGTAGTTCTCCCCGCTCAGGTCCGGGATAGGTACGGTCAGCGGTGAGTTGCCTATGTTCAAGTCCATGCTCAGGGTTTTGATCACTTGGCCGGCAGCGTTGTTTTCCTTCAGAATCACTGTCACATTGCCGCTGGCCTGGGCATAGACAAAGGTTAAGCTGTTGCCGCCGGCAGCTACCGCGGGGATGGTCTGGGTAGCGGCGCCCGTCAGGTTCCAGCCCAGGATATAAGGCGCGTTATAGCTGAAGGGTTGCCCTTCGGTAGCCGGGACATTGATGGGGCTGAAGCCGGGGATGGGGTTGCCGTTCCCGTCTTCCGCATAGACCGTCACCGTCGTCGTTAAGCTCTGATAGGTAAAGGTCTGGGTAATCGGCGTTTCCGCCGCCATCAAGTTCGCCGGGCTCGAAGAGGGGTCAAGCAGCACATAGCCGTTGTACGGCAGCGCGTTCACCGTGAAGGCGCCGCTGTTCTTGGCTTTGAAGGTCGTGTAGCTGTACAGCTCGCTGCTGTCCGGGCCCATCGTTACGCCCCGCACCGTCACCACGATCACATAGTCGTCTACGACTTCCGCGATCGGTAGGTAGTAGAATAGGATCTCGGTATCGTCGGTCAGCGTGATATCGTAACCGGTATAGCCGCTTCCGATATTCGTTTTCGTCACGCCCCCGTCAATACTCAAGGCAACAGCAACATGATCCAGTTTATAAGGCGGCCAGATCGTACGGCTTGTTCCTACAGGCAACTTCTCTCTGGAATACTCTTCCACCGTACCCTTTGTATCCATTTTAACGATCAATTCTTTACGAAGGTCGTCATAATGGAATTTAATGGTATTCTCGCCGTCTTCTACAAATATCGATGTTGGATTCTCCTGCCCGGGCGTCAAGGTAAAGCCCGGATAGGATGGCGGAGCGGAAGCGGTAAATGCGCTGCCGACTTGAATCTGAATGGTGTATTCCTGCAGGACGTTCGCCTCGCTGTTATCGTAATACATGAGGACGCGTACAAGGCCCATCTCGTTCTCCAGGTACAAAAACTCAATTTCTTGCGGATCGGCAAAAGTACTGGAAGCTTCAATGTATTCGAGCCTTCTGTCTTCCGCTTTCAGGGTATAACCCAGGACAGCCTCCGTGACGACTTCGTCCATTTCACCGGCGCGCAGCCAATTGGAAGGATAGGGTAATTCTCCCGAATGATCATAATACTTCGTGATCCGTTCTATTTCTGAGGAATCCCGGTCATTGACAGCGACAAGCATGACAGGTACAAGGATTTTGTCGAAATAGAGTCTAAATACTTCTTCGTTCATCATGTCCGGCGTATCGATATTCAGCGGAAGCGGAATACCGCTTATTTCCGCATTATACTGCCAGAGATTGGAAAGCAGGCCCTCCAGATACGATTCGGTAAAAGAAAAGGGCGAGGTGACATTTCGCTGCAGGATTGGTTCCGTCTTACCAACCTCATAGAATTCGATTCTGGCCCCTTCGGTATAGGCATATTGGAAGACGACCGCGTTTGTCCCGCCCAGAACCGGGTCAATTATTTGCATCAAGTCGCCGACCAGCGAATAAGAGGAAGAAATATAGGGCGCCCGCACTGCGTATTTTTGCCCTATGCTGGCAGTATAGAACATGTCGTCCAGGACTTGTCCTTCCGGACCTATACATTTGACGTATACCTCCGTGTCCAGGGAAACGTAAGTAAAGACAAGGCGCTGATGCCCGTCTCGCGGGTCGACCGAGCAGACGTCTCCCAGGCCTGTTTTGATCTGCACACCGTTTGCGTTGTAGAGTGTATAGCCAGTCACTACGTAATTCGGGATCGCATCCGCCTGTACTGGGAAGGGGGCGGCGGTAGCTAATTCCCGTATCGCGGGGTATTCAAAGGACAGCCGGTCGTCGGTGGACGCCGCAACGACAGTGATAAAGCTATATGTCAGGTTTTCTTTGTAATGGTAAAGGAATTCCTGCGGCGTATTTCGGAGAACGAAGCGGGAATCCGGCGGCAGGACCGACAAAGCGTCGTCCAGAATCCACATAGGATTCGCCGTAACGGGATCCTGTACCAAAGCGGTAACATCCTGACCAACCAAGCCGGTCAAGATTTGCGGCGGCATTTCAAATTCTGTTCCCGTATAGGTGACGAGACGGAAGCGGATCGTGATCGGCGCGGCAATCCCCATGTAGAGGATGGTCATGATCTGACCGTTGCCTGCCAGCGGGTCGGTTTCAAAATAGATGCTGAGAGAATCGTCAATCGATTCGATTAAGTGAAGCTCTTCGTCCGGCATGGCGTTGTCATACACATCTGCGCACCAGCCGACGGCGGTATAGCCGGGAATGACATGCGCCGTAGGAGAACCGTAATAGATATCCCCCAGAAGGAAGGGTTGCACGACCACATCCGGTTTTCCCAGATTATTCTGATCCTCCCCGTAGAGCCGATGCCGGACGGTAATGTATTCGTCCTCATCGATAAGCCCATTTTCATTGGCGTCGATATTGTACCAGAAATAAACAGAAGGATTCCCAGAGCCTGCCGTCAGCAGGATCGTACCGGTTGGCGACGGATTGCCTGGCGGTAAATAGCTTAGGTAGTTTTCCGCTGTTGCGAGTATCCATCTTTCCGGCTCAGCCAGATGGGCGAACTTATTCTCTGTAAAATTCTTTGCTGTACCTGCCAAATCCCAAACGGTAACGCTCTTGAGTACAGACTGGGCGCCGGTGGCGCTTCTCCCGTACCAGTTTACGACAATACTGGCTTCGTCCTCGTCCGGTATGCCGTTTACCTGATGCTCATCCGGATAATACAGCCAACGGATCTCCCAGTCGCTGCCCTCGAGATCGGCGATCACAGCAGCCTGCACAGCATAGTGTCCCGTAGCAAGCGGATCCGGCGACAACCATTCATAGGTATGCCGTTCCGCAAAAGAATAACCCGATGCGCTTTCCTTCCAGAGCTCGTAGCCAAAGAGGATATTGTTTTCGATCGGCGAGCCGTTGCGGCTAACCACAGAAGAAGGCTCAAATGCGTTCCGTATGGATGCAAGGCCCTGGTTATTTGTTATTTGGGTTCGAATGTCGCTGCCCTTATCCGTGATCCTCCAGAATGTTTCACTGACATTCAGCAAGCCTTTCTTGTAGATAATACAGATGTCGACCGGCGCAGCGGCGCTTAATGCCGGATTAAAGCCATCCGGGAAAGTGCAGGGCGCATAAACAAGAGGGCTCTCAAGCGTATAGTCTGTAGGCGTACCCGCATAATAACCGACAGCCGCGTCGTTCTCATCATAGGCTTCCGGCGGGAAGTACGGGTCTATGTCGCTTAGTCTGGCTGGCGCGATAGGGATCATCATTTCCCGCGTCTCCATGACGGGAATGCTTGGCGTCACGCCGTCAAAGGAAACCGGTGATCCGTCGTCATAAATGAAATGGAGGTTGACGTCCGCCCATAAATCCGGATTCTTACTATAGGAAAAGGTTACCGTCGTTTCCGGCGTGCGTGTTTCCGTCAGCTTATCCAGGCTGTCCAGGATGACCTCTTTGGAAGGGTCGATCCTATGATGGACGCCGAAAGCGTCCGCAACGGCGTATGTATCAGCCTGGCCGGCGGGATCGAGGGTGTAATACATCCATACAGGCCAGAGCAGCGAGTCTGTGAGGGGATCCGGCTGCACCACATCCCAGCCCAGAGGCGGTTCGGTATAAGCCAGCGCGTCTTTGTCCTGGTTGAGGGGGATTCCGTATGGACCGGGCGCCAGCCGGGGGCCGTAGAGCAATACGTCCTGCGCGGGGGATGATCCCGGAAGGACGCCCTGCACCCAGACGTTTGCCGACGTGTAAAAGTTGTCTATGCGGTAGACCATACGCGTCGTGCCGGCGCTGTTTTTCGATTGCACCCAAACGATGCAGTTGCCGGTGATCAGGTTCTGTTTTTCAAATATACGGCTGCTGGCATTCGGAACCATGTCCCCCGCGTTATCCCCTGTCTTGCGGCTATAGATCTCCTCAAAAACAGCGTTGGTAATTTTAGGATTGGCGTAATAGCGGCTTTCCGGCTTATCGTAGTTCGGGGAAAGAAGCAATTGCGGATAGGTATCCCGAAAATGATAAGGCTCGGTAAATTCCATAAAAGACAGATCGTAGAATCGCTCTCGAATAGGCGCGCCGAACGGGTCCGGATCGGGGAAGGTATACATATCGGTATCGTCCGGATAAAGGATGACGTAACGGACCTCGTCAGCCGGTCTGTCCAGTTCGACAGTCAGCGTATTCCCCGGCATATCCGTATAGCGCTTGACATGAATGGGAGGATCGCTGTCCAGTCTGGTAAACATGGGCACGCCCGCTCCCACAAATTTAACCCAGGGCTCCAGGGTGGTTCCGCCCCCGGGGCCGCCCGCGCCTGTTCCCCGGGAATAACAGTTCCCGTGTACGTCGATCCACTGCGTTCCGTAGTACCCTTCTGACACGATGAAAATTCTCGGCTGCCAGGAGGAAGTGATAAACGTCGGCGTGTAGGATGTCAGCCAGTTTGGCGTCCCGATGGAACCGTGCTTACTGCCGTGGTTGGCGCCGGCGCCATAGATCACGCCATTCACATCGACCGCGCTGGAGGACCAGGCATAGATGCTGAAGCTGACAAACAGAGGCGCCGAGGTAAGGGCATTGTTCACGTTTGTGATTTTTGTCGGCAGCGGAACCGGACTGATATGACCCTGCCCCAGACGGCCGGAGCCTTCCACATTGGAGTTGGTCCCCCAGGAATAGGCTTCCCCGCTGGAAGTGAGGAAACCCATGGAACCGTTTCCGCAGGTCAGGGTCTTCACTTCACTGCCCAAGGGCATGGGAATAACAGGGTATACGGCTGCAGCGTCAGGAGCACCGATGGGATCTGATGTATTGTATGTGCCGATATATCTTGGTTTTGCGCTTTGCAAGTCGGCAGGATACAAGTTGCTGTTCGTCGTCCTACCCCAGGTATAAAGCTTGCCGTCTTCGGTAATTGCCAATGCGCAAGCCGTATCGATATAGTCGGAGGACTCCACCATGGCAAAATGAAGCCCCAGCAGGCTGTTTCCGTTGACGTCTTCCTCAAGCCTTACCGGAAGGAGCTGGTCGGCAGTGGCGCCGATACCCAGACTGTTTTGGGATCCGGAGCCGAATACCCACAAATCCCCCTCCATATCGATAAATTTGCACCCAAAGTAGCCGGCGCCGATCCATTTTGCCTTTATACCGGATGGCAGACTGACTCTGCCCGGCAAAGCGCCTGAGCCGGACCGACCCAAAGCGCTTTGGCTATCCAAGCCCCAGGACCATATGTTCCCTTCCTGGTCAAGGGCGTAACTGTTGCGATAGGACGAACTGAGTTGCACGATATAAGGTAAGGTTTCGCCGGGATAGACGGTAGCCGTCACCTGTCCGCCCTGGTCGTCCGGCGCTGTGCCGCTGCTTGTGGTGGTATAGGTACGCCCGAGCGCATCGCGGCCGGTTGCGTTTGTCGCCCAGGTCCAGACCCGCCCGTCGTCGTCCAATGCGGCGAAATGATAGGAACCCGGCGACACCCAAACGATGTTTGCCTCCGTTTTTTGCATGACGGACATCTGGGCAACTGCCGTAAAGGGGGTAATCAATCCACCCGGAACCAGGCCCGCGATCATCATGACGATCAGCGATACCATAAGTAAACGCATACCGGCACTTTTTCTTTTAAACATTTGACAGCCCTCGCAATAGCGTATTTAGTTAGGGTTTTGTTGCTTTTCCATCCATTCGATGATATCCGTGCCTTCTGGAAGGGATGCGTTCAGCAAGGTTTCTTCCCAAGTCAGGGCAAAGCTATCGTTTGCCGATTTGTAACCAATGAAGTATTGCTTCTCGTCAACTATTTTAGCGGAGATGGAGTATAAAGCGCCTGTTTCATCGACGCATTCCGCTGCATTCCGGATATCCCATTCCCGTTTGAACAGATCCAGGTCGGACTCGTATTGTACTTTCATGAGGGCTGTCAAAAAATCGTTCTCCTGCGAAACCACTGCCGGCGGGCTTTCCGGCGCTGCCGTATACGTGGTCTGAACGATTTGGAACGCGCCAAAAGCGATGCAGGCGCAAGCGGCGACGCTGGCTGCACCGGTGACCGCGCTCTGGCTTAAACCGAGGATTCTGCCCGCGCCATGCGCCGCTGTCCGGCCCGCGCTTTCGAGAATCTGGCCTGTGGAAACAGTGTCCGTCACCAGTCGCTTCAGCAAAGCCTGCGATATTTGCTGTTTAGCAATAGGTGTTGCGTTGAACTGCATATTTTCGAAGAAGACTTTTGTTAATACCGGCGCGAGAGCCGGGAACAAAGATTGGCCAATATCGGATTTTTCCTTGACGAGCATGGATAATTTCTTGCGTGCTTTGTGCAGGTTAAATCCTACCGCACTGACGCTTATGCCCAGTAGCTTCGCGATTTCTGCGGCGGAAAAATCATTGAAATAATAATGAAAGAGTACGCTCTTCTGCTTCGGCGGCAGATGATTGACCAGATCAAGAATCTGGGCTTTCAGTTCTTTATTCTCCAAAACGGATTCAGGCAAGAATTCTTCCTTTTCCGTTGGCGGAAGCTCAAGCATATCATCCAGAGAGGAAAGCAGTTCGGGAGGAATACGTTTCTTATTCTTATAATAACCGCTGCAAACCTCCATAGTATAATACTGAATCCCTTTCGCCAGGTATTCAGGACCTTTCAGGTTGCCTATTCGTCTGTGGAGGATGAGAAATACTTCCTGTACCGCATCTTCTGCGTCCTGCTGATTTCGCAAATGCCTGACACAATTGTAGTACGCCATATTCCAGAAGGCGTCAAACAATTTCGCGAACGCATCGCCGTCTCCGGCCTGCGCCGCATAGAATGCAGCATTCAGTTCCAGTTGATCCATTTCCAATCTCCCTCGATGCGCAACAAGATAGGAACGCAACGATCACGCAGAGTACAACACTGATCGTACATGGAGTTTCGCTTCATCCTGCGACTGAAGCCACGGCTATAGAACGAATTCATGGAGAGCCATAAAACATCAAAATAGCATACGATTTGTCCTTGTTTTCACGAACAAGAAAGAGGGTGAAAACACACTCATTTTATCAGAGCCGTACACAATATGCAAGAAATATGTGAAGGAAATGTGTAAAAACAAGAAAAACCGCTGCGTATCCAGAGCCTGGATGAGCAAGAAAGCCTTGTATTTATTCAAATATTTGCAAATTGCCAGCCGATTCGGCTAATGTAACTTCAATTGAGAGCATATTTAATAAACAAACAGGCAAGGGGGTGAAAGATGCAGGAGATTGATCGCGAAGGAAAAGGCGGGGCTTTATCACAGACCCAATTTGTTCTACGAAGATACCTTCAATCAGTCGGGCGACATAGGGAAAAGTCTTTAACGGAGTTGGATGATGGAAGCGGAAAAGCAGCGACAATCGGGTAAGGAACTCGTGCTTAAGCAAATCTTCCTTGAGGAGATGGCACATCTTGCTACGCCCGATATCATGTTCCGCACACTGGCCGGTTTGCAGCAGAAGCTTGCCGCCGAAGCTGCCGGGCAGAGTCTGTACAGAAACAAAGTGGACGCAAACCAAAACATGGGCCAAGGGCACGATCTGAGCGTCGGTTACAAAGTAGCCATATATGCGACGGCCATTACGGTATGCACCAGTATCCTTGTCGGAATCAGTAACTTCTATAGAACGCGTTCGGATCCGCCTTACGATCAAATCGAAAGGCAAGAGGACGACTTTCTGACGGAACTGAGAAGCATAGTGACAGAAACAGATTTAATAAGATTCAGGCATAAATGGGATATTCCCTATTCTGCGGAATGCGTCGATGAGAATGGTATCGTTTACTCCGTTTCGGCAAAAACAATCGAAGATAAGCAGTATTTTATCGGATACAAAGCGTTGGACGACGTCTTCCTGTTCGTATGGGAGGAAGTGGAACCGGATAGGCTTCTCCCGGAAGACCAGGAAGTGATTATATGGATTGAAAGTCGATTAAGGGACGAAGGCGGAGGAGGTGAATCCATTCACATTACGTAAAGTGGAAACAGGAATGGTAAGCAAAAGTAGGGGACGAATCATAAATTAGGTAGGAGGTCAAGTTACTATGGAAGTTAAAACCAAAATGACAGCAAGGATTCTTGTATTGGCGTTGATGATGCTCATGGCCCTCGGACTTATGCCCGGCGGGCTATTGTTACCCGCTGCGGTTGCCGTGGAGCCGGGCGTTCCCGACGCGCCGACGCGGGCGCAGGTTTCCTCACTGCGATTCATCGAAGCGGAAACCAACTATTTAGGCGGGATCGCGCTGGACTCAAACGGATATGTATGGACTTGGGGTTATAATGCCTACGGCATGCTGGGAACCGGAAAAAGCGTCGGTGACTATGCGGGCGGCATGGCCAGGGTTCCCTACTTTATGGATAATAACATCAAGATTGTCCAGGTCGAGGGCGGATACCATACCAATTACGCGCTGGATGATCAAGGCGTGCTCTATGCCTGGGGAAGAGGCTTGGAAGGCCAGATGGGCAACTATACCACTTCCATCAACAACAACACGCCGCAGATTGTCACCTCCCTTGAGGGAATCAAAATCAAAAAAGTAGCCACGACCACGGAAGCGGCAAGCGCGACCTTCGCCATCGACGTGGACGGCAACGTCTATGCCTGGGGCTATGCGGACGGCTACCGGATTAACGGATGGAGCGGCTATCAGCGGGAAGCCAGAAGAATGCCCGAATTCGACGCTTACAACGTCGTGGATATCGTCCTGGGCAATCAGCACGGTATCGTATTGGATTCCGCCGGACAGATCTATACCTGGGGGTATAACACCAGCGGGCAGTTGGGTCACGGGAATAGAACTTTACAGCAGACGCCTGTGCAAGTCAGTTTCTTCAGCGGGATGGTGGTGAAAGGCATCTCCGCTGAGTTTAATACCAGCATGGCGGTGACCAGCGACGGCAGGGCCTGGACATGGGGTACGAATTATGAAGCGACCGCCACCAGCCGAATGACTTCGTATACCAGCGCCGGCGGCGGCACGTATAACTATTGGCCTAGCGGCAGAGAAAATCAGATTCTGACGCCGGAATGGATTCAGTTTGATCTCAGCTCTTCTCCGTATAACACGGTTGCGCCGCCGATAGCCACCGTGACGGCAGGCCGATATACCAGTTACCTGACGGACGTCTATGGCAGGGTTTGGGTCATCGGCTGGAACGTGCATTATGGGCTTTTAACCGACGGCCCGCTGTTTACGACAACCAACGGCGGCAAACACAGCGTTTATGTGAAAGATGCGACGCTGATCAGAACGCTGGGCGACGGGGATACGCAGGGCTATCTGAATGAACCCGCCGGGCCGGTATTCTCCGGCGCGACTTCCACTTCGAACTTTTTAGCGCAATATAATTCTTACAACAGGTTCGGCCAGTGGTCCCAGATGGGCGACGGCCTCCATCCGACCATATATGATAAAAAGTATATGAATACGACGGACAGCGGCGATCCCAGAAGCCATACCTATGACTATCCGCTGGACGCCCTGGGCAGGCGCCTTGTCTATGTGATCCGGCGTGAGAGCGCGTCTCCGATTACCTATGGCGGCAATTTCTACGTAGCCGAACCGGGCTATAGCGGACCCTGGTGCGTCAACAACAGCAGCAGAACCGATCTTCCTGCAGGGGTTACAACCGTTACCAGCGTACCGAGCGTCAAGTCGGAGGAGCAGGGCTGGATCAACCTGGTCGTGGATGTGGATAGCTTTGACTATACAGGCGGCTATCTGAAAGAACTGCCTTACATCAAGCAGATTACCACCTATCAGTCGCAGGTCCTCTTCCTCGACAATGCGGGCAATCTGTATAAGCAGTCCTTTGACGGTTCAGGCTCGATCGCCTGGGGCTGGGATTACGGCAAATACGAAATCGGAACGGCGGGAAATAACGCTGCACGCGGCTTGTACAATTTCTATTTCTATGAACTGATGTACATGCGCGGCGCCCCGACTGCGGACTTTACCGATATTGACGCGCAAAGGGCATCCTCCAAGATTTATCTGGTTGAAGATGCTGAGGGAAATACGCCGGTGGATACCGTAACCATTAGCGCAAAAGTTCCCCCGATCGTTACCAGCGCCGCGCTGAACCTTTCTCTGGAACCGGAGCTGACCGAACTGCGCTATCTGTTTATCCCCTATGATGAGACGAATTCCTATTTTGGTATGACAAGCTTTAGTGATTCGGAGTTCAATGCGGCTGCTTCCAGCGGATTGTATCAAACGGGAAGCCTGCTAACGCCCGGCGCTACTTATAAGGATGGCAACTACACATTTAGCGTGAATATCCCCAATAACGGCAAGCTTTGGCTTCTGATCGGCGACAGCCTCTATGGAAGCGTATCCTACCATTCCTATATTTATCTGGCGGATAATTTCTACACGCCGATCGAGGCAATGCATCGCGGCGTGGAAGAAGAGAACCCGCCCGGAAGGCAGGTCTATGCGCCGACGGCAGAAAATGTAGTAAAGACCTCTACCGACCCGGCAGGCGTTAAGCCGGCGCAGCCGCCTGTGTACTACGGCCTGCCCCTGGACGTCAACGGCAACGTGATCAGCGATCCCTCCTATGGCTATGACGAGATCTCCATCACGAAACTCGCCGTACTGCCAAACGGGCTGGACGACAGGTGGGAATTCATTACGCCGCAGGATGAAACGGTAGTCTATGAATTGGACAATGCCAGTTTTGTGACGTACGATGCGGGCGGTGTTCTTACGCCATTCGTGCATGAGTTCTACTATCTGTTTACCGGATTCCCGATTTTGACTTCCGACAAGAGCGTAACCGACGAAAACGGTGACGGCTATGCATCCCCGGGCGAGACGCTGACCTACGTGATTACGATTGGCAATGTAGGAACCGCGCCGGGGGAAGATATACTTGTCAAGGATACGCTGGAGGATATTCTGCCCTATGTGAATGATCCTTCCGGCAATGTGGTGACGATTGAGAATGACGGCGTCTTGTCCACTGTCACGGTACAGGATCTGATCGACGGCTTCGAAATCCCGGAGGTTGTAGACGCGACAGTCGCGACGATCACCTTCAGTGTGAAGGTGAAAACCAGCTTTGACGCCGGCGCCGTAACAAAACTGTTCAACCAGGCAGAAGTGGGCGATACGGATCCGCCGGCAGCGGAGATCGAGACATTGGGCGTCTTTAAGGATGCGGATGTTTTGCGAATCTCGGAACTCACCGATCTGATCACCTACACCATCCGCTTCCGGATGCCGGCAGATGTGACGGCTTACGAATCGGTAAGGATTGTGGATATTATCCCGGATGCCCTGCGTTATGCGGTTGGCAGCACAACGCTGAGTATCGGCGGCGCCGCCCGCCCCGCGGGGCCCGGGGGCGGGGGCGGCAAGCAACAGA